>CAYVMX010000026.1:0-3665 GCA_964452725.1 uncultured Candidatus Peribacteria bacterium | reverse complement strand
AATACTGTTTAGCTCACACCTCCTATGAACTCCAAAGACGACACTCCCGCTGCCAACGATCTAACCGAAGAAGATCGCGCACTCATCGACGACGATTCAGCTACTGACGACGACGAAGGTGACGACACTGGCAGCACGACTACAGCCGGTCAAGCCAACCAAACACTCGTCACTCGCGAGGGGCTAAAGGCGCTCAAAGACGAGCTAGAGCAGCTTGAGCGTACGCGTCGCAAAGAAGTCGCCGCCCGACTGAAGGAAGCGATCGCCTACGGTGACCTAAGTGAAAACTCGGAGTATGAAGACGCCAAGAATGAGCAAGCTTTCGTCGAGGGGCGTATCGTCGAGCTAACCAATATGGTCAAAAACGTGAAAATCATCACTGAAAAATCTAGCAAAGGCAGCAAGACTGTCCGTGTCGGTTCGACTATCAAGATCCAAAACCTCACCGAAAAAGACGACCCCGAGACTTATACTATCGTCGGCAGCACGGAAGCTAATCCTCTCGAGGATAAAATCAGCAACGAAAGCCCCATCGGCGCAGCCGTCATTGACCGTGATCAGGGCGAAGAAGTAGTGGTCAAAGCTCCTGCGGGAGATTTCAAATACAAGATCATCAAAGTAGGCTAGGAAATACTCGGGAGCTTGCGAATCCTAAGCGAGAGCGAGCCCTCTTTCGCGATTCAGCTCCCCGCATAAGCTAGTGCCAGTGCGTCAGCGGCATCGTCGGGCTGGGGTAGCTCGGCCAGCTGGTAAATCTCTTTGACCATCGTTTGAACCTGCTTTTTGTCTGCCTTGCCGTAGCCGGTCACGGCCTGCTTCACTTCGGGTGGCGACAGCTCTTGAATTTTGACACCATGTCGGGCGAGCGTGAGTAGGATCACTCCCCGTGCTTGTGCGACTGGGATCACGGTTGTTTGATTCTTGGCGTAGAAGATTTTTTCCACGACTGCGAGCTGGGGCTGGTGCTGGGTGAGTAGCTCGTCGAGGTCGTCGGCGATCATGGTCAGACGCGTCGCCAAGTCTAGCCCTGCGGGTGTGCTGATCGCGCCGTAGTCCAGTGCTGTCATCTGACCCGCAACCTGCTCGACGATGGCAAAACCCGTCGTCGCCGTACCGGGATCAATGCCGATTACTTTCATCGAGTGGATTTTAGCAGCTCTCGTGCCAGATCTTTTGGTCGCCAACGCCGCCTCTGAGTCTCTAGTACCTCGTCGAATCCTACGGGGAACCGCTCTGCCTGCTCCTCGGCCGTCTCACCATGATAACCAAACTCCTGCGTCGCTGGTGCGACGAAGATCTTCTGTGCCTCCGATCGCTCGAAAGCCGCGGCGAACCCATCTACGAGGAAGTGGGGCAGGAGTGAGCCGAGCAGACTACCTGGACCCACGACAATCAAATCCGCCTGTTGAAGAGCTTTTTTGGCGGCGGGATTCAGCGCGACTTTTTTAGTGAGTTTGAGATCGACGACTTTTTGCTGAGCAAGTCTCCGAGGAGGGTGATCGAGGCTGGCTTCCCCGACTAGCTGCTCACCATTTGCCAGCTGTACGACCAGATCTGCCGTGGCGAAAGATACTGGTAATACTGCTATACTAGTCTGAGCAAGTTTGTTGTAGATCTCCGTCGCAGCTTGGAAACCATACTGCTGGGTGAGGAAAGCCAGCGCGAGATTACCCACAGCATGATTATTTTTTAAGCGTTTTTCCAGTACTGCCGAGACCAGTGGCGGACTCACTGCCGAGCAAGCCTTGCGCAGATCACCTACCGCGGAGATTTTGAATTTGCTGCGAAGCTGTCCTGTACTGCCACCCGAGTCGAAAACCGAGACAATCGCTGTGGTTTTGACACCACGTGCTTTGGCAAGCTCTGGCAAAAGCTCCGAGCTGCCCGTACCGCCGCCGACTAGGACTAGGTTTTTCATTTTACAGTCACACTCTTGGCTAGATTCCGCGGCAAATCGGGATCGTGCTTACGCAGCACCGCCAGATGATACGCTAGTAGCTGGATCGGGAGGATATTGACGATTGGCTGCGCCGTGCCAACATCGGGCACGCGGATCCAGTAGTCAAAGAGCGGATCACTCACCGGTGAAACGCCGATGATCAGCCCGCCACGCGCTTTGACCTCGGCGACGTTGGTCAGGACGTCCTGTCGATACCGACTAGCCGGTACGAACGCAATGAGCGGCGTACCTCGCGTGATCAGCGCCAGTGGTCCGTGCTTCAGCTCGCCAGCCGCGAAACCCTCGGCGTGGATGTAGCTCAGCTCTTGGAGCTTGATCGCCGCCTCCAGTGCCATGGGGTAGTCGGCGGCCTTACCGAGGATATAAAGGCTCTCGACTTTTTTGAGCTTTTGGGCGATCTTTTCGATGCGCTCAGAGTAGCGTGGGTTGAGTAGCTCGCTGACTTGGCTCGCCGCATTGATCAAGACTTGCTGACCCTCCGTCAGCTTACCCGCGACAGCGTAGGCGAGCAGCGTCATGATCGCCAGCTGAGCCGTCGTCGCCTTGGTACTGGCGACAGCCTTCTCCGGACCGGCGCGGACCGGCAGCACTACGTCGCTCTGGCGAGCGATACTACTGCCCGCGGTGTTGACCACACCGACAGTTTTGACTTTGCGCGCCTTGGCGACGGTATAAGCCTCGAGGATATCGGCGGTCTCACCCGACTGGCTGACAGCGAGCAATAAAGTTTTGGAAGTTAGAAACGGCTCACGAGTATCGAATTCGCTACCAAAGATCACGTTGACATGCCGCCGCGCAATCTGGGCAAAGAGGTACTCCGCCGTATGGCAGACCTTGCCCGCGGTACCACAGCCGATGAAGAAAGTGCCGTAGGCCTTCTGGATCAGCCGCGCGACTTTGAGGATTTGCTGAGGGTCTTGATTGATCGCCCGCGCGATAGTCTCCTTTTGCTCCATGATTTCCTTGAGCAGGAAATGCTTGTAATCGCCCTTGCCCACCTGCTCGACTGCCTGCTCAATCGAGACAATTCGCTTGGCAACCGGCTGACCAGTAGCTAGCTCGGAGAAGTGCGCGTGATAATGATCGCCGCGCAGGCTCGGCTCTATCTCCACAATCTCCTCATCATCGAGGTACACTACATCGCGCGTATACTCGAGGAAAGCTGGTACGTCAGAAGCGATAAAGAACGCCGAGCCGTCTACCTTGGCGGCTTCGCGACCACCTGCCTTGGGATAAAACTGGTCGATGCCGAGGATCAGCGGACTACCACGCCGTGCTGCGATCAGTCGCCCCGAGCCAACCGCCGCCACGACGAGAGCATAGCGACCCGTTAGCTTCTTGGCGGCTTGCTGAACCGCTTTTTTGAGATCTTTTTTGTAGTAGCTAGCGATCAGATTGACGATGACCTCGGTGTCAGTCTCACTTTTGAACGTAAAACCATTCTTTTGTAGCGCTTTCCTGAGTTCGGTGTAATTCTCAATAATCCCGTTGTGGACGAGTACGATCCGTCCGTCCGAGCTTACGTGGGGGTGAGCGTTGGCGCGAGTGACAGTGCCGTGCGTCGCCCAGCGCGTGTGTCCGAGCGCGAGTGAGCTTTTTTTAAATTTATTTTTGGTCAGGGAAAACTCCGAGATCTTGCCGACTTTCTTTGTAATCTGAAACTCACCACCAGCGCACTGCTCGGCGAAACCAAACGAATCGTAGC
>CAYVMX010000025.1:0-4245 GCA_964452725.1 uncultured Candidatus Peribacteria bacterium | reverse complement strand
TAGAAAATACCCCCACAACTCTCCCGAATGGTTTGGTGTTTGACCGAGCTGTTCAAAGGGGTTTTCGCTTACCCCTTCCTTTGAAAAAGGAGGGCTGGGGAGGATTTTATAAAAGAGAGGCTGGGGAGATTTGAAAAAGGGTGTGATGACTGCCTACTGTATACTTACTCCATGATTACAGCCTTTGCTCCCGCCACCATCGCCAATGTAGGTCCGTGTTTCGATCGTGCTGGTTTCGCTGTCGGCGCACCAGGCGATATCATCACAGCCACGTGGAATGACTCAGGCAAAGTCGAGATCACCAGTATCAAGGGTGATCATGGCAAACTCCCACTCGAACCTCAGCGTAACACCGCTGGCGTCGTCGCCATCGAGCTACTCCGACTGACAGGGGAGTCGCGCGGCATCAGTCTCACCGTCACGAAGCAAATGCCGCTCTACTCTGGACTCGGTAGTAGTGCTGCCAGTAGTGCGGCTGCGGCCGTCGCTGTCAATCGCCTCCTCGATGACAAACTCACCAAACCCGAGCTACTGCCCGCCTGCGCGCTAGGCGAGGAGGTAGCGTGTGGTGCGGCGCACCTCGACAACGTCGCGCCCAGCCTCCTCGGCAGTCTGACGATCATCGAGGGTCAGCAGGCGACCAAGGTCGAGCTACCATTTGATTTTACTGTCGTGCTCGTCACACCCGACTATCGGCTCAGTACAGCACGGTCACGCGCCGCTGTCGCACCGATCACCTCCGCGCTCGACACGGACGCCACAGCCAAAACAGCCCAACTCCAAAAAGTCCAAAACCTCGCCGACTTCACCGCCATCATCAGCACCAACGAACTCCTCGAAAAAGCACGCGGTGCGCTAGTCCCTGGTTTCTCTGCTGCCCAGGCAGCAGGACTCGCAGCTGGCGCACTCGCTGTGACACTCTCCGGTAGTGGTCCGAGTGTCTTCGCTATCACTACACCCGAGACAGCCGAGCGAGTGAAAGTCGCGGTACAGACAGCCTTTCGAGACTCTGCCCAGCTAAAGAGTCAAGCGTGGATCACGCAGCTAGACTCTGTCGGGGCACGAATAATCTAAATGCTAGAGAGTCGTAGGCAGACTATTGTCCTAGCTCGCTGCTACTGCTGCCACCCAGCAGCTCAAAGAGTGGTGGTGGATTGCTATTGATCTGACTATCGTACTCGATGATTAGCGAGTTGTTATTCGTATTACTGTTTGGTGGAGCAGGATTCGTCGCACGGAGGCCGCCAGCACTGACGGTGAACTTCCGTACATAGAGGAAGTCGTATCGCCTAGCGATCGCGGCTTTACGTTTCTCCGTCCAGCGCGCAGGATCACTGTCGTAGACTACACGCTCGGAGTGTGTAGCTGGCAGAGCTTGGACTCTCAAGAGATCGATATTAAACAGCGCATCACAGACACTTTGTTGCCCTTTTGGACAGACAGGTGGATTTTGATCACTACCACCGATTGTATTTTGGCTGATTAGTAGTCCTCGCCAGTAGAGCTGGTTGCGTAGATCGGTGCTGCGATCACAGATACCATTACTACCATTGGCAGCGCACTGACTAGAGTTGTCCCAGTTTACATACTCGTCGGGTATACCAGCTGAGTTTACAGTGATCATGCCACCCTCGGTATAGAGTGCTCCGACCATATTCGTCACCTCGGGGTAGATGTACACATTGCCATCTTTACCCGTATCGCTTGGTAGCACGATGATACCTAGTGTGTTGTCCGTGCCGCTAGGATAGACGAGATTACTACGGATGTGGAGATTGCCACCGCGGATCAGTATCGTACGTGGCCCAGTTGGTAGCGTGAGCGTAGTGCCTACTGTACCGAGATTCACATCACCACCATTGGTGAAGTCAAAGAACACCACTGCGTCGTTTTGAGAGCTACAGCTAGCGAAGTTGGTCGTAGCAGAGCCAGCCAATCCAGTGAAGACATTGCCAGTTACACCATTGATCGTGTACTGAGTGCTGCTCGAGCAGCGTGCCGCACTGGCATTTGCTGTGAAGGCTGCGACCGCGCGGTTGAGAGAGCTTTGGAGCTCACCACTACTGACATCACCCACATCTTGATTTAGTTCGTTGTAAGGATTATTCGTCACTGTACCATCGCTAGTCCGGATCAGACCAGCAATATCGACAGTAGCGTTTTGGACTAGACCACAGACCGCGATATCTTGCGGACAAGTATTACAGTTTTCGTTGAGGTTCACGACACCGTTGCCGCAGAGCGAGCCATTACAAACTGGAGTCGAGCTACAGTTTGAATCCGCACAGTCGATCAGACCGTTGAGATCATTGTCGATACCATCGGTACAGATCTCAGTAGTGCCGCCACCACTACTAGTACCGCTACCACCACTGCCACCACTACTAGTACCGCTACCACCACTGCCACTGCTAGTACTACTGCTGCTAGTACCGCTACCACCACTGCCACCAGTGCTGCCACTAGTACTGGTGCTACTAGTAGTGTCACTGTTTCGACAAGTCCAATCACAAGTCGTAGTCCCTGGTAGCTCGCACTGCTCACCACCATAGCCTACAGTGGTAGAGTTTTCGACTGTACCATTACCACAACAAGCGATACTATTGCTCACATAATCCTGCGGACAGCTCGTACAGGTCTCTGTCGGATCGATGACTCCATTACCACAAGGGTTGTTGTCTGTACCGATCCGCTCACTCTTGTGGCGGACATGGACGCCACCGATCGTATAGCCGGCATACGCCCGAAACTCCGTCGCTGTACTCGGAGCTGTCGTCTGGTAGGCGAGTACTGGTGTCGCTCGGAAGCGAGCGAGAGGGTTATTCGTTGCATTGGCAACGACACTTGCAATATTTGAGAGACCATTCCAGCCGGGCGTGAAGCTGCTCTGAGTCGTGTCGATCGTCAAGATGAGATCACTCGCAGCAGGTGTTGGATTCTCTACCCCGTTCGTCGTGATGGTCTCCAGCACAGCATCTTTCCAAGTGACATTGGGATCAGTCGCGTCTAGCACCAGCCCTACCTCATGGAGAGCAGCGGTACCACCACTCACACTGTTATTCGTAAACGCTAGCTGGAAGCGCTTCTCTTCATTGATAGTTACATTCTGCCGCGCTGCCGCACTCGCTATGTAGCCACCCGCACCATTGGGATTCATCGCTTCAGGAGTCACCACCAGCGTCGGTGCAAACTTCAGATCTGGTGCAGGGGCCGCAGCCGTCGCACTCGTATCGACTGTCGTCGCACCGATCTCACCCACACCCGAGTAGCCCGTACCGCTGACCGTATAGATCATATCTTGTAGCATCACCTGCCAGCCACCGTGTGGCGGCTGCTGGAGTGGCGCGTAGCCACTCGCCGTCGGTGCATGACTGCGCGTCTGGACTGTATACTTTCCATTCTTCGGGGCTGAGTAAGGGTAGCTACTGTTCGCTCCCACCAGCGGACCGACCTGCGTCCGTAGCGCCACCGTGTTACTCGCGGGGTAGTCTCCATTCGCCCCACTAAATATCGTCGAATAATGGATCGCGTCGCCTGTCTGAGCGATCTGGTCGGCGTAGACCGTGTTGGTATAGTCGTACTGCGTCTGGACTGCTTTGATACCCGCTTCACTCACGACCGGATTGCCATAGCGATCCGAGAGCTGGACCTCCACCGCGTGGTATTCACCAGTCGTGTTGTCCGCGACCACCGTGACACTGCCAGCGGCGTTGTTGCCCGCTGTGTAGCTCGTCGCGTTCTTCGCGCTCATCGCACCATAGCTGATCGTACTCGGACAGACACTGTGATAGTTTTGCAGACAAGTGTTCCACTCGGGCACATTCGCCACCACGTGGAAGAAATTAGGTTTATTGTACGTCTGACAGTTACCAGTGTTGCCGCCGTTGACTGCCATATCGCAGACCTCGAGGTCGAGCTGGTACGGACCCGCCTCACTGAAATCACCAGAGAATGTCCAAGCATAGTTCGCCAAGCCACCACCAGTACCAGTCCGAGTAATCGTCCGACCAGTCGGACTCGTGATCGTCGCCGTGATCACGCCGACACCACTCGTGCCAACACATTGGTTTTCGCCAGTCGTACCACACGTATCCACGAAGTTTATTGCGGGTGGAGTCCAGGGATTATCCGCAGCGAAAGGCGGCACACTCAGCGTCGTCATAGTCGGCAGCGTCTTGTCGATCCAGCTGACATAGCCTGGCGGGCAGGTCCCGACATTACCAGCGTTGTCCCTCACGCTACCGC
>CAYVMX010000024.1:0-5542 GCA_964452725.1 uncultured Candidatus Peribacteria bacterium | reverse complement strand
GGGGTGGACCGCTCCTCGGTGGACCTTTCGGAGCAGGCTTTAGCACTGTGCCGTCTGGTAGCACGCGTCCGAGGTTGATACGGCCCATCGGGTCGATCTCGAGGATCTTTACTCTGATAGCCTCACCGACCTTCACAGCGTCTTCTACGCGCTCTGTACGTCCCTGCTGGAGGGCAGAGATGTGGAGCATGCCGTCCTTGCCTGGTACGAGCTGAATGAAAGCTCCGAAGTCCATGATTTTGACGACTTTGCCATCGAACTCCTCGCCGACCTCTGGTACGGTCGTCAGCTGGGTAATCCATTTCTTGGCTTTGGCGCCTTTCTCCTGATCTGGAGCTGTGATAGTGACCAAGCCGTCATCATTGACATCGACTTCGACCTCACACTCCTTGGTAATCTCGCGGATAGTCTCACCACCCTTACCGATCACTAGTCCGATCTGCTCAGGATCGATCTTGATCGCCTCGATCATTGGAGCGTTTTTGTTTAGCTCGGCGCGTGGCTCTGGGATTGCTTCGAGCATTTTCTCTAGAATGTGTTGGCGACCTTTTTTACTTTGCTCGAGTGCTTCTCGGAGTATATCGATCGAGAGTCCTTTGACCTTGATATCCATCTGGAGTGCGGTGATACCCTCCGTCGTACCAGTCACTTTGAAGTCCATATCACCAGCGAAGTCCTCCAGTCCTTGGATATCGCTAAGGATTTTATAAGTGTTGAATTTGCCGTCGGCGTCTTTGTCTGTCACCAGACCCATGGCAATACCCGAGACAGGGCGAATGAGCGGTACACCCGCGTCCATGAGCGACATCGTCGAACCACAGACCGAACCCATGCTACTAGAACCGTTACAGGACAGAGTCTCGGAGACTACTCGTACTGTATACGGGAACTTCTCACGCTCTGGGAGTACCGGTAGTAGAGCGCGCTCGGCGAGATCGCCATGCCCGACCTCACGTCGGCTCGTACCCCGCATCATCTTCGTCTCACCTGTACTGTACGGCGGGAAGTTGTAGTGATGCATATAAAAACGCTCCTCGTCAACGTCCATAGTGTCGATGATCTGCGCCTTGCCTGGGCTAGCGAGCGTCGCGACTGAGAGGATCTGCGTCTCACCACGCTGGAAAAGCCCTGTACCGTGCGTCCGAGGGAAGATCCCAACCGCAGTCGTGATCGGACGAACCTCATCGAGTGCGCGTCCGTCAATGCGGGTGTCTTTTTCGAGGATATTGGCGCGCATGTTTTTGTCGAGTAGCTTACCTAGAGCACTTTTTAGATCACCAGCAGAGAATTTCTCCGCTTCGATCTCAGCCGCGTGCTTCTCAGTGATTTGATCTTCCAGAGCGTGTAGTGGCTCTTTGACCTCTTTTTTACTCTTGCCTTGGACAGTATCCATCAGCTCTTTCGTCGCAAAAGCCTCGGCGGCAGCGACCGCGTCGGCATTCTCATCTCGCAAAACGACATTGGCGAAAGGTGTGACCGTGATCTGAGCGACTAGATCGAGCTGGAGCTGGCAGAGCTTCTTGATCTCCTCGTGGGCGAGTGTCAAAGCCTCAAGGATAGTCTCCTCTGGTAGCTCTTTCACGCCTGCCTCCACCATCGTGATCGCCTCTGGCGTACCAGCGACAGTCAGATTTAGTTTGCCAGTCTTCTCTTGTTCGTAAGTAGGATTGACAATTAGTTTGCCATCGACATGCCCGATCTTCACCGCAGCCACAGGAGCGACGATCGGTGCGCCAGCGACCAGCAGAGCCATACTAGCAGCTGTGATAGCACTGATCCCCGGATCGACCTCTAAATCGCACGAAAGCACGGAAGCAATGATCTGGACATCGTTTGTCATGCCTTTCGGAAAAAGCGGACGAATCGGACGGTCAATCAAACGACAACGCAAAATAGCGTTCTCACTTGGGCGTCCTTCACGTTTGATAAAGCGACTACCTTTGATCTTACCAGCCGCGTAGTATTTCTCCTCATAATCCACCGTCAGTGGGAAGAAATCGCAACCCTCGCGCGGCTTGTCTGCGAGTGTAGCAGCGACGAGTACGACAGTGTCACCGAGCTGGACTGTCGCGCTACCCGTAGCTTGGAAAGCGAAACGACCAGTTTCGATCGTGAGTTTGCGTCCGCCGACTTCGGCAGACACGGATTTGGGGTCTCCCCCAAAGGTGTTCTTGGGTTCCATAATGGAAAGGGGTTAAAAGATCCTCTCCGAAACCGGAAGCGAGTAGTCAGGACTGCTGACAGCTCGGATTTCGACTTCGGAAAAGTACAAGCAGTTTAGACAACTAAACACTGAAAAACAAGCCTCTCTTTATCATTCTCATCACCACCCGTCATTCCCGCACAGACGGAAATCTAAAATTCTTAGATTCCAGATAAAACTACCTACTGGCAAGCAGATCTGAAATGACAAACGAACTACTTCCTGATTCCCAGCTTCTTGATCAGCTCTTCGTAAGTAGTCTTGCTCTTACTTTTCAGATAATCGAGCAGCTTGCGACGTTTATTCACCAAACCTAGCAAGCCTCGACGGCTATGCTTGTCTTTTTTGTGAGTCTTGAGATGATCGGTCAGCTCGGTGATCCGTGCCGTCATGATGGCGACTTGGACTTCGGGACTACCGGTGTCTTTGGCGTGGCGACCGTGGTCACCGAAAACTTTTTTCTTATCATCGCGTTGCATGGCAGAGGGGGTTATATACAGGTCGATCTGTGCTGTGGATGCCGACCCAGCAGCGAAAGAAAGCCTAAATCGCCGAGAGTCTAAAGTAATGAATAAAAAATGTAAACAGCAAACTAAAGTGATCTTCGTGAATCTTTATTTGTCACCTTGCGATTGGCATATTCTGAACATATTGTTATATGAATATCTTTTCCAAATTTGCCAGTCAAAAAATCTCTGATCTCACTTCTCAACTCCTCGTTATCTTTAATAAATCGTAAAAGTAAAACCATGCGTTTTCCAGCTATCTGGGGTAATACACTGCTACAACTTGGAATTGCCTCTTTGGCTCTTTCTGAAAACTCAATAATATCAATATTATTGGTATCTACTGGACTCACAAGTATATTTAAATGATCGATGTCAGCTGGCATTCCATCTATTCCTTTGCCGCCGCTTCCTGTTATAAGCATTTTTTAAAAAAAATTAGAGAAAGTAATATTATCCTGCTTTCATTCGCTCTGCCACATCCGCCTCCATCAGAGCGCTGACAATAGCAGATAAATTCCCCTCCATGATACCGGGGAGATTGTTGAAGTTTTGCCCGATACGATGATCTGTCACACGATCTTGGGGAAAATTATAAGTTCGGATCTTTTCGCTGCGGTCGCCACTACCGACCATTTTTGAACGTAGACTCCCCCGCTCGGCAGCGAGCTTTTCTTCCTCGTGGGCGAGCAGACGACTACGGAGCACACGCATGGCTTTGGCTCTATTTTTGATCTGGCTCTTCTCATCCTGCTGGCTGACGACGATCCCCGTCGGAGCGTGCGTGATACGAATGGCGGAGTAAGTCGTATTGACACTCTGCCCACCCGGACCACTGGAGCAGAATGTATCGACGCGGATATCCTCCGGCTTGATCTCGATGTCGACCTCCTCTGCCTCGGGCAGTACAGCGACAGTGATCGCGCTGGTATGAATCCGCCCTTTACTCTCCGTCGCGGGGATCCGCTGGACTCTGTGAGTCCCACTTTCGAATTTGAACTTGGCATACGCACCCGCACCTTTGACAGCGAAGCTAATCTCCTTGACGCCACCGGACTCTGACTCTGACTTGTCCAGCAGCTCGACAGTGAATCCTTGCTCTTCGGCGAAGCGGATGTACCCCCGCGACAGCTCGCTGGCAAAGAGCGCCGCCTCCTCACCACCAGTCCCCGCACGCACTTCGACGATAATATTTTTTGAGTCGTTGGGATCTTTTGGCAGAAGGGCTATTCTCAATTCATCGTCTAGCTCAACCTGTCTAGCCTTAGCGATTTTGATCTGCTCTTCGGCGAGCGTCTTTAGCTCTTCATCGTTGGAAGCCAAAGTCTCTTCCGCATCTCTGAGCGTTTGCTCATTGGCGACATACTCGCGAAAAAGCCCGATATTCTCATTCAGCTCAGCATGACGAATACTAAGCTCACGAAACTTTTTTTGATTCGCAATGATTTCAGGATCACCGAGTGAACCTTCGATACTTTCGAACTCAGAAACGAGCTTTTGGACTTTTGTTAGCATGGAGTTAGTTTAACATTGTCATTCTGAACCCGCGCATGCGGGTGAAGAATCCCGTGTAATTGTGTTTACGATCTTTATGATCCGATCGTGCCCTGCCAAATCTTGCAAACACTCGACTCTGGAATCTGGTAGATACTGCTCGACTAGCTGGATCAGCGCCTCACGCTGCTGCCAGCCGATCTCTATCAATAATAACCGAGGTCTTATCTGCCACTCACCAAGCTGCTGAAACAATCGTCTATATAAATCTAAACCATCTGTGCCACTATAGAGTGCTAGGTGTGGCTCGTACTGCTTCACTCCCGACTCAACTGTCGGATCAGAATCGGCGATGTACGGTAGATTCGCCACGACGATATCATACTCACTCGGCACACTGTCCAGTAAATCCGACTCGTAAAGTTCGATCTCTACTTTGTGCCGCTCGGCATTCTCTCGCGCGACTTTCAAAGCCTCTGAGGAAACATCACAGGCAGCTACTCGCATATCTGGCAAACTCTTGGCGATAGCCACAGCGATACAACCAGAACCCGTGCCAATATCCAGCACTTCCCTCGCCTGAGGGCTAGCTTTAATAAAACTCAAAACCTCCTCTACGATCTGCTCGGTCTCTGGTCTGGGGATCAGCACTTTTGAGTTCACAGCGAATCCTAATCCGTAAAACTCCTTACTACCAGTCAGATGAGCGACTGGCTCCCCTGCTGCACGTCTCACGACCAGTTTTTCAAACTCCTCTTTTTGTCGCTTACCAACTACTAAATCTGAATCAACAATTAATTTGACTCGCTCGCAACGTAGGACATGTGCCAACAATATCTCTGCCTCAGCACGTTCAACCTGCTTTACGTTATTTAACAACTTATGGACTTTCATTTTTTCAAATAAACAAAAAGCTGCCTCTCAGAGACAGCTTCTTGGGATAGTTATTTAGTTGTAGTGACGCTTGCGCTCGCGCTCAGCACGATAGTCCGATGCAATGATAGCTCCGCGTTTTTGTTTAAGACTGCTTTCGTTACGCTTGTGGTAGCGGCTGCGACGCAGACCCTTGACCGTGTGCTGTGACTGCTTGTTGAAACGTGAAAGTAGTCGATCGGCTGGTTCAGAGCCTTTTTTGGTGACAGAGATAGCCATAAATTTTTCCCTCCTTTCAGGGGCAGTTAAATAATGTGCAATGATTTTAGAGTATTTCCAATGTGGTGACAAATACGATCTACTTGTGTAAAATCCTTGAGCAACTTTCTGGGGGCGTAGCTCAGTTGGCTAGAGCACCTGCTTTGCAAGCAGGGGGTCAGGGGTTCGAGTCCCCTCGCCTCCACCA
>CAYVMX010000023.1:0-6691 GCA_964452725.1 uncultured Candidatus Peribacteria bacterium | reverse complement strand
TCCTCTCCCGAGCACCACGGAGGTTCTCGACTTTGGTCGAGGTTCTTCGTGGTAATTGTGGAGAGACGCGAAACTCTAGTAGTACTGAGTGTTGGATTAGTTGGCTAACTTGCGAGCAATCTTATTCAAATTACCCTTAGCATAACCAGCCAACTTACCACGTACCATCATCAGATTCATCAGCCAACCCATTGGTCCCATCTTAGTATCGTAATGAAATAAAAAACCAACCTCCGTACCATCGGCAGTCGGCTTCAGCGTAATCTCCTCTTCCACGTTTTTGATCGGGATAAACCCCTGCTGAGTCTCCTGTGACCAACGTAAAGATATTTGTGGATCATTAGCAATCAATTTTTCACTGACTTGATGACCGTTTTTGAAGCTCACTACACGTGTGTCACCACTTGTCTGCGTATCTGTCACAGCAATCATTTGATGGCTAGCATCAGAAAAATCAGAGACATACTTCCAGACTTTGTCAGGAGTAGCGGTAATGACTTGGGAAACAGCAACTGTATTCATAATAAAAAAATTAAAGAGATAAAAAAATTAACGAGGATCACCAACGTGTGGTATCACAGTGTGAGCTGCAATCTCAGCACTGACTGTAGCGAGATCTGCGAGCGATAGCTCATGAATATCGGTATGCCCAGTGATACGTGTGAAATCAGCAAGCTGATATTTGGTAGCTTTAAAGAAGTTGGTCAATTTTTTGGCAGACTTTTCGATATCTAGTCTTCCACGATAATACAAATCTTGGGTAGCGATACCAACTGGGCACTTACCTGTATGACAGGCGCGGTATTGCTGACAGCCGATCGCCATCAGTGCCGCCGAAGCAGTCGCGACAGCAGTCGCACCGAGCGCGAGCGCCTTGGCAAAGTCAGCTGGCAAGCGCAATCCACCTGTGACTAGCAGCTCAATTTTGACATTGTGCTGCTCCAAATAGCGTCGCGCACGATCAAGTGCATAAAGTGTCGGTACGCAGATGTTGTCTTTCACATGCTTGGGCGCAGCACCAGTCGCACCACCTCGTCCATCGATAGTGATGAAGTCTGGCTGACACTCCAGCGCCGCAGCGAGATCCTCCTCTATTCGACTAGCAGCAAATTTAATACCGACTGGTTTACCGCCAGTCATTTTTTTAATCTCGGCGACACGTTTTTTCAAATCTTTGAGAGTTTTGAAATCTGGGAAAGCTCCAGGCGAAATTGCGTCCTTACCCACCTCTATGCCGCGCACCTTGGCGATCTCCTCCGTCACTTTGGCACCAGGCAGTACACCACCAAGTCCTGCTTTGGCAGCCTGTCCCATTTTGATTTCGATTGCGTCAGCTTTGGCGATGTTGGCTTCCGTCCAACCAAAACCACCACTGGCCAACTCAAAGATATAAGTCGCCGCAGCCTCCTGCTCATCTGGCAGGAGTCCGCCCTCACCAGAGCAGATCAGCGTACCAGCGGCAGCGCTACCTGTGGCGAGTGCGATCTTCGCCTCACGCGAGAGCGCACCGAAGCTCATATGACTGACGTAGACTGGTAAATCGATCTCGACTGGCTTTTTGGCACTACTGCCAATCACTGTTTTCAAATTAACTGGAGTATCATCAGACTGAGGGAACTCGGCTACTTGTCGTGGCAAAAATACCAACTGGTCCCAAAGCGGTGATTGTTTTTCTGTCCGCATCGGGTCAGTCTGACCATGTGGACCAATCCAACCATCGGCCATGTGGTGGACTGTCTCCATCTCAGTTTCCAATTTGTCTTCACGACGACGCCAAGGATCGAGATAATCCGTCAGATCTGGCTGCTCTTCAGTTTTGGCAATCTCAATATAAACACCATCTTTACGCTCTTCCGTTGTATAAGTTTCTACTTTGTCAGCAGGATTATATGGTGAGACTCCAGTTTTGAGGTCGAAGTTCCAATTGTGTAACCCACAAACAATCTCACCTTTTTGACCGTCCAACTTACCATCACAAAGCTGACCACCACGATGCGGACAAGTACCATCTAGTGCATAGTAGCCATCTGCCAAACGTGCCAAAACTAGTTTTTTGCCAGCCACAGTGACACATTTCTTTTCACCGACTTTAAGGATATCTGGTTTGGCAGCAAAATGAAAAGACATAGGCGAACGGATTAATCTCAGTGACTTTACTCCTTCTCAATAGAGATAACCAAACTTTTAACTAACACTTTTAACACCAACTTAATTTGATATTCTTACTTTGAACAAATCCTTGATACAATAGAGGCGTGGTCAAAAAACTTCCTATCATCATTTCCGCCCCACACGCCCACTCGACCGTGCCGACGAAGTTTAAACGGCGTATGCTACTAACTCCCAAAGAGATTTGGAATTGCTCCGATCCTTTCACTATTCAGACCTGTCGTCACCCACGGGCTTATTCAGTATATTATGCGAAACACCATCGTCTACTCGGCGACCTCAACCGTGCACCAACTCCCGAGACTGCCTTTCGTGAAAAAGATTTCCGCAATAATACCGTCTGGAAACCTGGTAAGGATTTGACCACACTAGAAAAAGCCGAATTACTAGGTAAAAATTGGTTTCCGCACTACGAACAAATTATTCAAGATATTCATACTCTCTTTGAAAAGGGTCACAAAAAGGTCTTCTTTATAGATCACCACAATGCCGCTGTCGATCACCCTCTCGATGACAAGCATATGTATCTACCAAGTATGGTGATCTCCAATCTCGGTAGTCGTAACCGCGGTGCTCGTGTACGCTCATATGCCCAAGCCACCTCTCTGCCTAGCAACGCAATGAAAGTTTTTCAAAAAAACCTCAAAGAACAAACTGGACTCGGTGTAGAGATCAATCATATCTATCGTGGTGGCTATGCGGTCCGCTGGGTAGTAGAGCACGGTCTCAAAAATCATGCTGGTTGCAAAATCTATGCCGTCCAGCTCGAATACAACCTTAATATGATCCACAATCCACTCTCAGGACGCAACGACATGGTAGCACTCAAAATATTGCGCAATGGTATAAACAAAGCAGTCAATCAACTAGCCGAATATCTGAAACTTTGATTTTCTGCTAAAATATCCGTCCAAAAGGCCACGTAGCCAAGTGGTAAGGCAGAGGTTTGCAAAACCTTCATTCACCAGTTCGAATCTGGTCGTGGCCTCCACACAAGTTCTGCCTGCCTGCGGTAGGCAGGTTTTGTGTGATTGTCAGGATCTGGTGAGAATTGGTACAGTTCGAAGGACGAGGATAGCGAATGACATGCTAAACTTGTTTAGCAATGTCTGAGCGACGCAATCCGCTTGGGCGCAGCCCAATTATCTGGTCGTGGCCTCCAAATCTTTTCCTGTTAAACTTTTGATAAATGCCGGGGTGGTGAAATGGTAGACACGGAGGACTTAAAATCCTTTGAGGGTTAAACCTCGTGCGAGTTCAAGTCTCGCCCCCGGCACCAGACAAGTTCTCCCCACAAAGTGGGGAGGTTTTGGCTGGCAGCGGGGTGAACGTGAAGTCGTAATAACACGGAGGTTGAATGAGTGCTAGCCCAGTACAATCACCATGAAGAACCTTGACTCTACGGGTCAAGAACCTCCATGGTGGATCAGCTGGGATTCGAACCCAGGACCTGCCGGTTAAGAGCCGGATGCTCTACCAACTGAGCTACTGATCCACGCTAGAGCCAAAGGATTTTACGCGAAAGTCAGATAATTGGAAAGTCAAAAGATGGAAAATCTGCTAAGCTGTCAGTCTGTTGACTGCCCTTTAAAATTAATACTTTCCAATGTCAGATATCTCTCCTGCTCTCGCCAAAGATATTAAGGATTTTCGAGCCGCTCTAAAAATGTACGCTGGACGCTATGAAGAGCCATTGTTTAAGAGATTCCGACTTGTAAATGGCGTCTACGGACAGCGACAGAGCGGCGTGCAGATGATCCGAATCAAAGTCTCATACGGTCGACTAACGCCAGCTCAAGCACGTACACTGGCAGATGTCGGTGAACAATACTCAACTGGCATGGGGCACATTACAGATCGTCAAGCGATCCAGTACCACTTCGTCGATCTCCAAAAAATCCCCGAGGTTTTCACAGCACTAGCAAAAGTAGATCTAACTAGCCGCGAAGGCTGTGGCAACTGTGTCCGTGCGATCACAGGCGACGAGCTCGCTGGTCTCACACCTGATGAAGCTTTCAATATCCAACCTGTCGCCGAGCAGGTTTTCCGACACTTCCTGCGAAATCCTTTGAACCAAAATATGCCGCGTAAATTCAAAGTAGCTTTCTCTGGCAGTGCGACAGACCGCGCCCTGATCGGGATCAACGACTTCGGTGGTATCGCAGAAGTACGCGACGGAGTCAAAGGTTTCAAGCTGTATGTCGGCGGCGGACTCGGCGCACTCGCTCGCGCAGCGTATGTACTGGCTGATTGGGTATCCGCCGAGGAGATTGTGGATTACATGGAGGCAGCCATTCGTGTCTTCGATCGGCATGGCAATCGAAAGAATATCTACCGCGCACGCCTGAAGTTCCTTATTCTCGACCTCGGTTTCGCTGATTTCAAAAAACTCTTTGACACGGAGCTAGCGGCGGTACAGGCGGACACAAGTCGCAAAGTTGTGCCGATCGAGTGGGCAGCAGACTCTACTGCCACAGGTACGGAGTTCGACTTATCTAGCGCTGATAGTGAACTAGCAGCTTGGTACGAGACGAACGTCGTCGCCCAGAAGCAAGCCGGACTCTACGCCGTATACGTAAACTGTAAGCTGGGCAACTACCAAACCGATGAGCTACGCCAACTCGCCGACCTGACAGAAAAATACTCTGTCCAACCTGAGCTGCGCACGACTGTCCGGCAGAAATTCCTCATCGCCAACGTCGACGGAACGAAACTTGCTGACCTGTACACTGAGCTAAAAAAACTCAACCTTGCCGCCGCGGATATCGAGCGTGCCGCGGACATCGTCTCCTGTCCGGGTAGTGACACTTGCCTACTGGGTATCACGAAAGCCCGTGGACTGACGCGCGAGTTGCAAAAACTCTTCGCAGAGAAAGGCTGGGAAGCTCTTGAAGGTTTGAAAATCCATGTCAATGGCTGTCCAAGTAGCTGTGGTCAGCATCGCATCGCTGGACTCGGCTTTCAAGGCGCGAGTCTGACGATCGACGGTGTCCAGCTCCCTGCTTTCGAAGTGCTCGTCGGTGGCAAAAGCGCTCAGGAAAAAACCCGCTTCGGAACGCCACTGGGCAAGATCCCTGCCCACCACCTCCCCACCGCGACAGAGAAACTGGTCAACAAATGGCTCACTGAAAAGAACGACGCCGAAGACTTCTCCGACTGGTCGCTACGCGTCGGTACCGAGAGCTTGAAGGCGGAACTCGCTGAATTCACGACAGTCGCAGCCGATCAGCTCGACACTTTCAAAGTCGACTACGGTGAAGACAAACCATTCAAACTCGAAATCAGCAGCGGTGAGTGTGCTGGTATGGTCGTCAGCCTGCTCGACGTCGGTATCGCCGAGGCCGACCGCGAGCTCTATCTCGCCGAGCAGACTCCTGAGGAAGCTAGCGAACATCTGGAGAAAGCCGTCCTCTACGCCGCCAAAGCCATACTAATCCCCGAGGGACTCGAACCAGCTGAGGCAGAGACTTGGAGCGAAGTGGAAAAAAACCTCATCGCCGCGAGCAAACTAGACACTAAGTACACTGGACTGGCAGACAAAGCTAACCCTGACAATATGAACTTGATCAAAGACTTCCTCGCCGCCTGCCACGAGCTGGTGGACAAAGCCAAGCTCGCGATCAAAGGCGCTGCGATGGCAAAGAGCGATACTGAATTTAACAAAGTAGTACCAGCCAGCGATGAGGTCGAGACTTACGACCTGTCGGGTGTCGCCTGTCCGATGAACTATGTGAAGACAAAACTCAAGCTGGAAAAGCTCCCCAAAGGCGCGCGACTCGATGTGCTGCTCGACGACGGCGAACCGAAGGAGAATGTACCACTGAGTGTCAAAGCCGACGGACATGAAATCCTCGGTGTCGAGGCGGAGGGTACACAGTGGCGACTACAGATCCGGAAGAAGTAATTTGGCTCGTTAGATTTTGTTTCGTTCAACCAATGTCTCAATTTGTTCTTTACGTCGCCATTATCAATCTACTCGACCTCTTCGGAGTAGTAGCAGCGAAACTGTGGAGTGTGAATCAAAACCCCTGGTGGCTCGCAGGGACAGTGTTGGGATTTGGCGGAGCGGGGTTTTTCTTTGCCAAGTCTTTGCAGTTCGAAGGCATGGCAATCACCAATATTCTTTGGATATCCATTTCAGTGATTTTGATTACCCTCTTTGGTTATTTCTTCTTCAAGGAAAACATCACCACCTTGCAATTCATCGGTATGGGAGTGATTGTTGTAGGTTTGGTTTTGGTCACAAGCAGCGGTGTCGTAGAGTGATCCTATCTCGCCTGCCCTCCACATTTGTCATTCTGAGCGAGGCGACCTCCTTTCGTAAGGGGGATAATTAGGAGCTCCACTTGCTCCCTCCTTTGAAAAGGAGGGCTGGGGAGGATTTCCCAAAGAAGAGCTACAGGAGATTTTCTACACCAAAAACCCAACTCAATAAGCTGGGTATCTTTTAAGCAAATCCTAAACATTCAAAATGCAGTAGAGAAAGACGACCTAGAATGAACTCTGGCGAAACGCCAAGAGT
>CAYVMX010000022.1:0-8968 GCA_964452725.1 uncultured Candidatus Peribacteria bacterium | reverse complement strand
TGGTGCCCAGGAGAGGACTCGAACCTCCACACCTTGCGGCACTGGTTCCTAAAACCAGCGTGTCTACCATTCCACCACCTGGGCACGTGGGTTATTCTACCTTTACTTCCTCGCTGGTGCGAGTAGTGCGGTGACGACGAGGCGCTTCAGAGTCGTGCCGATCGGTACGCAAGTCATGAGTGTCAGACGAGCGTCTTTGGTCTTGCCCATGACGAAGACATCTTTCGGGCTGACTTCATCGAGGTCGCTGACGATATACACATATCTTTGTTGGTCGTAATATACGATGATTTCATCGCCGATCTGGATCTTTGGTAGGAGCGCAAAGATATCCTTGTAGAGACTTTTTACCCACGGATAATAGCTACTGTGTCCAGTGAGAAAGGCGTTGCCGACTTGACCTGGACGTGCTGTATTGGGTAGACGTACGACACCTTCTAGTAGCGCAGCTTGGACGCTTTCTTCTATTTGAGACCAAGGATCTGTGATATCTACGCCGGGTGCTGTCTCTTTGATCGGTGCGTTGATATGTAATCTTGGAATTATAATCCGATTGTCTGGAGGAGTGACATTTAGATCTAGCTTTGGGATACCTCCGACAGTTACTTTTGGCTTTTTGAAGTTACTGACTACTAGTTGAGTATCATCTGTAGTAGTGACAGTGTTGGGTGTCTCAGCTGGCTGCTCTAGCTCACCAGCAGTTATAGTCGAGGCGCTGAGGTTTTCTGCCCAAAAGCTAATTTGTTTGCTGTAGGCTGAGTAGTTGAGACTAAAGAAGGTAAATAAAAATATCACTGCCGCAGTCGCCAGAAACGAAATTCCTTCTTTGATCTTGCTTTTTGGTTTGCGCACGATGATCTTTGGCATTGGTTGCGCTACAGACGCACTTATCAGATTGTGATTGTGCTTTATATGTATACGTCGGTGTCCTTTGGTACGTATTTGGCTTTCGACTTTTGGTTCGAGTTTCAATTGCATTTTGGTTTTGTTTTTTGAGGCGCAAAGACGCCAAGTGATCACTTCATTATACCAAAAAACCGCTCTTTTTTCAAGTTCTACTGCCTGCCCGCCGAGACCTGGCAGGGTGAAGGCTGGGTCATTCCCGACTCTGATCAGGAATCTAATCAGTGATCGTACCACCGCCGAGTACTATCTCTCCATCGTAAAACACCGCGGCTTGTCCGGGGGTGATCGCGCGGACAGGCTGGTCAAATTCTACCTCGGCGAGATCACCATTGAATACGACAGTCGCCGGATACGGCTCGCTGCGGTAGCGGATCCGTACCGCCGTGTGTAGCTCTGCTTGGGGAGGTTCTCCGCTGACCCAGCTCAGGTCGGCTACTCGCATTTTTTTTGTGAAAGTCTCGCTGTCTGTGCCTACCACCAGTATATTCGCCGTACGATCGAACCCGACGACATAGTGCGGCTCTGCCATACCGCCGAGATCCACGCCACGGCGCTGACCTACGGTGTAGAGCGAGAGTCCTTTGTGTCTGCCGACGACTTTGCCAGTGAGCGTTTGGATCTCACCGTGCTTTAGGCTGCTCGGCGGCAAGTGGCGTGTGAGGAAATCCTGCGGCTCACGCTCAGGAAAAAAGCACGTCCCTTGGCTCTCTTTCTTGTCGCTCGTGGTCTTCAGCCCCCACTTTTTCGCCAAGGCAAAGACCTCAGTCTTCGTCAGATCACCCACGGGAAAGAGTATGTGTCGGAGCTTTGCCTGTGTCAGATGGTAGAGGAAGTAGCTCTGGTCTTTTTCGCGGTCCTTGCCAGTCTGGAGTGTGTAAATCATCTTGTCATGCCGGACTTGATTCGGCATCTCGGAGATTCCGGCTCGGGGGTCGGAATGACAAATCTCCACTCGTGCGAAATGCCCCGTCGCGATGGCATCGCAGTCTAGCTCGCGCATTTTCTCCAGTAGCCGTCCAAATTTGATCTCCCGATTACACATCACACAGGGGTTCGGTGTCTGCCCAGCGCCGTAGGTTTCGAGGAAGTAGTCCACGACTTTTTCCTTAAACGGTGCGCGAAAGTTGAGCACGTAAAAAGGGAAGTCGAGCTGCGCCGCGACGGCTCGTGCGGACTCCAGCGCCTCGACACTACAGCATTTGTTTTCCGGCAGGGTCTTGCCGCCACTTGGACAAAAATCTTCTGACCAAAACTGGAGATGAATACCGATCACGGTATGACCTTGCTGCTGGAGCAGCGCAGCGACGACGCTACTGTCGACACCACCGGAAAGGGCGACTAGGACTTTCATATCTTGAGACCATAGACTTTATCACGCTTGCCTACTCGTAGCACGTAGATCTCCTGCTTTGCTCGGTCTAATACTACGATAGTGCGGTATTCACCGATACGAAAACGCAGCTCGGTGCGACCAGTGAGCGACTTGGCGAAGTGTGTGGGGTCGGACTGCTTGGCAAAAAGATCCATTTTGTCGAGGATGCGAGTCTGGATTTTTTTGGGTAGCTGCTTCAGATCAGTGAGCGACTTGGCAGAGTAGGCGACACTGTACATCTCACAGACCTAGTTTTTTGCGTGCGGCTGTCGAGCTGTATTTTTTGCCTTGGCGCGCCACGTCTAGAGATTTTAGGAGTGGTTTGTTTTTTAGCAGGGCAGACTCTTCGAGTAGGTCTTCGATGCTTTCCTCTAGAGTCTCATCGTAGGGGACAGCGAGGAAAGCGGGTTTGTTGTTTTTTAGTACGATCTTGAGACCACCAGTGGCGAGCACGGCAGGGTTTTTTTTTACGCTACTGATTGAACAAAGTTCTGACATTGTAAAAAAATTAAATCGTACTAAATTTAGCACGAAATTTAGATAAAAGCAACACTATTCTACTCGTTCGATCTTTGCGCCTAGACTTCGTAGCTTTTCATCGAATCTTTCGTACCCACGGTCGATGTACTGGATATCCGTCACCTCGCTCGTGCCGCGTGCCGCGAGTGCCGCGAGTACTACCGCTGCGCCGGCACGCAGGTCGCAGCTGGCGACAGCCGCGCCTTTGAGCCGTGTACCACCTGTGATGGTCGCCTGGTGCGGGTTCAAGATCTCGACCACAGCGCCCATCTTTTCTAGCTCGGCGAGGTAGTTCAGCCGTCCTTCGAAGAGCGTCTCAAAGATCCGACTCTCACCGCGTGCTTGGGTTAGCAGTACGCCCATGGGGGCTTGGAGGTCGGTCGGAAAGCCGGGGAACACCGCTGTCTGGATCTTGAGCGCCTTGAGCGACCTGCTCGGGCGGACTTCCAGATAGTTTGGTCCGACGGTGAAGTCTGCGCCGACTTCCTCCAGCTTTTGAAAAAAAGAGTCGAGCTGCTTGGGCATGACGCCTGTGATCCGTACTGTACCGCGCGTCACCAGTCCAGCGATCGCGAGTGTGCCGACCTCCAGATAGTCTGTGGTCACGGTGTGCGTCGCACTTTTCAATCTTTTTGCACCACGGACTTTGAGTGTGTGCGTGCCGACACCCTCGATCTTGACTCCTAGCTTCTGGAGAAACTCACAAAGGTCCACGACATGTGGCTCATAAGCCGCCATGCGGATCTTCGTCTCACTAGTGGTGAGTGCGGCTGCCATCAGCGCGTTCTCCGTCGCTGTCACACTCAGCTCTGGCAGGTTGAAAGCATTACTTTTGATCTTGCCACTGAATTTCAGTTCTGAGTTAGTAGATTGATTCTTTAGTCCGAGCTTTTCGAAGGCGTACTCATGGACGTGCGTGCTACGCTTGCCGATCACACACCCACCGGGGAAAGGTAGCGTTGCCTTGCCGGCACGAGCGAGTAGAGGTCCGAGCAGCAGAATACTCGCGCGCATTTTTTGGGCGAGAGCTTTGGGTATTTTTGTCGTACGGAGCTTCTTAGTTTGGATTCGTACAGTATTGCGTGCGAAAGTGTACTTTGCACCGAGTGCTGCTAGGATTTCCAAAAGTAGCCGGACATCCGCGATATCAGGGACGTTTGCCAGTACGCACTCGCGCTCGGTCAGCAGTGTCGCCGCGAGCAGTGGCAACGCCGCGTTCTTCGAGCCGGAGACTCGCACCGTACCTGTCAGAGGTACACCGCCTTGGATTAGGAACTTTGACATTTGAGTGTCAGTTTACCGTAAAAACGCTAAAATGGTTTTACCTAATTACTTTTGTCTATGCGCTCCGACTACCTCAAAAAATCCCTCGAAACCGCTCCGCACCGTTCACTTTTGCGTCGCTGTGGAGTCGCCAAGTCCGATCTCGGCAAGCCTTTCATCGGCGTCGCCAATAGCTATACCGATGTCGTACCAGGGCACGTCCACCTCCAAGGGGTCGGTAAAACCGTCAAAGAGGCAATCCGCAAGGCGGGTGGCGTACCTTTCGAGTTCAACACGATCGCAGTCTGCGACGGGATCGCGATGGGGCACAGTGGTATGCACTACAGCCTGCCGAGTCGTGAGCTGATCGCCGATAGTATCGAGACTATGGCGACTGCGCACCGCTTCGACGGTATCGTCCTGATCGGCAACTGCGACAAGACCGTGCCAGGTATGCTCATGGCAGCGGCGCGGCTCAACCTGCCGAGTATCTACGTCTCCGGTGGTCCAATGAAAGCGGGCAAGTGTGGTAAGCGCGCGACTGACCTCATCTCAGTCTTCGAAGGAGTCGGCGAGTACAAAGAGCACAAGATCACGCGCAAGCAGCTCGACGAGCTAGAAGACGGCGCGTGTCCGACGGCTGGTAGCTGTGCGGGGCTCTTCACAGCGAACTCTATGAATTGCCTCGCCGAGGCACTCGGACTCGCTCTCCCGGGCAATGGTACGATCCTCGCCGTCGACCCCAAGCGCGAGCAGCTTTACAAAGAGGCTGGCAAAAAAATCATCAGTCTGGTCAAAAAAGACCTCAAACCTAGCGATATCATCACCAAGACCGCGATCGACAACGCTTTCGCACTCGACGTCGCCATGGGCGGTAGTACCAATACCACGCTACACGTACTCGCGATCGCCCACGAGGCAGGGATCGAGTACCCATTGAAAAGAATCAATACAATCGCCAAGCGCACGCCCTACCTCACCAAAGTCAGCCCCAGCGACCCCGACACTCACATCGAAGATGTGGCACGCGCAGGGGGAGTCTCGGCGATCCTCACCGAATTAGCTAAGAAAAAAGGCGTACTAAGCCTCAAAGCCAAGACAGTCTCGGGCACACTCGGCAGTCAGATCCGAGGAGCGCGGATCAAAACCAAGACAATCCACAAACTCACCAATCCGATCTTACCTGAGGGCGCGCTCAAAATTCTCTTTGGCAACCTCGCACCACAGGGGAGCGTAGTAAAGACTGGTGGAGTCGCTGCCGAGATGTTGCGCTTCACAGGTAGGGCTAGAGTTTTCGATAGTCAAGAAGCCAGTCTCCAGGCAATCCTCGCTGGTAAAATTCAATCTGGTGACTGTGTCGTGATCCGCTACGAAGGACCCAAAGGTGGTCCGGGCATGGTCGAGATGCTCTCGCCGACTGCTGCGATCGTCGGCATGGGGCTGAGTGATAGTGTCGCGCTCATCACCGACGGACGCTTCTCCGGTGGTACGCGCGGAGCGTGTATCGGGCACATCAGCCCCGAAGCCGCCGCGGGTGGTCCGATCGCCGCGATCCGCGAGGGAGACCTGATCGAGATCGATATCCCAGCTGGCAAGCTCGCTCTCCAGATCTCGGCGACCGAGCTGAAAAAACGCCTTAAAAAAGTTAAAAAGTTCACGCCCAAAGTCCAGACTGGTTGGCTCGCGCGCTACGCGCGCTTCGCCACGAGTGCGGATACCGGCGCAGTATTAAAAGTAAAATAATCTTGCCCCAGACTTTCGCTGAGCGCGTCCATGCTATCGTCCGAGCGATCCCGCGCGGACAAGTGCTGACGTATACCGAGGTCGCGCAGCAGGTCGGTAGTCCACGCGCGGCACGCGCCGTCGGCAATCTCCTCCACCAAAATCACGATCCCGAGATACCCTGCCATCGTGTAGTACGAGCCGACTGGCAGACCGGCGGCTACAATCGCGGCACAGCTCAGAAGATCAAACTGCTCAAGGCCGAGGGAGTGCGGATCGCAGGAGGCAAGGTAGTTTGAAAAATCTCCTGTCAGCACTGCTCTCAGCTCACCAGCCCAAAACTCTAAAAAAAACCGAGCAGGCGTAATGCGAAAGCCGGGTATCGTTATTTTGCGTAGCCGAGCCTGTGTCGGCGTAGCAAAATACGAACCAGGGCGAAGCATGGAGCCTGCGAGTCCCTAGCGGGAGAGAGTCCGTGAGAGAGGGCAGAGCGGAGCGAGCCCTCTTTCACGATTATCTGGGGTGGCTGAGGGGATTTAGCTAGCTGTGAGTTTATTTTAATTCAATATCACTCTACGGTGCGCACCGATACGGTAGTACTAATTCTAGCTGCGTACTGATGGGGGTTCTGCACCTTACAGCTCACCAGCCCAAAACCTGCCCACTACGCGGACAGAACTTGTGCTGGGGTGGCTGAGGGGATTTGAACCCCCGACCTCCGGAACCACAACCCGGCGCTCTAACCAACTGAGCTACAGCCACCACAAAGCCGCGTTATTTTAGCGAATTAGGTGTATCTCGGCTAGTGGTGGTTGTATTGCGGTTGAGGAATTTCGTCAAATCATATGTCACCAGTGTCGTGTCCCAGACGCGCTTGCCAGCTGATGCCGTCAGTGCGCTGTCGTATTCTGCGCCAGCGAAGACTGTGTCGCGTAGGAAGTCGTACTTCGCCTGCAATACAGTGCTTTCTTTGGCCAGTAGGCGAAAGTCTGCACCGTGGAGGGTGTAGTAGTCGAAACTCTCAGCGAAGTCTTCGAAAGGATCGCTCATCGCATAACCCGACACGAAGTCAATACGCTTCTGTCTGTATTTTTTACTTTTTTCATCTATCCAGCTCAAACGGTAAAACTCAACACTTGGGTCGTCGGTTGTGATTTCAAGCTTGCCATCATGAAACTCACTAGCAGTAGATCCAGTGCCGCGTAGTCCGCCGAGATCCGACACGTGCCCTAGCTCGTGGACTAGCACGCTCACGATCTCGCTATCTGCGAGGTCGGCGCAGCGTAGCTCTAGTGTGCGGCTATTGCTCAGACCACGGGGATTTCGTGCGCTAAAGAACAGCGTCAGGTCGTTCAGACTCGCAGTGAGGCGGTCTGGCAGTACCGTGAGCGTCTGTGCTACGAGTGTCTGGCATTCTGTGAGTGCCGTGCTGTCTATGCCAGATGCGGAGCTCGTAAAGGCACTGAGCTCGATACCACGTGCCATGAGTAGCTCTGCTGGGTTGAAAGTACTCGTAACCTGCGGCAGAGCGATCTCTGGTACAGCTGGTAGTGGTGCGCGCACTGGTAAGAAGGGATTTGCCTGTGCGACTGGGAGTGGCTCTGGTGCAGCTGTAGTGGCTATGATAGGAGTAGTCGTAGTGATTTTGACTGGATAGAGTTTTTCACTAGAGGCAAAAAGACTGCTTGCGAGCTGGTACTCACTCAGCGTGAGTCCGATACTCAGTGTCGCGACGAAGACAATCAAGAGGAGATTTCGCATAGAGTTTTTTGCATAAAAAGAAGGAAGTAAAACTAACATGAAAAAGCATGCTTGTCAATAGACCCACCGTACTCAGTATGGTTAAGCGCTTTTAGCGTACCAGCTGCGCCGCTAGACCCACGTATTTCGCCGGAGTCAGCGCGAGCAGGCGTTGTTTTTCCACAGCTGGTAGATCGGTAGATTTGATGAACTCTGCCAGCGACTCTAGGGTGATTTTTTGTCCACGCGTAAACGCTTTGAGCTTTTCGTATGCCTGATCGTCGCCGTGCTTGCGCAGGACAGTCTGGATCGCCTCGCCGAGCACCTCGGGGTGGCTGTCCAGATCTGCGAGTAGCGCCTTTTTATTTAGCTCTAGCTTGCCGATACCGACGAGCAGACTCTGCCAGCCGAGATAGCTATGCCCCAGAGCGACTCCGAGATTTCGTAGCACCGTCGAGTCGGTCAGATCTCGCTGGAGGCGCGAGATCGGCAGCTTGTCCGAGAGGAAAGCCAGCAGCGCATTTGCTAGCCCGAAGTTACCTTCGGCATTTTCAAAATCAATTGGATTGACCTTGTGCGGCATAGTGCTAGAGCCAGTCTCACCTGCCTTTTGCTTCAGTCGGAAGTAGTCGCGTGAGATATAAGTCCAAGTATCCTGCGCAAAGTCAGTCAGGATAGTATTGGCATGGCGAGTCTTATTCGCCAGCTCGACGATATAGTCGTGCGGTTCGATCTGCGTAGTGGCGAGGTTCGGCGTCAGACCCAGACTCTTTATGAATCTCGTACTGAAGCGGATCCAGTCGACCGCGGGATACGCAGCGATCTGCGCAGCAAAAGTCCCTGTCGCACCGTTTAGTTTCCCGCGGAACTCCTGCTTCTTTAGCTCCGCGACCTCATACGCCAGTCGCTCGGCTGTGACCCAGAGCTCCTTGCCCACAGTCGTCGGCGTAGCACTCTGACCGTGTGTGCGACTGAGCAGGGGAGTAGCTTTCCACGCTCGTGCGCGCTGGCGGATTGCCTTTTCCACCTCTACCAGCTTTGGTAGCAGTTCGTTCTTCATAGCGTCGCGTAGCATCAGCCCGTAGGCGAGATTATTGACATCTTCGCTCGTCAGACCGAAGTGGACGAAAGACAGGCGACTTTTGAGCGAGGTTTTTGCTAGTTTGCCTCGAATCCAGTACTCCACAGCCTTTACATCGTGGTTGGTCTTACGTTCGATTGCTTTGATCTGTTTACCATCTGCCTCATCGAAGTTGGTGATTAGTTTGTCGATCAGCTTTAGCTCGGCCGCGGAGAATTGCTTGACCTCCTTGATCTGCGCCTCTGCTCCCAGCGCCGCGAGGAAGCGTAGCTCTACCAAGACGCGGTACTTTTGAAGGGCGAATTCGCTGAAGTACGGTCGCAAGGTATCGAGTTTTCTTTGGTAGCGTCCGTCGAGCGGGGAGA
>CAYVMX010000021.1:7507-9910 GCA_964452725.1 uncultured Candidatus Peribacteria bacterium | reverse complement strand
CTGGCTCGGGAGGCGGGATTCGAACCCGCGACCCTTCGGTTAACAGCCGAATGCTCTACCACTGAGCTACTCCCGAATTTATTACTGCGCGAGTTTAAGTTACTTGCTGAACAAAATCAATATACTAAAATAAAACTAAATAAAAGCTGTCTTCTTTCAATGGGGGTTGACTTTTATGTGTAAATTTGCTACAATGTAGGGAAAACTTCGTTTAAAAAAACAGGAAAAATATCTTCAAAATAAAAAAATGCTAAAAAACAAGGTTAATTTTCCGCTGAGATCCATCTGGCAGCGTTTAGTCGCAAAAGTGCTTCTCCTAGCTGTTTTATTGCCCATTTCGCCTGTGGCAGTGATCGCCCAACAAGTCTCTCCGGGGACTTCTAATGCGGCTTTTTTGACAGAAGAATTACAACTCTTGGGAGAATCTAAACCTGAGCTGGTCAATACTCACGCAGAGGAACGAGGCAAAAAACTTGAAGAACTTAAACAGGAAAAAGATAAATGGCAAGAACGTATGGTCTTGGAGAAGCTAAAAAATGACAACGTAGAAGATGTTAGCAATCGTAAAGCTGCTAGTGAAATCATTGAAGAGCTAAAAAAAGATGGTACTGTCACGACACTTTTGACCGCGGATGGTGGTGAGACTGAGATAGACCCGAGCATGGTGACAGCAGCAGCTGGTACATTCAAAACCGCGCAGACACCATACGCCGCAGAGATTCCGACTAGCTCCGATGGTATGTTGATCGTCGGTGAAGACGTCAATATGGCTGGCAAAATAATCTCTGGCGAACAAGATCAAACAGTCGCCAGTAATGCTACTCCTGATGTCGTGGAGGAGATCCGTTATCTCAACCACGATGCCAATACAGTCAATGCTGTCTACGAGGGCAATAAATTGCTTTATCCAGAGCTCTGGACAGGAACTGATTTACTCATCACTACGACCAAGGAAGGTGTAAAGGAAGACATAATCCTCAAGGATAGTACTGCCCCAACGGTGTTTGAGTATGTCGTCGAGACAGTCGGACTCAAGCTAGAAGTTTCTGATAATGGTGGTCTGCGATTCCTAGACGAGACTGGTCAGGAGAAGTTTTATACACCGGCGCCAGACCTGACAGATGCCAATGGCACTACCATTACTGATGGTTTGCGCTATGAGTTTGGCTGGGGCGTCAAAGGTGAGGTCAAAAAGAAGCTCGAAACAAAAGATGGCGAAGTCGAGACTGATAAATTAAAAGAGTCTGAGCTGGATACTGAGGCGGCTAATGCAAATACGGAAGTGGCTGGAGAAACTACAGATAGTCTGACCAAAATAGTCGATGAGCTGGTAGACACAAGTGAAACAACCCCTGCCACAGAAGAGGCAACAGGAGATATAAACACTGATGGCGAAGTCACGACTGAGACTACATCGGACACTACTGCAGAGACTCCAGTCGAAGAAACTTCTCCAGCTGAGACTGAAGTGGTAAATGATGAGCTGGCTGAGATGGAGCAAATCCTCGATGAACAGGCAGCAACTACTGAGACTACTAGTGCTGAAACTGAAGCTGCCACTGTCGATACACCGACTCCTGTCGAAACTACTGGTAACAGTGGGGGAGGCTCTGCTACTCCTGTGGACACGACTGTAGATACGACTACTAGCGATACCACTACAGCAGCACCAGTCGATAGTACCAATACTCAATCAAGCACTACAGATAGTTCAATCGCGACACCTGCCACTGACAGTACTACGGATAGTACAGGCGCTACTGTCGAGACCACCACTCAACCAACTCCTACAGTAGATACTCCGACCGTGACACCTACTACTGATAGTGCCCCGATAGTTGACCCTACTCCGGCTCCTCCTGTCGAGACTACTCCAGCAGTCGCGCCGACAGCACCAGCTCCAGCCGCAGATAGCACTCCGGCTCCAGTTGACTCTGCTTGGCTAAATAGGCTGCTCAGCTGGCTAGTACCAGATGCAATCGCGCAAGACGCTCCGGCTAGTACAACAGCTCCAAGTACGACAGTCGTGACTCCGATAGTCGAACCGACTACTCCGACAGAACCAGTAGCCAACACGGTCGAGACTCCAGCTGTCGTCGAGCCGACTACTGTCCCTACAGAGCCTACTGCAACAGGGGAGACTGCTATCGAACCAGATCCTACTACTCCAGAAGCTACTGAACCTATCTTAGATACTACTACTCCGACAGTCGTCGAACCCGCTTCGGATTCGACTGCTGCTGATGTCGTAGTACCCACGACCGACACTACTACCGAGACACTCCCAGTCGAAGAAGCTACTACTGAAAAGGCGGTAGCCGAGACAACAGTAGATGAGGTTTCAAATAGTGAAAAGGATGAGATCCTTCGCTCCGCTCAGGATGACAATAGTACTCAGGATGA
>CAYVMX010000021.1:0-7407 GCA_964452725.1 uncultured Candidatus Peribacteria bacterium | reverse complement strand
TGCTGAAAAAGATTTCTTTGCGCCAGACGAGGCTGTAGTAGAGACTCCTGTACAAGATGAGACTGTGGTAGACACTACTGATGAGACTGTTGAAGCCGACACTGTAGAGATCACAAATAGTGATAATAAAGATGAGGGAGATGAGACTATTGAAGCAGACACTACAGAAATCGCAAATAGTGAAGATGAAAAAGTCGCAGGCAATGAGACTGTCTCTTTCGAGGAGTCTGAAACAACCTTCGAGATCGTCAAACAGCTCGACGGCAGCACTCTCCGTCGCTATAAGATCCGAATTGTGATCGATGTAGCCGAATCAAAAGATCCTTCGACTTCGTCCACTGCAGCGGACTCCGCTCAGGATAACAAATTAATTCTCGCGAATGGCACAGAGCTGACTTATCCTCTCGATCTCGATCCGACGACTTTCGTAAAGTTTTATAGTCGCGGTACACGCACCTTTGCACCGGATTTCTCCACTGGTTCACAAGCTGGACAGTATAGTAGCGTAAATAACCCAGGTAGTGTGAATAGGGGTACGGAAGATTACTTGCCAACTAGCGGGCTAATCAACTACTGGCCAATGGATAACAACTGGAATGACGCTGCTGGTGCCAGTAATGGCACCGCTGTTTCTGGTGCGACTTTTGACGCCTCTGGTAAATTCAGCCAAGCTGGTAGCTTTGATGGAATAAGTAACTATGTTGATTTTGGAGACATCAACGCAATCGATGGTGCTAGTCAGATGACCTTCTCTAGCTGGCAAAAAGCTAATATGAGTGGTAGTAATTTGATTTGGAGCAAGGGAGCTGGCAACACGCTAGCAGCAAATCACTCTGCTGGTAATTTTTACATCTATGTTAATAGTAGCTGGATGGGATACGCCCCCAACATTGCTATTGGGGATTGGTATCATGCAGTCATTGTCTATGATGGTACGCAAGCTCAAAGTGTTGACCGCCTCAAGCTTTATATTAATGGGCAATTAATTTCAAATGTCGTTGGTATGAATAGCGGTACTATCCCAACCACTCTACCGAGTAATGTTGATAGCTTCTTTGTGGGCAACCGAACTACTGAATATTTCGATGGTTTGATCGACGACATGGCTATCTACAACCGTATCCTCTCCGCTGCTGAGATCGCCCAAATGGCTGGTCATAATCCAGCCGCCAATGGTTTCGTCGAAGCTATCGACGCCAGTGGTAGTACCTACCTCGGCAACAGCGCAGGTAACAGTGAGGACTGGCTCACCGTCGGCACTGGTCTGCGCACAGACAAAGTCGGTGCTAAGGCGCGCTACACCACCGCTACAGCCAGCGAGATCTGGGCTGGTCTGACTTATTCACCAGCTGGCGGAATAATCCGCGCAACAGTGAAAGACGCGAGTACTGATGCTGTCGAGTCGGTCAATGAGATCGACACCTACTCTGCTACTTATCAAGCCGAACAAAAGACGTTGATCGCTACGGGTCTGCGTAATACTACTCATGTAGTAGAGCTAGAACTGATCGAAAGTAAGAATACGAATCAAATTGCCACGACTTTGGATAATGATCCAAACACAAAACTCTTAGTTCACTCCGACACGACCAACGCTAGCACCACCTTCGCCGATAGCTCAGCGAATGCAAATGCTATCACGGCATATGGCAATGCGAATAACAGTACCACCACACAGAAGTTTGGTGGATCGAGTATGTACTTCGACGGTACAGGAGACTACCTCAGCGTGCCAGACAGTGCTGATTGGGATTTTGGTAGTGGAGACTTTACAATAGATTATTGGGAGTATCGTACTGTTACTGGTAATTTTGATGTACCAATTGCTAGAGACAACAGTATCAATATGACGCCATATATGATGGGATATAATAACGGTGGTATATTACAATTCTATGCCTCAAGTGGTGCTAGCTGGGATATTGCTAGTAGCAAATCTATGGGAACTACTTCTTTGAATACTTGGCAGCATTATGCCGTTGTTCGTTCAGGAAACACTTTTTATACTTTCCAAGATGGTATACAGCAAAGCACTTGGATTTCTAGTCTCGCCTTGGCCAATAGTACAGCTCCACTTAAAATAGGTGGTGGTTGGAATGTCGGAGCTTACCCTACTAGTTGGTTCCCTGGCTATCTCGACGAGTTCCGCATCTCCAAAGGCACGGCTCGTTGGACGGCGAACTTCACACCGCCGAACCGTCCGTATAGTGATAAGTCTTTCTCCTTTGACTACCTTGAGACCTACTCCGCTGGCTCTGAGCTGGCAGGTGTCGGAGCTGCGAATGTAGCCGACTCTGGTACGACGACGACGCTCGTCGATGCCGCACTGACGCAAGTTGATGACTACTGGAATGGCTACGCTCTCACTTTCACCAGTGGAGCAAACAACGGCGAGACCGTCTGTGTGACTGGATTCGTCGCGGCGACAGATACAGTTACCTTCACACCAGCTGTGGGTACAGCTATCACGACAGAGAGCTATCAGCTCTCACCAGGCTGTGCTGTCGCCAGTACACGAGCAGCCCGTGGACTCGACTTCTCGAGTGCCAATACTCCCAACGGCGCAGAGTATGATATCGACGGCAATCTACCTAGTGATACAAGCGGCAAGTCTAGTATCGGTAGCTGGAGCAGCTTCGTTAAGCCAAACTTCGCATACAGCGCCAGCACAAATAAAAACTACGTCTGGGATACGGGCAATCAGCGCCTCTACTACGATGGTGATGATGACAAATGGCACTTCGGAGTCCTGAGTACAACTGGCTGGATAGAAACTACTTCTGCTGCACAGGGCTTCGCTGCCGACACGAGTATCCATCTCGCCGCTAGCTGGGATATCGCCACTGGTATCCAGCTCTGGGTCGATGGTACAAAGACTACGAATACTACTGCGTGGACAGCTCAAGCTGCTGAATTAAATCGCATGGGAGTCGGTACAGATATAATCGACGAAAGTAGCGTGGATAGTAGCACCAAACTCCTGATCCACTCCGACACCACCAATGCTAGCACCACTTTCACCGATAGCTCAGCGACTCCGCATACTATCACCGCCGTCGGCAATACGAATCATAGTACCGCTCAACAAAAGTTCGGAGCGACTGGTATGTACTTCGACAACGTAGGGGATCAGCTAACTATGCCAGACAGTGCAGACTGGAATCTTGGTACAGAAGACTTTACGATCGATTTCTGGGTAAATTTCAGCTCTATTGGTACCTATGATGTCGTAGCATCACAATACGCCAGTACATCAAGCAACTGGCGACTAATGCTCCAAAACTCTGGAGGTATGTACTGGGTACTGTACAACAATGACTTATCTATAAACTTTTTCAAACCCACCACCGTCACAACAAACACTTGGTATCACGTAGCGTACGTCAGAAGTGGTGATACATGGAGTCTATTTCAAGATGGTGTCCAGCTAGGCAGCAGCTCCACTATCACTACTGCTATGCCAGATATAGCAGCTGTGCTATCTATCGGGAAAGCAGATGCTGGTAAAGATTTTGGTGGTTATCTCGATGAGTTCCGCATCACAAAAGGCAAAGCGCGCTGGACGAGCAACTTTGCGCCACCGAATAAGCCCTACGGCGACGCTGGTGCCTACTCTTATTCTGACCACTTCAACGGCACGATCACCGAACCGCAGATCTTTGACTATGTCCTCCACGACACCGAGGTTTACGACATCGCCGCAGGTACGACACCGAGTATCGCGCAGGCACACACTCAGCGTATGGAGGAAGTAGTCCAAACAAACAAAGCCCTACTTTTCAACGCACCAATGGTCGGCACACCAAATGATAAAGTTGGTAGTCTGGCAGGTAGTGCGAAGCTCTCAGTTACTCAAAGTGGTACAGTAGTCACAGCAAGTACTCTCACTTCACACGGTAGCACTGGTGATGTCCAACCAAAAGATACCAATACCAAACTCCTAGTTCATTCTGATACGACGAATGGTAGTACTACCTTCACCGATAGCTCAGCGAATGCAAATGCTATCACAGCATATGGCAATACAAATCATAGTACCGCTCAAAAGAAATTTGGTGGATCGAGTATGTACTTCGACGGTACAGGAGACTACTTGAGCGTGCCAGACAGCACCGACTTTGAGTTTGGTGCACCGAGTGGCAGCGCAAATGACTTCACAATAGATCTCTGGGCGTACCCGACGACTGTTACGGGGTCTCATGATATCGTCAGTAAACGAGTATTAAACTCTTATGGAAGCTTCTTGATTTATCAAAGCGGTACAGGCTACTACTTCTACGCTTCTTCAAACGGTAGTACATGGGATGTCGCCAGTAGTCAATCGCTCGGTGCAGCTACTGCCAATACTTGGACGCATCTAGCGGTGACGAGAAGTGGCAGTACTTTTTACCTCTTCCAGGATGGTGTTCAAACTGCTACTTTTACTTCTACAGCAGCTTTGATAAATAACACTGAGGCTGTAAGAGTCGGTGGCAATAGCCTTTATTTCCAAGGCTACCTCGACGAAGTCCGCATTTCCAAAGGCTCTGCGCGTTGGACGGCGAACTTCACGCCGCCGACAGCACCATACCAGCAAGTAGACTATCTCACCTACACCACTCCCAACGCCACTACCGAAGTCATCGCCGGACTGGACACTGGTCCAGACCGTGGCATCGCACGTGTGACGGTCGATAGCGGCACAGCCGCAGAGGTCGTCACGGAGATCGACACTTACAATGCGACGACCTCCAACGATCAACGCTTCCTCGTAGCGACTGGTCTGACTGCCGGTAAACATAGAGTGAAGATCGAGGCTGCGGGTGTGGGCAATACAACTGCTACTGGTAAAATAGTCGTCCCAAGCTTCGTTGAATCACTGAGTACCAGCTCCGTGGCGACGAACTCACTGACAGTCAACGGTCGCTATGTCGATGATGTCATCACGCAAGACTATGCGACCCTACCCAACGCCGTCCAGTACCCAGACAAAGGTAATATTTCCGAAAGTGCGCACGAGGGTACGATCGAAGCGTGGATTAAGACACCATGGGTAGGGAATGACGGACAATCTCATTTTATTCTAGATACTAGAAATGGCTCACAAAAAAATGGAGTGGCTGTTTTGAAGCTAAATGATAATACCCTTGAGATCGTTTATGCTAATGGGTCGACAAACAATACGATTTTGACACCGACAGTAGATGCTACTAGCTGGGCGGCCAATGTAGAGCACCATGTAGTAGCGAAGTGGTGGCGACCAACCTCCAACACAATGGGTTTTGCATTGTATCTAGACGGCAAAAAGATTGCTGAAAACAAATCTTATGCCCTGATTCCTTCAAATCACTCTAACCTGAAGATAGGTCAAAGAGACACTTATGTCTCTGATAATTTTAACGGTGAAATTTACGACCTCTCTGTCTACTCCAACGCGTTTGACGATGGAGGAGCAGCGGTCGGTAGCTACGCCGCGGCTGGTAGCGAGGTCTACGAGGCATGGCAGAGCCGTGCGCAGGCTACTGAGCGGATCGAGGCGACTACTCTCACAGGTACGACAGTGAACGCTGCCGATGGAGCAAACACCACCTACTACCTCGAACGAGGAGGACTGCTGACTGATACTGATACTGTCGATGCAAATACGAAGCTACTGGTCCACTCCGATACGACGAATGGTAGTACCACCTTCACCGATAGTTCAGCTAGCGCAAATACGATCACCGCCAATGGAGCTGGTACAGCCCCAGGTGCTAGTCACTCTACGACTACCCAAAAATTCGGAACTACAGCTATGAAGTTCGACGGTGTAGATGATTATCTCACTATACCAGATAGCACTGACTTTGACTTTGGGAGTGGAGACTTTACGATGGAGAGCTGGATATACCTGACTGGCAATCAAACTGATGGTGCCGGAATAATGGGACAAAATAAAAGCGACAACACTCAGCAAAATATTTTACAAATTAACTTTGCTGGAGGAGTCAATAAAATACGATGGCAGTCATCATTTCTTGGAGTAGATATATATACACCTGCTATATCTACCAACGCATGGCATCATGTCGCAGCAGTGAGAAATGGAAGTACCGCAACAGTATATGTTGATGGTATTGCTGCCGGAACTGGTACTTTCAGCGCAGGTAATGTAAATGTAACTAGTAATTTCTGGGTAGGCAATAGAAATTGGGGTACAGGCGATGTGCCATTTTTGGGCTACCTCGACGAAGTCCGTGTCACCAAAGGCGAAGCTCGTTGGACTGCTGACTTTATACCCGACACTAGCCCGTATAACGAAATCAAAACACTCGTCCAGAGTATCAAAGCTTACGATGACGGAGTCGAGGCGACAGTTAGTTCAGCCCTAGCTGGTACTTACGCTCGTGTAAATAACACAGCTGGAATCACCGCCGCCGATACGAGTATAGTCGTCGATAGCCAAGTCGATGCTGCTGCGATCCCAAGTGCCGGCTTCCTCTACCTCGGTAACCCGAGCGGTCAGCTGAAACGCGAAAAAGTCTATTACTCCGCTTACTCAGCAGGTACTTTCACAGTAGCGAATAGGGGAGTCGCAGACACCATACCGACTGCCTGGCCCGACAATACTATCGTGGAGATCGTCGGCTCGGTGACACTAACGGCAGCACCCGCCAGCGGTAGCAAAGTCCACGTGGAGTACAAATACTCAGGTGATGCGGTGGATCGCAGCCGCGGAGACGCGGAGATCGGAGCAGTGAATTTCCTCGATCAAACAGGGAGTGCCACGACAGGCTGGAGTACCACTACTGCAGTCACCAAATCTGGTGGGGCAGAAATTAGCACTGAAGTCGCTGCCCAAACAGCTACAGGTAGCTTTTATGGCACTGATCTCAGCCAAGTCTTCACATCTGACAGTACGAATGGCGGGGTGAGTCAGCTGATCGTGGATGAAGGTACGGCAGCGGAAAAACGCGTCCTACTCGACCAAAATATCGCCGGTGGAGGAGCACAGGCAGTCCAGCAAATCGCGAGTAAGCTGAAAAATGCATTACATAGCTTTCGTCTGGTCGCTGGTGTGAGCGAGACTAATGCTGGTACAAATAAGTACACCACTTTCGATGGTTTCCAAAGCAACGGTACAGAGCCGTACTTGGTAGCTGCCGCAAGTAGTGAACTCGTCTTCGCCGATCCTGTCGCAACACTGGTCCCCGAAGCCAATACCCACTCTGCCGCACCGAGTAAACGGGTCAACGACGTGAAATACTGGGATACGGCTATTTCAATAGTGTCAGGTACAGCGACAGCAGGGGACTCACGGGTCAATCTAGTCAAGGATCTGACTACCGGAGCAACCGAGGCGATTGTCGAGACTGTCGCACACCTACCCGCCAGTGGTACAGTCCAGATCGGCAGCGAGTACATCGCCTATGGCGCAAAAGCGACTGA
>CAYVMX010000020.1:0-11751 GCA_964452725.1 uncultured Candidatus Peribacteria bacterium | reverse complement strand
GGTATATACAAGAGTAAAACTCCGAATATTCGGAGAAATTGGTTTAATCACTACAATACACGTTGTGTTTTTCAATGTAGTTCAAACCCAACTCACACTAGGGCACGTGGGAATAAGATGGCTGCACGTGATGGCTGGGAAAAAGAGGATCGCACCGCGTATGCGAAGCGGTGGGGATTCTATCTCTTGTAGATAAAGATCGGTGTGACACGACCATCGCGAGCGTACTCTTTGGTGATTTTCCAGCCAGGTAGTCGAAAGGCAGCGGAGACTACGCGTGCGCCAGGTCGCAGCTCAGTGCGAAACTTGGGAGCGAGTCGGCGCATGACCTCGGGGAGCAGGTAGCAGATGACGACATCAGCCTGACGTAGATCCGCTTGGAAGAAATTGCGTCGGTAGATCGGTGACTTCGCACCCTTGAACAGACGATTGGTCAGCGCGATCAGCCAGACTATGATCGAGATCTCGTAGCCCTCGGCACGCGCACCGTACTGGCGCTCGGCGGCAAAGACAATACGTCCGTCACCACAGCCGAGATCGACGACGCGTTCTTTTGGCTTGATTTTCGCGACTTTGAGTAGGCGATCGGTCGTCGGGCGGTTACTCGGGACAAATGGTGAACGAAAAAAACCCGCGATAAACATCCACGCAAAGGCAATGAGCAGCGTGAATCCAAAGAGTGCGGAGATCAGATCGGCTGTGGCAGTAGTCATATGAGTAGGATAAAGGATACGAAGCAAGGAATAAAGCCAAAAGTCTGTCATGCCGGATTTGATCCGGCATCTCCGAGATTCCGGATCTACTCGCTTCGCTCGTGTCCGGAATGACAAATTTTGTATGGACCTGCCTGCGACTCAAAGGCTCCCCTTTGGGTCGGGAATGACGGAGCGGCATCTCTTAACTCGCTACTAAGGCACAAATCCGTAGAGTGATACTCTAATCACTAGATCACTGTATAATGAAAACCTCAATCTTTAAGCTCAAAAAAACCGTGCTAGATACTATCGACGCTGCCCTACGGGCGCTAAAGAGCGGTAAACCTGTCATCGTGGTCGATGATGAAGATCGTGAAAACGAAGGTGATCTGGTGATCCCTGCCCAGCGGGTAAATGCCAAGGTGATCAACTTCATGGCACGCGAGGCACGAGGTCTGATCTGTACGCCTGTCAGTCGCGAGATCGCGGGGCGGTTGGATTTTTATCCGATGGTCACAGAAAACGAAGAGAGCGAGCAGTGCAACTTCGCCGTGAGTGCGGATCTGCGGAGCGACATCACCAGTGGCATCTCGGCAGCTGACCGTGCGAAGACGATCGCGCATATCGTAAATCCCAAAGCCAAGGCCAGTGATTTCGTGCGTCCGGGGCATGTCTTTCCGTTGCGAGCACGTGATGGCGGTGTACTGGTACGAGCGGGCCACACTGAGGCAGCGGTAGATCTGAGTCGTCTGGCAGGGTTTCAGTCGGCGGGGACGATCTGTGAGATCATGAAAGAGGACGGTACGATGGCACGACTCCCTGATCTGGTGAAGTTTGCCAAGCGGCACAAGCTCAAGCTGATCTCAATCGCCGATCTGATCACCTACCGACGTGGACGAGAAAAGCTCGTCCAACAAATCGCGGAGGCTAGTCTACCGACTGAGTATGGGGACTTTCGGCTGGTGGTGTATACCAATACACTCGAACCAGACAAGGAGCACGTGGCACTGATCAAAGGCACTGTAAAAGGTAAGAAAAATGTCCTCGTGCGCGTCCATAGTGAGTGTCTGACGGGTGACAACTTCCACAGTCTACGCTGCGACTGCCATGAGCAAAAAGTCGAGGCGATGCGCGCAATCGAGGCAGCTGGTAGCGGTGTGCTGCTCTATATGCGTCAGGAGGGTCGTGGTATCGGTTTGGCGAATAAGATCAAGGCCTACGCACTCCAAGATCACGGTGCGGACACTGTCGAGGCCAATCGTAAGCTCGGCTTCGGTGATGATCTACGTGAGTATGGTATCGGTGCGCAGATCCTCTCAGACCTCGGACTCACGACGATCCATCTACTGACGAACAATCCGCGGAAGCTCGCGGGGCTGAGTGGCTATGGTCTGAGGGTAACGAAACGTATAGCACTCGAGATCCAGCCTGGTCGGTACAATACCGCGTATCTGAAAACTAAGAAGAAGAAACTCGGACATAGTTTGAAAAAAGTCTAAGTCTATGTCAGACAGCCACCAACAAGACGCTCGCTATATGCAGCAGGCGTGTGTGCTCGCTGCCAAGGCGATCAACCCTGCGCCAAACCCGCGAGTCGGGGCTATCGTCGTGCGTGCAGGGCAGATCGTCGGTCGGGGCTATCACACGGCGGCTGGGCAGCTACACGCCGAAGTAGTCGCCTTGCGACAGGCTGGTACACGAGCGATCGGCGCGACGCTATACGTGACACTCGAGCCGTGTACACACTATGGTCGCACTCCCCCGTGTGTCGACACGATACTAGAGTCTAGTATCGCTAGAGTCGTGATCGGTCTGCGTGACCCGACACTACGCGCTGGTGGTGGTGCGGAGTTTTTGAAAAAAAATAATGTAAGGGTAAGGACTGGTGTGTGTGTATCGGAGTGTCGTGCGCTCAACCAAGTCTGGCTAAAGAGTGTGACGACCAAACTCCCCTACATCACACTCAAGCTCGCACTAGACAGCACTGGCAGTAGTATCCCCAAAACGGGGACACGCTGGATCACTGGAGTATCTGCACGCCAGCGAGTCCAGCGTCAGCGTGCCGAGCACGATGCTGTACTCGTCGGTGTCGGCACTGTGGTCGCCGATGATCCACGGCTGACTGTCCGCGGAGCGCTGACCCAGCCCACTCGTATAATCCTCGATCCGACAGGGAGGATACCTCGGACTGCCCGACTCCTGCGTGAGACTGGTCGGACGATCGTCGTGACACGACGCCCTGTACGGGTCCGAGGCGCAAGTAATCTCGTCGTACCGCGTTTTGGTCTGCGGACTATCCTAAAGAAGCTATACGCCAATGGTATCGCGAGTATCTATGTCGAGGGTGGACTGACGACGGCTCGACACTTCGCTGTAGCAGAGCTGGTCGATCGGCTGTATGTCTTCGTCGCAGACTCGACACGATCACCGCGCCTCTGGGGCAAAGCCTTGAGACTGCGACACCAGACCAAAGAAAAGATCGGTCCAGATGTACTCTGGAGCGGTGATTTAAGTAATTATTAAAGACTAGGATCTACTTTGTATACTTGACTTTCGTGGTCTTTTCATGGTAAAATGATCTGAAAAATCTCAAATAAATGGAGACTAAAAAAACTGCTAGTACCGACATGACCAAGCCAGTCAAAGTGGCAATCGTAATCCCTACGAATGTTTACTTCCTGTCTGGCGTGCGCAACTTTATCCTCGATACAGCGCACAACGTCGCGGGTTTCGATAATCAGTGGGCACACCGTTTTCAGAGTGTCGCCGACGAGCTAACCAATAACGCTATCGAGCACGGTAGTGCCGCTGGCAATGAGATCGAGCTGGCATTCACTATCGAGCACCAAAAGTCGATCACGCTAGTGGTCTCGGATCACGGCACAGGACCTATCCACCACAGTGCGAGTGAGCTGACCAAGCTCGCTGCTGCTGCGGCTGCGCGTGCCAATGAGCCGAGTTTTGATCTGCGTGGACGCGGTTTTCAGATCATCAGCAATTGGAGTGATTCGTTGGATTTCATCGACAATACTAAAGGTGGTATCTCGGTGACTGTGACGAAAAACTACACTCCTGCTGCCGAATCGACCAAACAGTCTATCACTACTAGCTGTTGTATCGATCCACGACCTTTTGCTCTGAATAACTAAACACTATGCCTCTCCTCACTATCCAGCTCGCTACTCGCGCTTTCGACGGTCAGACGGCTGAAGTCGCGACACTGATCGGCTCGGCAGACGCTAGCAACATCATGGAGATCGATACTCAGATCGCCAATATCTTGGTCAAGAATCAGACACTGATCCTCGATCTCAGTCAGCTGACTTACGCCAACTCGACCTTCATCGGACATCTGACCGACTGGTACTCTCAAGTCACAGAAAAAAATGGTCAATTTATTTTGGTTGGCTGTCAGCCACAGGTTTTTGATACGCTCAATGTCGTCGGACTCCTGACACTGATACCACACTACATGACCATGGAAGAAGCAGAGAACGCTCTCACGCAAGCTCGGCCAGCTGCGCAAAATTCTGGAGCACTGTAAGCCCGACCTGACCAGACTTCTCTGGGTGAAACTGGACACCCCAGATCTGCCCGCGCTTTGTGATAGCTGGAAAAGTAGTAGCACCGTGAGTCGTCGTCGCGACCACGAGCGAGGTATCAGTCGGCGCACAGTAGTACGAGTGCACGTGATAAAAAGGCGTACCCGAGTCGATACCAGCCATGAGCTCGACAGGATCGATGAAATCAACCGAGTTCCAGCCGATGTGTGGGACTTTGGCTGTTTCGCTTGGCTGGAGACTCTCGACACTGCCAGCGAAGACTCCGAGACACTCCGCATCGTCTTCTGCGGACCGCTCGAATAAGATCTGAAACCCAAGGCAAATACCGAGGTAGGGTCGCTCGGCGGCGAGATACTCGGTCAGTGCAGTGTCGAGCTGGGTAGCTCGCAGAGCTGCCATCGCGCTACCAGCTGCGCCGACTCCGGGTATGACGACAGCAGCGGCTGCGAGCAGTTCGGCTGGCTTGCTGACGATTTTGTTTGGGAGCTGGAGGAAATCAAAAGCGCGCGTGACACTCCGGAGATTGCCTGCACAGTAGTCGACGATGGCGATATAGGGCTTTGGCATGAGAGATGAGCAAACGGACTCTCCCCCTTTGTAAGGGGGAGCTGGAGGGGGTATCTGATGATTAACCTCCCCTAACCCCTCCTTGATAATGAGGGGAACTTTTACAGTCTTCCTTTGGTGCTCGGCACTTGGTTTTTGTTGCGCTGGTCGACCTCCACTGCCATCCGCAGTGCACGCGCGACGGCCTTGAAGATTGCTTCGACTTTGTGGTGGTCGCTGCGAGCTGGCTCGGTCGTGATGTAGAGGTTGAGCCGACCACCCTGCGAGAGTCCGTCGAAAAACTCGGCGATGACAGCGGTATCTAGCTCGCCGACCTGAGAGCCTTGGAATTCTGAGTCGAAACGCAGCTTGGCACGCCCCGAGAGGTCGACCGCGGCAGTGGCGAGAGTCTCGTCCATCGGCATGAGGAAAGCTCCGTGCCAGAACCCCGCGCGGTAGATCCCTTTACGCTCGCCGAGTGCTTTGTCGAGGGCTTGCCCGAGGACAATGCCAATGTCTTCGACGAGGTGATGCTGATCGACATAGGTGTCGCCGGCGGCTCTCACCGTGAGGTCAAAGAGACCGTGCTTGGCGAAGCTCTCGAGCATGTGGTCGAGGAAACCAATCGTCGTACTGATCTTGGCTTTGCCTTTGCCGTCGAGGTTCAAAGTGAGTGCGATCTCGGTTTCTTTGGTCTTGCGCGTGATGGTAGCTTTACGTTTAGGCATAGGGTCGATTTATAATGAGTCAATAATTCAACGATTCATACTACAAATTACAAACTGGTGTCTCGCCGTAGTTCGCCTCAGAAAGCTCGGTGATAGTCGGTGTGTCACTACAGACAGCACACTTGGGATCACGAGCGACCTTGAGCGTACGAAACTCCATCTCGCGCGCTTTCCAAGTGAGTAGTCTACCTACGAGCGGCTCGCCAATGTCGAGGATTAGCTTGAGTGCTTCGGTGGCTTGGAGCGTACCTAGCACGCCAGCGACAGCACCGAGGATCCCCGCCTCGCGACAGCTCGGCACCAGCCCTGCTGGCGGCGGCTCGCCAAAGAGACAACGATAGCAAGGTCCTTCGCCAGGTACGATCGTGATGATCTGCCCCTCGAAACGCAGAATCCCCGCGTGAATGAGTGGCTTGCCTGCCATGACACAGACATCGTTGGCGAGGAATTTGGCTTGGAAGTTGTCTGTACCGTCGACGATGATATCGTACTGATCGACTAGCTCGCGAGCGTTTTTGATCGTGAAGAGGTCTTTGTATTTTTCGACTTTGACGTTGGGGTTGATCTGCGCGATCTTCTCTGCGGCACTGTCGACTTTGGGCTTGCCGACGTCAGGCGTGAAGTGGAGGACTTGGCGCTGGAGATTGGTCGTGTCGGCGACATCACCGTCGATGATACCGAGCGTACCGACACCCGCTGCGGCAAGATAGAGCAGCACGGGGCTACCGAGACCGCCTGCGCCGATGACGAGGACTTTGGCATTTTTAATTTTTTCCTGTCCGACTCCTCCGACCTCATCGAGGATAATATGACGACTGTAGCGCTCGATCTCCTCTTCGGTCAGCTCCCCGCCTCCCATGAAGTGGAGGTAGTTGACCTCGTCGCCGTCAGCCAGCTCACGCGTGTCAAACTCGTCACGCGGCAGCACTGTGCCGTTTAGCTGGACGTTGACATACGCAGCGTCCTTGACTTGCTCTGCCACGATCAACCCACTGACGGTGAGTTTTTCATTGTCGAAATTTTTGGCTACGCCATTGACTGTGATCTGCATTTAGAAAATTAAAAGAGGACTTGATTTTACGGGTTTTCGTGTGGCGTGGCAATTCACTTTATCCTTTGTCTTTTCTGCTTTAGACTGCCTCCGATGATCCATGGCGTCCAAATCTACGAATGCAAACGGCACGCGGATGATCGCGGCTACCTGACCGAGGTGGCGCGCGGTAGCGCTTTGAAAGATTTTGGCTGGGCGCAGACGAACTACACCGTCGCGCACTCGGGTGTGATCAAGGCTTTTCACTGGCACCAGCACCAAGCCGATCTCTGGTACTGCATCAGTGGCAATATCCAGACAGTGCTCTATGACCGCCGCGCGGATAGCCCGACACACGGCGAGACCCAAGTCATAATCCAAGGCGAGCACAACTCCGTCGCAGTGCTGATCCCGATCGGTGTCGCACACGGCTACCGCGTGCTCGGCGAGCAGTCGGCTGGTCTGGTCTACCATGTCAGCCGTGAATACGACGCAGCCAACCCCGACGAGGAGCGGATCGCACACGATGATCCGACGATTGGGTTTGATTGGACGACTAGTGCGCGGTAAACTCTGACCCTCTAAATAATCTACTATGAAAGGTGTCCTGCTGGCAGGCGGCACGGGTAGCCGTCTCCGTCCTCTGACCTTCGTGACGAATAAACATCTGCTGCCGGTGTATGATTTGCCGATGATTTTTTATCCGCTCCAGACACTACTCGCGGCGGGGATCCGAGAGATCATGATCGTGAGTGGCAAGGAGTACGCCGGTGATATCATGCGGCTACTCGGCAGTGGCAAGGAGTGGGGTGCGCACTTTACCTTCGAAGTCCAAGAAGAGGCCGGCGGCATCGCCCAAGCACTCGGACTCGCTCGCAGCTTCGCCGGCTCAGGCAACCTCGCAGTGATCCTCGGTGACAATATCTATGAGGACAATTTCAAAGCAGCGGTCAAGTCATTCAAGTCTGGTGCACGGATTTTTCTCAAGCGCGTACCAGATCCCGAGCGGTTCGGCGTAGCGACGGTGAAGCAGGGCAAAGTCGTAAAAATCGTAGAGAAACCCAAAAAACCAGTGAGTAAAAACGCCGTGACGGGGTTTTATCTGTACGACTCCCGTGTGTTTGAGATCATCTCTCGACTACTGCCGAGCGGACGCGGTGAGCTGGAGATCACCGATGTAAACAGCTACTACCTAGAGCAAAATGAGATCGACGCAGTCACAGTGAAGGGTTTTTGGTCGGACGCAGGGACATTTGAGAGTCTACACCACGCGAGTGAGCTAGTGCGTCGACAGCATCGCAAACAAGCCAAAAAGAAATGAAACAGCCAGAGATCGATATCGAGCGACTGATAGGAACAGGCGCAATCACAAGACCCAAGGATCTGAGTCCACTGAAGTTTGCTCCGCAGCTAGAGAGATCTCTCCGACACCGCGGACTACTGCGCCGACTACTGGGTCTGCTGCTGGACAAAAGTCATCAGTAGCTGCTCTGCCTGTGTGTAGGTCTCGACACGCACGAGCGACTGCCGTAGAGCGCGTGCGCCAGATTCACCGCGGACGTAGCTGGCGAGGTATTTACGCATCTCTCGTATACCGATAGCCTCCCCTTTCGTTGCGACGAGTAGCTGGGCGTGTCGGAGGATTGTAGGGAGCTTGGCAGCGAGAGTCCGAGGTGGTGTGTACGACTCCCCTGCGATGTGAGCGGCGAGGGCAGCCATGAGCCACGGGTCGCCGACAGTGGCACGTCCGACCATGAGTCCGTCGAGATTTTTTAGCTGCTCGTCGAAGTCTGCGACAGAGGTGATGTCGCCGTTGCCGACGACGGGTATTTTCAAAATCTCTTTGACTTTGTAAATATCAGTGTAGTCGGCTGTGCCAGTATACTGCTGGCGTGCAGTGCGTCCGTGGATAGTGAGCAGGCTCGCGCCAGCGTCCTCCACCATACGAGCGAAGTCGAGGAGTCCGTCAGAGTTTTCAATGCCGAGGCGCATCTTTACGCTGACGGGGATCTGGACTGCGGCGACTGTGCTCTCGATGATCTCGCGAGCGAGCTGGGGGTTCTTGAGCAGGGCGGAGCCGTGGTCACTGCTGACGACTTTGCGAGCTGGGCAACCCATGTTGATATCGACTGCCGCCACACCTTGACTCTCCAGTAGTCGAGCTGCCTGCGCGAAGTGTTCGGGTCGCTTACCAAAGATCTGGACGATGAGTGGCTGCTCGGCGGGATCGTACTCGAGCATGCGTAGAGTCTTTTGGCTGCCGTAGTGTAGTGCGTCGGAGCTGACGAACTCGCTGACGACGAGGGCACGCGGGGCGAGCGACTTCACCAGCTGGCGGTACGCCGAGTCGGTGTAGCCGCTCATAGGAGCGAGGAGGAGGAGAGGTCGGGGCTGAGACTGCCAGTCAAATTTCACGCTGCCAGTCTAGCAACTTTTCAAGCCCTGGGGTTGAGCTGACGCTGCTGCTTGCCGATGTAGGCGAGTAGAGGTGTCAGGAACGCCGCGAGGGCGAGCTGACTAGAAAAAACTTCTTGACCGAGGAGGACAGCGAGGAGATAGGCGATCAAGGCATAGAGTCCGATCTCCCCTGCTCGCGCCAGCGCGGGGTCAGTCTGGGCGATACGAGCGAGGAGTGGATTTTGGAAGAGAGACATAGGAATTCAATTAGCGATTAAAGTTGAGCGACCTTGCTTTTTACAAAGTTGTAGAGGATCGCGGCGAGACGGTAGTCGGAGATCGGTTCGCCAGTGATCTGGGTCAGAATCTTTTGCTCCGCTGCCCACGCGACACCAGCCTCTGCCCACGCCGGTGGCGTGAAGGTCTCGACCTCTCCGCGGGCGAGCTGCTCGAGCATTTGGTCGGTGAAGCGTGTGCCAGGGCAGGATTTGTAGGTAGCGTAGTAGCGGTGGGGGGCGACGCGCTCGACTGGGAGGTTGTACTTAGTGCGGAGTTTTTTTAGGAGTTTGGCCAGTGCCTTGAGCTGAAGTTCGGTGGGGTTTTCGCTGTCGAAGTTACCCGCGAGTGCGATGCCGAGGCTGCGGTAGTTCATCAGTTTTTGTTTGGTGTGAGCGCCGACACTGTTTTCAGCACGACCTTTTTTCACCGTGCCATCGGGTTCGATGAAGTAGTGGTAGCCGATATCTCCCCAGCCCTTGCGGAGGTGGTAGCCACGGACAGCTTCGAATTGTTCAGCGTTTTTTCCGCGGCTGACAGCAGTGTGGTGGACGATGAGATAGGCAGGCAGATTGGGCATGGGTCAGTAGTGATGAGACTCTAAACTGGCAGGAGGGTGTTTACTTCGGTCGCGGAGAGAGCGCGGGCGACCTTGACCGAGACAGTGCCAGGAGTCGGACTGAGCGCGCCGGGAGTATCGGAGAGGTACTGGACTGCGCCGGGGGTGAGTCCGGTGAAACCGGCTTGGACGCCGCTCACACAGACTGGGACACTGGCAGCAGTAGTGGCGGCAGCTGTGGCGAAGCCGACGCAGCCGGTGCGAGCGATAGTGGTAGCATCGGTGCGGTAGACACGACCAGCGGTCAGCGGTGCGCCGTAGGTGATATCGAAGTAGATATCATAAATGCTACCGACCATGACCCACGAGCTGATGTATTCGTAAGAGTCACCGCCAGCGTAGGAGCTAGAGTTGCTACCGCCGATCTCGACATAATTCGAGGTGCTGTAGCCAGCTGTCTTGCTCAGCTCGATGAAGTAAGTGGTACTGGCTGTGAGTGCTAGTGTGCCGTCGAAGCTGAAGGTGTAAGCCGTATAGCTAGTGGAGATCGTAGTGCTGTCGAATGTATCGGTGCTGGTGGCGAGGAGAGTGGTTTTGTCTGCGGCGTAGATTTTCATCGTAATTATGCCAGAAGGGCTGCCTACTTTTTTTAGTTTTACTTTGATATTTGATAAACGCTCGCTGACTGTCGGCTGCCAGGTCTGTCCGCCCTTGATAGAATAGGTATAACCGATGCTAGAGCTGTAGGCTACAGCTGTCAGCTGCTGGTCAGTGTTGCCAGTGGCGACGACTTCGGTACCGTCGGAGATCATGACGGCATCGGCGGCTGTGAGTGCTTCACCAGCGGTGAGGGTGTAGTGGAGGTCATTGCTCAGGGCTTCGATAGCTTGTGCCGTACGTAGCGAGGTCATGGTTTTGGTGTTTTCAGTACCGGCCTCGGCTTCGGCTTGGCTGGCGAGGACTGGGCTGGGAGCATTGGTGACGATGGACTGAGCGACGCGCAGTGGTGTCATGAGTTTGGTGTTGTCAGTGCCAGCTTCGGCGGTACTCTGGTCGGCAAGGTTGTAGTCACGAGCCTGCTGGGCTCGCAGTGGTGTCATGAGCTGGGTGTTATTGGTAGCGGCTTCGGCTTCGGCTTGGGTGGCGATGCCAGCGGCGCCGAGTGTCGGTGGGTCGACGTATTCGTGTTTGCTAGTGGTAGCGTTCCACTGGAGCAGACGACCGGCGGCTTTGGCAGTGTTGTCGACGTCATTGGAGGCGGCGATGTTGTCAGGTTTGGCGTTGATAGTCGTCACGAGGTCGTTGTAGTCGCCTGCTGTGAAATTCATCTGGACCACTTCACCGGCAGTGTGGATCTGAGCGACAGTGTCGTCGAGTCCGCGGTCGGCGGCCTGGGCGACGACGACGCCGTTGAGCGAGACATCGAGGCTGGAGTAGTAGATCACTTCGCGCTTACTAGTGTCGGTGGCGCTGATGACCAGCCGTCCAACGGTGGTGGTGGGCAGTGTGCCCGAGAGTTTGAAAGTGGTCGCGCCAGTGGTGGCGACGGCTTCGGCGAGAGAAGTGCGGTAGAAGCTTTGCTTCGTGGTAGGGGTGGGCATTGGAGAGGAATTAAAAAAAATAAAATGATTTAATTAGGAATTACAAATGGCTGTTTACTAACTCGCTGTTTACTCCCCTTTTTGAGTTTTTCAAGAGTATTTCTCCGAATATTCGGAGAAATTGCTAGAGCTAGCTCGGTGGTGGCTGGCTAGTGGGACGACTCAGAAATCCCCCACTCGCCTTGCTTTGTCTACGGTTTTGTAAATAAAATGGATCGTCGTCTTCGAGTGGAGGAGCTGGTCGGTCCACCCCACCTAGTTTACTGTGTGCACCGAGACGTCAATACACCCTCTAGTGGAAGATAGCGTCTTGGGGTTTGCCTTTGTACTCATTGTACTTGGTGCCGAATTCGCCT
>CAYVMX010000019.1:0-13086 GCA_964452725.1 uncultured Candidatus Peribacteria bacterium | reverse complement strand
AACGCACGATGTCCTTGCCGATCACATGACAGTCCGCTGGCCACCATTTCTTGAAGTCGGCACTCTCCTTCGCATAGCCGATCGCGGAGATGTAATTCGTGAGTGCGTCGCACCACACATACATAGTCTGTGTGTCGTCGTCGGGTACGGGTATCCCCCACGTCAGACTCTGGCTCGGACGACTGAAGGAAACATCGTGGAGTCCGTCTTTGATGACGTTGAGGATCTCTTTGGCACGGAACTCGGGGACGATCGCGACCTCGCGCTTTTCGAGTAGTTCCAAAATCTGATCGGAGTAGTCGGAAAGTCGAAAAAACCAGTTCTCTTCCTCCACCTCCTGAGGTGTGGTCTGGTGGTGCGGACACTTGCCGTCAGTCAAATCTGTCGTACGTTTGAACTCTTCGCAGCCTGTACAGTAGAGTCCTTTGTATTTGCGCTTTTCCAGCTTACCCGCGGCGACGAGCTGCGACCAGAGCTGCTGCGCGGCTGGCCAGTGCCGCTGTCGATCGGTCGTGCGGATGAAGTCGTCCCAGCTGAGATTGAGTGTCTGCCGGAGCGCTTGGAATTTGGCTGAATTGGTATCGCAAATCTCCTGCGGTGTTTGATTTTGCTTGGTAGCAGTCTGAGCGAGCTTGGCACCGTGCTCATCGGTACCCGTGAGGAAGTGCGTATCGTACCCGCGCTGGCGGTGGTAGCGCGCCAAGACGTCGGTCTGGATGATCTCCATGGCGAAACCAATGTGGGGTTCGCCGTTTACGTACGGTAGACTCGACGTGATGTAGAATTTTTTGTCAGACATATGGAGTAAGTATAGCTGACAAGCCCACACTACAAAAACTCCACCTACCCCATCACATTGTGCTAACATAGTGTGTATATGTCTAAACAGAAACCTGACTTCTGGGAGCGACTCGTTAGCGGATGCAAGTACAGCAAGCTCAATCTCAAGCAAGCTGAATGGAATATCCATGTTGCCCTTGTAGCTGGAATAATATCGACAGCGCTGACTGCATTATTCATGATTATTGGTGGACTTGAAGAATACACTTCTTGGTTCGATGTCATACTAATGGCAGCTCTAACCTTTGGCATTTATCGCAAAAGTTTTGTCAGTACCTTGCTGTTCTTTATTTACTTCCTTGGCAGCAAAATAATTCAGGTAGCTGATGGCATCACATTAAACATTATTGGAGCTGCCTTAGCACTTTTATTTCTGTATTCATTTTTACTCGGCACCCTCGGTGCACATCGCTACCGCAAGCTGAAAAAAATCACCATGGGACAAAAGGAAATCTACTTCTGGGGCATCTTTACTGGCGTAGCACTAACAATAGTCCTATCAATAATATGGTTTTATTTAAGTGAGGTTAGACCTTAAATTTAGCCGTTGATCTTCACAATCTCCAGTTTGGCAAAATGCTGGCGATGACCACGCTCGACGCGGTAGCGTTTGCGGGCTTTCATCTTGAAGACGCGGATCTTGTCGCCTTTGCCAATCTCCAACACCTTCGCCTCGACGGTCGCACCTTCGACGAGTGGTGTGCCGACCGTAGCAGACTCACCATCACCGATGAGGAAGACGTGTCCGAGTTTGATCGTCTTACCGACTTCGTCAGCGATTTTTTCGACTACGACAGTCTCACCCTCGCTGACGCGATACTGTTTGCCTCCGATACTGACGATTGCGAATTTTGACATTATTTGAATTTAGAAGTGAATTGTTTAGTTGATTGCTGGCGAAGCCATGCGTAGCTCCGAGCTATAGACGAGAAGCTTAGAATGGAGCCGCCAACCAGAATCGAACTGGTGACCTCGCCCTTACCATGGGCGCGCTCTACCAACTGAGCTATGGCGGCTCGATATAGAGGACGCCTACCGTACAAATGGTAGCAGGACGGCAATGCGCGCACGCTTGACAGCAGTGGCGAGTGCCCGCTGATGAGCAGCACAGACACCAGAGTAGCGCCGTGGCTGGAGCTTGCCGCTGGACTGGATATAGCGACGCAACACGCGGATATTCTTGTAGTCTAGATAGGTAGTGTGCGTGACACAGAATTTACAGATTTTGCGAGCTGTGGAGCGTTTGGTAGCCAAAGTTTTGGAGTGAGTTTAAATTAGTCGTTGAGTTCGTCGAGAATATTATCAAGCTTTTTGTCGATATCTTTGGAGGTTTTTTCCTTTTCGGCTTTAGTTTGCGGTTTGGGCTTTGGGGTGGCAGCTGGTTTGACTGTCGGTCTGGCGGCTGGTCGGCGGACGGCGGGCTTTTTCACCGCAGTCGCAGTGTTTTCGGCAAAGATACTAGCGTTGAACTTGCGATAGTCGTGCTCGAGGTCCTCGGCGGTGTAGTCACTCCAGACGTAGTTCTTGGGGGTCTTTGTGATGAGGGAGCGGATCACGGCAGGGTCGAGACGTAGGGTGTTTTCTAGCTCGGGGATCACTGTAGCTGTCACACCAGTGACATGGTAGATGGCGTAAGTGCCTTGGGTGTCTTGTTTGATCTTGTAAGCCAAAGGTCGCTGCTCCCAAGTGGTGGAGTTGGCGAGCTTGCCCATTTGCTTGATATCTTTGGTGAGCTTTTCGATAGCAGCTTTGCGGAGAGACTCTTTGAGGCTGCCAGCGAAAACCACGAGGATCTCGTAATCAACGGTCGGAACGGTGGCAGGAGCTACTGTATCGGTCATACTTTCTGTGGGATTAAATTGCCTGACGATCTACGCCGGACAAGAAAGCTGGAGGATTTTACTAGAGAGGATTTGGAAAGTCAAACGGTTTTTCTGGTCTGCTATCATGGTCACTCTAATTCGACTACGTGCTAGGAGCTAACGAATACAGTGCTCAGCTCCTCTATTGACTTCGTTGTTATTTTATGTTAAAATAACTTGAACAAATTACCAAGTGACTGAACTAACTCCCCTCCAACAAATCGTAAATCTACTCCAACGCAGTGAGAATTTACTCCTGCTGACACACGCCAAAGCCGATGGTGATGGTCTGAGTAGTATCCTCGCACTTGCGCTCACACTAAAGAAGCTGGGCAAAAAGACCACACTCGCCAGTAGCGATCCTGCTGCTCCAGTGTATGAGTTTTTGCCGAGTATCGAGACTGTCGATACTGAAGTCGCTGGTACGGGTGATCTCGTCTTGACATTACCTCTCGGTGATCGGACAAATGCCGAGGTCTGTCATCGGACTGAGGACGGTGTCTTAAAAATCTTCGTCCGTAGCAAGGGTACGCCGTTTACAAAAGCAGATGTGAGCTATGAGTCTGGTGAGACTGACTACGATCTGATCGTAACCTGCGACACGCCAGAGCTACCTCAGCTTGGACGAATTTTTGAAGATAATCCGGAGCTTTTTTACGAGACGGCAGTGGTAAATATCGATCACCACGCTAGCAATACGGGCTTTGGAAAGGTGAACCTGATCGATATGACAGCTGCTAGCACGACCGAGCTGATCACACGGGTAGTACAGGCACTAGAGAGCGAGACGAATACCAAACTAATGGACGCAGATATAGCGACACTGCTACTGACTGGCCTGACGACTGATACTGGTAGCTTCCAAAATGCAAATACGACTCCCCGTGCGATGGAGGTCGCTGCCAATCTCATCGAAGCAGGTGCACGTCAGCAAGAGATTATTCATCAGATCTTTAAAACGAAACAACTCACAACGCTGAAACTCTGGGGTCGTGTACTGAGCAAGATCCAATCTGATCCAATCCACAAGATCGTCTGGAGTACGATCACAGCTGATGACCTACGTGAGACAGGTGCCGATGCAGAGGAGGCTATGGGAATCATTGATGAGCTACTGACCAATGCTCCGGGTGCGGAAGTCATACTACTGCTAAAGCAAAGTGAGATCGGTGTCTCTGGTAGTCTGCGTACGACTACGCCAGCTATCTCGGCGATGGAGATCGCGAGTATCTTTGGTGGTGGTGGTCATGTCCGTGCAGCAGGGTTCAAGATAAAAGACAAACAAGTCGAAGCAGTAACCGATGAGGTAGTAGAAAAAATCCGTACCTATCAGGCTGAACGTCTAAATATAGTGGCAGATCTACATGCTGACACTACGACCGAAGAGAAAACGACCAACGCCGAACTGTCCAAAACTGCCGAGAGCCTAGTCGAGGCAATCACGGCAGAGGAAAAAAAACAAACTACTAAAAAAAAGCAGCCAGCAGCTAAAAAAAATAAGTAACTACTCTGTGGAGACGCGGATGTAGGTCGCTTCTTTGACCGACACCATGCGTTCGACGGCTGGAGAGTTTTTGATCGCTTCGAGGCTTTTATTTTCACTGACGCGCTGTTGCCAGATTTCGTTTTGGGTGATGAGTGTGTTTTTTTCGGTCTCCATTTGCTTCAAGATATACCCGCGCGTCGCGACTTTGTTGGCATGGGCTAGGTAGATGAGTGAGACTACAAATGCGAGTGCGACTACGACGAAGACTAGCGACGTCGCTCCGAGCTCGACTCGAGAGGATAGTGTGCGCCGGCGAATACCAGGAGTAGCTGTGTGACCTGATGTGATGAGTAGTGACATTTAGATTTTTTGGGCTGCGCGTAGTTTAGCACTGCGTGCACGTGGGTTGCTAGTGATCTCTGTGTTGGTCGGCATGATGACCTTTTTGGTCAAGAGGGTCAGCGCTGTACGTTTGTGATCGCGGAGGAAGTTTTTGACCAAACGATCTTCGAGTGAGTGAAAAGAAATCACCGCGAGTCGACCAGCTGGTCGGAGGATCTGGAGAGCTGCTGTGAGTCCAGCTGTGAGTACTGCTAGCTCGTCATTGACTGCCATGCGCAATGCCTGGAAGACCTGTGGCAGGATACGTCCAGCTGTGATGACAGCGGCTAGCTCGGTCGTGGTAGACAGTGGTCGGGCGGCTACGATCTGTGTTGCGACCTTGGCAGCGGTACGGATCTCACCGTAGTCAGATAAAATTTTGGTGAGTTCTGCGAGAGTCCAAGTATTGACGATCTCAGCGGCAGTGAGGCTCTGCTCTGTATCGAGTCGCATATCGAGCGGACCATCTAGTCGAAAAGAAAAACCACGAGTAGCATCGTCGAAGTGCGGGCTACTGATGCCAAGATCAAAAAGCACAATGTCTGCCGATGCTGGTGCGACGATCTCACTGAGCTGACGAAAGTTGGCATGGTGGAGTGTGAGCTGACTGGTGTACTGCTGCAAACGCTCTTTGGCTAGTGTGAGATTGCGTGTGTCGGCATCTAGTCCGATGAGCTGTCCAGTAGGACCTATCGCCGCTAGCAAGGCCTCAGCATGCCCACCGAGTCCGAGCGTACAGTCGACCACAGTCTCGCCAGTCTGCGGTGCGGTGAGCGTGAGGACTTCGTCGAGGAGGACAGGAGTATGCATCGACATAAGCTTAACAGAGCCATGGCTTCACTCTATACTGACTCTATGCAATCTGAACTCACGATCGCACTCCTGGCGATGCTGCCCGTCACGGAGCTACGTCTCGCACTACCACTCGGACTGACAGTCTGTGGTTTGACTCCCCTGAGTGCTCTGTTTTGGTCTGTGGCGGGGAATATCGTGATCGCAACGCTACTGATCTACCTGCTCGAACCAGTCGTGGATTTCTTGCGTCGACACATACAGTGGGTCGAGCGGATACTAGTCAAGATCTTTGCTCATACACGCGCCAGACACTCCGCTGCTTGGGAGCGCTGGGGAGCGCTGGGCCTGATCGCACTGGTCGCTGTACCACTGCCTGGTAGTGGTGGCTGGACGGGTGTACTGGTGGCTTATCTATTTGGTATGCCACGACGCACAGCAGTCATACTCATCGCACTGGGTCTCATCATCTCTGGTTTAATTGTACTTGTCCTTGCGACTGGTGGCGTAGCGCTCTTTGAATCTCTGAAGCTGGCACCACCCCAGTTCGTAGCAGAGTGGGCACAAGTCCTGTGCAGTCAATGATAGTGCTGGGCTTAGCTACCTTTGGGGCTTTGTAATCATCGAGGATCAAATCTGGCTGGTGTTTTTGGCGAGCGAACTGCTGAAAAACCGCTGCTGCTGATCGTACTGGTGATCGACCTGTAGGGTTGGCAGAGGTGGTGACGATCGGAGCTTTCAACCCTCGTGCGAGTGCGAGTGTGAGTGCGTGATCTGGATAGCGCACACCGACCGTTTCAGAATCTCCAGCTTGCTGGAGGCGAGGAGATTTTCTTTCCAAAACTAGAGCCAACGCGCCTGGCCAAAACTCTTTAATCAGGACTTTGGCTATCTGTGGGACTTTTGCGAGCTGGGTGAGATAGTGCTTGGTCGGGACTACTACGAGGAGTGGCTTCTTGGTATTAGACTTTTTGATTGCGTGGATCTTTTGGATTGCTTTGGGGCTGCTGACATCGGCAGCCAAACCAAAAACTGTATCAGTCGGGTGTGCGACGACTCCCCCGCTACGCAGGATTTTGACTGCGGCTGCGACAGCAGTGCGTCGAGTGCGCGTGTTCGTGATCTGGAGGATTTGCATGATGCAAGTTTAAAACAGTCTGTCATGCCGGACTTGATCCGACGTCTCGAGATCCTGAATCAAGTTCAGGATGACAAGATGTTTTATGTCCCACACTACTTCCTCCCCAGCTTGCGAGCACTAGCAGCGTACTCTTCGACTACGAGGAGACACTCACGCGCTTTTTTATTGTCTGGGTCTAGCTCTAGCACACGACGAAAAATCTCGAGTGCTTTGTCGAGTTGGCGTTCATTGAGATAGCAAACACCGAGATCGGTGAGTACAAAGATATCGTTGGGCGAGAGTGCGCGGGCGCGCTCAAGCAGGATCATACCGCGGTTTTTTTCACCAGCAGAAAAAAGCCCCCAGCCGAGACAACGCAGGACTTCAGGGTGGTTGGATTTGAGACTGTCGGCTTTTTCGAGTGCGGCGATCGACTGTTGCCATTTGCGCTGGCAGGAGTAGAGGAATCCGAGCAGATAGTGTGCATTGGCACTGTCGGGGTCGATAGTCAGTGCGTGTCGTAGGGCTTTTTCTGACTTGCTCAGCTCACGGAGTGAGATGTAGTTGTCACCGATCTCTTCGAAGGCTTCGACGCAGTTGAGATCGAGCGTGAGTACGCTCTCGCACACCTTGATCGCTTCTTCGTATTTGCCCTCGAACTTCAGCTTGTCAGCCTTGTCGAGCAAGCGTTCGATCTGTTTCGCTAGATCCATCAGTTTTAGTTTAGGCTTTCTGGTCCGAGGAGACAATCTCGCTGTGCTTAGCAGCGTAAGCATTGACTGCCGCGAGATAGCCGCTCTTGGAGCCAGTATCGTAGCGCTGCCCCTCACAGAGCAAGCCGTAGATTGATTGCGTCTGGACTAGCTCGGCGAGTGCATCGATCAGGCGCAGCTCACCAGAAGCACTTGGATTCTGCTCTAAAATCTCGAAGATCTCGGGTAAACAGATATACTTACCGACGATCGCGAGCTGACTTGGCGTATCTTTGGGGTCAGGCTTTTCTACGAAACCACCGATCTCCACTAGTCTCTCACGCTGATCTTTTGGCACTACTACTCCGTAGTTGCTGACTGCCGACCTTGCTACCTCTTGGAGCGCAATCACGCTAGTCTGTGTTTGTTTGTAGACTGCCATGAGCTGCCGAGCTGCCGGTATCTCGTGAAAGATGAGATCATCGCCAAACAGTACAAGGAAAGGCTCAGCGCCGACAGCCTCCTTTGCTTGAAGAATCGCATGTCCGTCACCGAGTGGCTCGGCTTGCTCGACGAAAGTAAACTTGGCGAGTTGGCTAATCTTTTTGACCATTTCGAATTGTTCGGTCTGACCTTTTGCCTTGAGCATCTTTAGTAGCTCTGGCTGTGGACTGAAGTGCTGGCGAATCGCGTCTTTGCCCGGACCGATGACGAAGATGACCTCTGTAATCCCACTCGCAACTGCTTCCTCTACGATCAGCTGAAGGACAGGTTTGTCGACAATGGGCAAAAGCTCCTTGGGTACGGCGATAGTAGCAGGCAAGAAGCGCGTGCCGAGACCAGCGACTGGCAAGACGGCTTTACGGATTTTGTTCATCTGGGAGAGTTTAGCAAAAAGAACTCTGATCTCGCCAAACTATGCCTGTATCCTGTTTTAGCTCTGCTCCTCGATCTTCACCACGCGCGTTCGTACATTATCGAGCTTGGGGAGGCGGATCACGAGCACGCTTTTTTTGAATTCGGCTTTGGCGCGCTTGGAGTCGATCGCTTCGGGCAGCACGATACTCCGACTGAAAGGTCCGAAGTAGCACTCTTGAACGAGTAAATCATCTTTGCCAGTATCCGCTACAGGATACTCGCGCTCACCTTCGATCGTCACGACATCTTCGGTGATCTCGACCTGTACATCGGCGGCGGCGACACCCGCCAGCGGTGCGATGATATAGAGCGCGTCATTGGTCTCCACCACATCGACAGCGAGCTGTGCGATATCCTCATCGTTATCCTGAACGCGCTGAATAGCATCCTCGCGCGGGACTTGCTTGAGGCTAGTCTCGTTGCGACTGAGGAATTTCCCCGTGCGCTTTTTCAAATTTGTGAGATTGCCGATGCCGATAGGTTTGGTGTCGAAGTCAGACATGATGATTGGAATTATACTCCCCTACTACGGACTTCCGCGCCTTCGATAGTTTTCCAGCGACCACAAGCCATTTTGCCTTCCCAACAGATCTTTTGGGTGACGCAAGTCGGTCCAGCGAAGCGGAAGATCTGTGGTGCGAGCGGTTGGACTGATTTTAACATTTCCTCAGCGAGCTTGCGGATCTCATGCTGAGCGCGTGTACAGAGCCGCAGCTCAAAGAAATGGAGCAATTCACGCGCATTCATCGTAATGACGATCTTGGTCTCGGTAGCATTGGGCAAGACGGCACGCGCGTCCTCGGCAGGGATCCCTGCTTCTATCAGCTCGGCATAAAACGCTCCGAGCGCTTTCATTTGCTTTTCAAATTTTGCTTTTAGCTCGGGTTTACCAGCCAGTGTGATCGGCAGTAGGTAGTCAAACTCGCCGTCCTGTAGCTGGACATAACGCTGACTCTGCTGACTAAAGCTGGCGTGACGGTGGCGTACTAGCTGGTGCGTACACGCTCGACTGACACCTGTAACAGCGAAAGTAAAGCTCGCGTGCTCGATAGTAGACAAGTGTCCGCCACCGATGACGATGCCGATTAGCTTCTCGCGTTGCTCTGGCGAGAGCTGCTCCTTTAGCTCACTACCACTCTTGGCAGAGTAGCACTGGTTGATCGCGGCAGCGCTGGTCTGCTCGGGGTCGAGCGTGTGAGATAGGAGTGTGACTGTGAGCTGAGTCTCTGGCATATGAGGATTGTAAATTGTTTTATAGGTGCCACTCGGGTTCGCGACCGATGGCTTGCTTTTGGAACTTCTTTTCTGTGATCTTTTTGCCTTTGACCGAGAGCAGTGTACCTAGTGGACCAGCGACGACGGCGTGTGCTGGTACATCGTGGATCACGACAGCATCGGCACCGATCTTGGCACCCGTACCGACTGTCACATCACCTAGGACTTTGGCACCCGTACCGAGCACGACACCGTTTTTGATCGTGGGGTGACGCTTCGCACCTTTGGTCGCCTGCCACCAGCCGAGCGCACCGAGCGTGACATCGTGATAGATCATGACATCATCGCCGATCACCGCAGTCTCGCCGATCACCACACCATAGCCATGGTCGATGAAAAATCTACGACCAATCCGCGCTCCAGGGTGGATCTCGATACCAGTGAGTAGACGCGCAGTTTGTGAGATCAGCCGTGGCAAAAACGGAAAATGAATAACGTAAAACGGACGCGCCACGCGATAAAAAAACAGTGCCCAAAGCCCCGGATACAGCAGCAGCTCGAGCGGACGGAGACCGCCCTGTAGAGCAGGATCTTTACGGACGGCAGTAGCAAGCCAGTCAAACATAGAGTAAGTCTAAAGGCTAAAGTATAAAGTGGAAAGGATAAAGTAAACAAAATAATGTCATACCGGACTTGATCCGGTATCTCCCCGCTTTTAATCAATAAGGGATTCTGACTCGGAGACCGGAATGACAGACTGAATACTTTACTTTATGACTTAATACTTAATCTGACCGCCTCCACGAAACGCTGTAAATCCTGTCGTGTGTGTGCCGCTGAGAGGAAAAACGCCTCCTCGGGACTCGGCGGCAGCAGGAAACCCTTTTGTCTTAAACTTTGGAAAAGTCGCTGAAATTTTTTATTCTTGTCATCCTGCCTGCCCACCGAAGCCTTGGCGAAGGAGGGAGCAGAGCTCTGCCGCAGGCAGTACGAAGTCGAAAGATCGAAACCCAACATCGCACCGATCTGACACGTAGGTATTAGTTTAGCTAGCTCCCGCTGCAAGTAAAGGGCATTTCTCCGAATTTTCGGAGATTTATCTTTGAGTGCCGTGAGTGTCGCCAGCCCACAGGCTGTCGCGAGCGGATGTCCAGCGAATGTCCCCGCATGGACGACCGTACCGACTGGTTGGAGCTGCTGCATTATTTTTTTTGAACCACCGACAGCTGCCAATGGCAGTCCGCCACCGATGATCTTGCCCAGACAGGTCAAGTCTGGCGTGAGCCGATAGGCGACCTGATAGCCAGCATAAGCAGCACGGTAGCCCGTCATGACTTCGTCGAGTATTAGCAGCGTCTGAGTACACTTCAAAAGCTTGGTAGCCTGTGCCCAAAAATCTACCGGTGGCAAGATACAGCCTGCATTGCCCAGTACTGGCTCAGCGAGCAGCGCAGCTGGTTTGTGTTTGGCGATGGCTTTTTTTAGCGCCATCAGGTCAAACGCTGGCAGCACAACGAGATCTGTATCCACTGCGAGCGCATGTCCATGATAACCACGCTTGAAGACCAAAACTTTGCGCCGACCAGTATGTGCTCGCACGAGCCGCACAGCAAGCGCTGTCGCCTCGCTCCCACTCGTCGTGAAGCGGACTTGGTCGATACTAGGGAAATCTCGTACCAGCAGATTGGCTAGCTTCGCCTCAGAGTCCGAGTTCAACCCATACTGGACTCCCTGCGCACTACGAAGCACTCGCTGGACGACAGCTGGTGTGTGTCCGAGGATTTGACTGCCGAAGCCAAGTACGAAGTCGAGATACCGCTTGCCAGTAGTATCCCAGAGATACGCGCCCTCGGCACGCGTGATAGTCAGTGGTCGTCCACCGACCACACCGAAAGCGCGAACCGGTGAGGAGACTCCTCCGACGAGACTGGTGCGGCTAGTTTTCATAAACTTGATTTGTCGTTACGAGGAGTAGGGATCGCAGATCTGCGATCCCTACGTAGGGACAGGTCGCGACCTGTCCCTACTGGATTCCCGCCTGCGCGGGAATGACGAGAGGTGTGGGAATGACGAACTACTGCTTGCGCCACGATCTGCTCTGCCTCTAGCGCCGCTTGTTTGCGCTTGGCTAGATTGACAGAGAGGCTGTCGGTGAGATCGGAAAGATCAAAAAGGCGAACAGTCGATAGTGTGCGCACACTCGGTGCGACATGACGTGGCAGACCGAGATCAAAGACTGTCAATGACCTCTCACGCTTTAGCAGGTCGGTTTTGCGGAGGATTCGTAGGCGTGGACGCGTCGCGATGAAAACTAAATCAAATTGTTCCAAACTTTCGTAAAAATCTGTCAACGGCGCACCGAACTTTCCAAAGCTTCGGAAGCTGGCTTTTTTCTTAGTCAAAAATTTACCGATCAGTCCACCAGTCTCACCTGTACCGACGATAGCGATGTTGGAGAATCTCCCCGCCCCGAAAGGGACTCTTTGGGTTGCGGCGGCTGGGGGAATTTTCCATGCTGTCTCCACCGCTACCCCTGCCAGACTGACATTGCCACGACTGATGCCAGTCTCGGTACGCACGGCCTTGCCGACTCGTAGCGCTGTCTGAAAGAGCCGATGTAGGTCTGAGTCCAACCGATCGAGGAGTTGGGAGTTTTGGTAAGCGCGCTTCACTTGCGCCAGTACCTGCCCCTCACCGAGGATCTGCGACTCTAGCCCTGCGGCGACACGATAGAGCTGGGTCGCCACTTCACTCCCCGCCAGCCAGCGACAGTGACCTAGCTGTGACTCTAGCGCTGGGAACTTTGCGACTAGCTCCTCTAGGAGCACGGCAGGTGTCTGTGTACTAGAGATATAAAACTCTGTGCGATTACAAGTCGTGAGTATGACGAGCGGCGTAGAAAAATACGTCAGCAGCTTGACAGTCTGGGCGCTACTAGGCGCGATCTGCTCGCGGACAGCCAGCGTTACATGGGCGTGATCGGCAGTGAGACAAAATAAATTCAAAATGTAAGACTAAGCAGGTAGAATCATTCTACCTTTTAAATGTTAAATTACTCACATGCTCGATCCCCAAGTAATCCAAGCTCAACTCGACAACTGCCTGACCGATGCTCACTACCCCGAGCTGCCGAACTACTACAAAGGCAAAGTCCGCGAAAACTACGACCTGCCCGATGGCAAGCGTATTTTGATCTCGACCGATCGCCAAAGTGCCTTTGACAAGGTACTAGCCGCCGTACCATTCAAAGGGCAAGTACTCACCCAGACCGCGCGCTTTTGGTTTGAGCAGACGGCAGACATCTGCCCCAACCACGTACTCGAATACCCCGATCCCAACGTCGTAGTGGGCAGACAGCTAAAGATGCTACCCGTCGAACTAGTCGTACGCGACTACCTGACAGGCAGCACCGATACGAGCGTGTGGACTGCTTATTCGCGTGGCGAGCGCGAGTTTTGTGGTAATCCTCTACCCGAGGGACTCGTAAAGAATCAAAAACTACCTGAGACAATCCTGACACCGAGCACGAAACCTGTCGATGGTAGTCACGATATCTCCGTCTCGCCAGCGGAGCTGCTAAAGATAGGCGCGATCACACAGGAGCAGTGGGACGAGCTAGCCGATATTAGTCTGAAGCTCTTTGCACGGGGGAAAGAGATCGCCGCTCGGCACGGTCTGATCCTCGTCGATACGAAGTATGAGTTTGGTTTGGACGAGCAGGGAAAAATAACCCTCGCCGACGAGATTCACACACCAGACTCTAGTAGATACTGGAAAGCT
>CAYVMX010000018.1:1268-14448 GCA_964452725.1 uncultured Candidatus Peribacteria bacterium | reverse complement strand
GGAACTTACCCGACAAGGAATTTCGCTACCTTAGGACCGTTATAGTTACGGCCGGCGTTCACTAGCACTTAAGTTCAGAGCGTTAACCCCTCCCCGTAATGTTCTAGCACTGGCCAGGCGTCAGCCCCCATACTTCGCCTTACGGCTTTGCGGAGACCTGTGTTTTTGGTAAACAGTTGGCTGGAGTCTTTAGCTGCGGGTTCCTACTCAAATAAATCCAAGCAGAAACCAGGCCTTATCCCGAAGTTACGGCCGCTGTTTTGCAGAGTTCCTTAAACCTAGTTTTCCCGAACACCAATAGAATACTCATCTCGCCCACCTTAGTCGGTTTTCGGTACGGGTACAGTAATCCCTCGCTGTTGAGGTTTTTCCTGACGGCCCGCATCATCAGACTCGAAGCTCCCGAGGGAACCCCTTGCATTCGCGCCTTCGGATTGACAATCGGATTTGCCTGACTGCCTCCTAACTTCGCTTAGACCGGAATCATTAACCGGCTCTGATTAGCTTTCCGTATTTCCCCCCAGCTAGCGCCACTTTCACTTAAATAAATCCTCAAGTTCCCCCCGAAGGGTTCACAATCAGAAAAATCCTTGTTCCAGTTTTACTTGGGCGGTATTACTGTAGCACGGGAATATTAACCCGTTGTCCATCGGCTACGCCTTGCGGCCTCGCCTTAGGCCCGGCTAACCCCCCGTCGAAAATCGTTGCGGGGGAAACCTTGGGCTTTCGGTGTGATTGATTCTCACAATCATTAAAGTTACTTATGCCACCATTCTCACTTCTGTACGCTCCACTGGACTTCACAATCCAGCTTCAATGCCGAACAGAACGCTCCTCTAACGCTCAATGCTACGCGCTATAATTTCTAATTTTGTGATTAAAAATCACAGTGCGAAGCACTAAGCCCGCATCTTCGGTATATCGTTTGAGCCCCGTTACATTTTCGGCGCGAGATCTCTAGACCAGTAAGCTGTTACGCTATTTTTAAAGGGTAGCTGCTTCTAAGCGAACCTCCTGGTTGTATCGGAAATCTCACATCCTTTTCCACTAAACGATAATTTTGGGACCTTAGACGGCGGTCTGGGCTGTTTCCCTTGCGACTACGGCACTTAGCTGTCGTAGTCTCACTGCCGGTATACGGTCGATGGGTATTCGAAGTTTGTTAAGGGTTGATACGGTTGCCCGCTCTAGCCTAGACAGAGCTCTACCCCCCACGACTAATAATCCGACGCTGCCCCTAAAGGCATTTCGAGGAGAACCAGCTATCTCCCGGCTCGATAGGAATTTCACCACTAACCACAAGTCATCCAAGAGTCTTGCAACACTCCCTGGTTCGGCCCTCCACTGCGTTTTACCGCAGCTTCAGCCTGCTCATGGTTAGCTCGCCGGGTTTCGGGTTCAGTAATACTGACTTAGTCGCCCTATTCGGACTCGCTTTCGCTACGGCTCCGGGTGTTACTCCCTTAGCCTTGCCAGTACCAACGGACTCGGTGGCTCATTATACAAAAGGCACGCGGTCACACCCGAAGGTGCTCCCACTGCTTGTAAGCATAGAGTTTCAGAAACTATTTCATCCCCCTTCCGGGGTGCTTTTCACCATTCCCTCACGGTACTATCCGCTATCGATCACATTGTCTATTTAGCCTTGGAAGGTGGTCCTCCCAGATTCAAACCGGATTTCACGTGTCCGATCCTACTCAGGATACTCTACCAATCAAACTTTCTTTCACCGACGCGACTTTTACGCTCTTTGGTGTGACTTTCCAGACACTTTGGCTGGAAAGCTTGATCAGATGTTGAGTCCTACAACCCCGGTCCGAAGACCGGTTTGGGCTTGCCCCTCTTCGCTCGCCACTACTAAGGGGATCTCTATTGATTTCTTTTGACTGGTTAATTAGATGTTTCAGTTCACCAGCTTTGCCTCAATGCGCTATGTATTCACGCAAGGATCACATGGGTTTACCATGTGGGGTTTCCCCATTCGGAGATCTACGGGTCACAGCCTGTTTACCGGCTCGCCGTAGCTTATCGCAGGTTACTACGTCCTTCATCGCAACAATGTGTCAGGGCATCCACTCTACGCTTTTAAATAACTTTTTTCGGTTTCTTGACTAGCAATTCATATAAAAGAATTACTAAAATTAATATATATTTTTAATTTGCAATTTATGTAAATTATTTTTCTAACCGATCTGTGAAGGAGCGAATAAATAAGAGTCTTGTTTCGAAGAAAGAAAAAGGGGTGAAGCCTTGGCCTCACCCCTCAAGCACTATTACTGATTAAATCAGCATTAGGTCCTGAGGAGTGGGGCTAAAGTTATCATCCGGAGCGGTTAAATAGTAGAAGTACGGCTGTCGATCGTTTTGCCAGCCGGAGGAGTTTAGAGGAGGTTTTTTCAAAAGTCAACTCTAAGGGACGGGAAGTTTAGCAAACCAAAAGGAGAAGTCAAGGTGGTTTTTCCAAAAAATCCTCTCAATCACCGGTAGGCGATAAATCTCCTTTATATTTACAGAGGGGAGTGTGGACTAAGATTTCTTTGCTAGTATAATGACCTTAATTTTTTCAACTCAATTTAAAATGGCTCAAACTCACGAACAGGACGATCAAAAACAGGAGAAAGAAATTAAGTTTGATGCTGCGCGTTATTCAGAGCGTTTGGATGATAAGTTTAAATCTGCACTAGAGGTTGGTGTAGTCGATGAAGGTCAGCGTGCTGGTTGGAAAGAAGGCATGCTTCACTGTGGACAACAGGTCGAGTCTGCCACTACACCCGAGGCAAAAGTGGTCGCACTTCAGAAGGCGATTGAAGAGGCGCATAGTCTGCTCGGCTTCCTCGACAACATGACACGCGAAGCGCAGGCAAAAAACTTAGATGAAGAAACTTTCAAAGATTTGACTAGCTCGGGTTGGCTGTCGCCGGCAGAGCATGCTCGGTACTGGTCGGCTTATCAGTCGGCTGAGACGAAGGAAGATAAGATCGCGCTACAAGGTGAGATGCAGCGTGTCCGAAAAGAGTCGAAAGATATTCATGATGGTTCATGGCAAAAACTGGCAGGGTCAGATATTGCTAGGCAGCCAGAAAATCAAAAATTTGTTAAAGAGCTTGAGGCGAAGTTTTGGGCGGCTACTGCTGCAGAGAAGCATGGTGTCGTAGTCCAGCTCGATCAGGCGCTAAAGGCGAAAGCTCAGCAGCAGGAAAAATTTGAAAACAAAGTCCAAGCAGCGGAGGGTGCTGCAAATGATTATAACTTCGAACAGCCGACGGAGCAGCCAATAAGTACGCTGGAGCAACAGACCCAACGTTTTGAAAAAGCCGAGACACAGCAGCACGACAAAGGTATGGAGCAGGTCGCAGCCAATGATGCGCTCTATACGGCAGATGATACAACTTGGATCAATACTTTCAAAAAAATCGATGAAGGTGCGACATATACGACAGCACAAAAAAAGATGGAAGAATTTGCTGAGTCTGAAGGTGAGATTGACGATCGGGCTGTCGATGATTTTCAGTCTATGGCGAGTCAGCGACAGGCTCATCAGGAGGGTGAGGGTGGTGGTATGTTTGATCGGTTCAAAAGTGCGTTGGGGTTCGGTGGTGAGAAGGAGTCGCTAGTCGGTTCGGCAGAGGCTGAAGCCGAGCAGGAGGCTCCCGAAGTACAACGCGCAGGTCAAGTATTACAGGAGATCGGGCTCAAACAGCGTGATCAGCTGCTAGCGCCTTTAGAAAATATGGGTATTACCAATATTCAAGACTTTCAAAAAGAAAAGCTGGCGAAAGTGCTACTGACAGAGAAAGATGCGAAAAAACGTCAACGAAAAATTCAAGACGTAATGGAGGGACGGGAGGCGGCGTAGCTAGCCACGGACGACGATGAACCAAATGTAGGCGGCGTAGGCTATTAAAAATAGCACTGCGTGCCAGCGTCGAAGTTTTGGTTGGTGATAAAAGAAAATCAAACCACCAAGTGCGATCGTCAGACCGCCAAGCACTATTAAATCCGTTGCGATGTCACGTCCAAATTTGATCGGATGAATCACTGCTGAGAGTCCGAGCACCCAGAAGATATTAAAAATATTTGAACCGATCACATTCCCCACGGCGAGGTCAGTCTTACCTTTGAGCGCGGCAGCGATACCAGCGGCCAGCTCGGGTAGGCTGGTGCCGAGTGCGATGAGTGAGAGTCCGATGAGGCTTTCACTTACGCCGAAGTTACTTGCGATTACCAACGCGTTGTCAACGACGAGCTTGCCACCGCCGACGAGGCTAGCGAGTCCGATGCTGGTCAAAAGTAATGCCTTGCCAGTACTGTAGTGGTCGTCCATTAGCTCATTTGCTGGTAATTCGTGACCGGCTCGGATCTCGCGCCAGATCCAGTAGAGGAAACCTGCGAAACCTGCGAGCAATACACCACCAGCTATCCTGCTCAGTGTCAGAGTCTCTGTATCGCCAAAAGCACCAGTCGCCAGTACAAATACTAAAATAACACCAAGCAGGGAAAGTGGAATTTCTTTACGAAATAATTTGCGCTTAATGGCTAACGTAGTAAAGAGTCCTGTCGCACCGAGGACTAGCGCGAGGTTGGCAATGTTTGAACCAATGATGTTTCCTACAGTGATACCGCCTGTACCTTTGAGGCTGCTCACGACATTGACTACTAGTTCAGGGGCACTCGTGCCGAAAGCTATGACTGTCAGCCCGACGATCATTTCAGAGATCTGCCACCGTCTGGCCAGTGAGACAGAACCGTCGATGAGCCAGTCAGCGCCTTTGACCAAGAGCAGGAAACCGAGTGCGAAAAAGAGATAAATAGTAAACACGAAAGTTATTTTCGCATAGATTGTGTAAGAAGTTTAATTTATTTCGCTTGCTTGAGTGCTTCGCGTGTCGCATTCAAAAATGCGTCACTTGTACCAGTCGCACCCGAGATGGTGTTGACCCGACTGGGGTCTTGGGTTTCAAGTAGTTGATCGCGCATCGAATCCAAAAATGACTCACTAGTCACGAGGTCACTCTTGGGGAATGCCAAATAAATTAAGCGACGAATATAACCCTGCTGGACTGTGAGCTGGACTGTGAGCGGATATTTATTATCTCCTAGGACATAATAGCCCGTACCTTCGTAGACTCCATCGCGGTAGCGTCCACGTTGTTCAGCTGTCGATTCAGCGATGGGGGTAGCTGGACGTGGTATTGGTTGAGCTGGAGTGGGTGTAGTCGCGCCACTGCGCTCGACCAATACGAAGTCAGTGCTGACGTTGCCAGCTTTGTCACGAGCGAGTGCGAGTATAGTGTTTAGGCCAGGGTAGAGCACGAAGTTTGAGACTTGTTGGTCTTGTGCAGTATAAGTCTGACGGGCTTTGCCTTTGGCGTCGAGGTTTTGGACGACGAGCTCGACCCAACCGCTGTTGTCGCTAGCTTTGAGTTGAACAGTTATTTTGTCTGTGGAGATTTGGGTATTGTCTGTCGGTGATGTGATGACCAAGGTCGGCGAGGTGGTATCGGTAGGAGTAGCTGGCGTCGGATTCGTCGCTGTCGCACCTGGTATCAGGTCTGCACTAGTCCAAGGGTCGAGTAGAGCAAGAAAATTCTTTTCACTTTCATTTGTTTCATTGCCAAAGAATTTCAACTCACCAAAAAATAAAGCGCCGAGCGTGAGTGCTGTGATGGCGATTATTATTTCTTTTTTCGTGAGCATGGTTTAGTTGTTAGTTCGATGTTTTTCACTGGACAGACATACTCACAGACACCACAGCCGACGCACTGAATACCGCGTTCTTCTAGATCTCCGGTGGCGACGGCTTTTTCTACATCGATACCCATGGCACAATTCTTCGTACACTCGTGACAATGAATACAGTAGCCTTTACCTCGGACGCGATAGCGTCCGAATTTTTGGACAATACCAAAGAAGTTGCCTACTGGGCAAAAGAAGCGACAAAAAATCCTACCACCCCAGAGTGGGTAGAGCGCGAGTGTGACGATCTGATAGATCACAATATAAAAAAATGTATTGTAAAAACTCGCGGTCGCTGCCATGCTGGTATTTAGTTGGCTGATGGGTTGAGAGATCAAGACGTCATAGCCAAAATTGAAATAAATATGGAGTACTGCCGATATGCCGGCGAAAAAAACAACGAACATTATAATATATGGCGCGTATTCCAAAACGCGCGAGAGTGGGCCACGGGGAGTTTTTTCGCGCCAAAAATCGCCAAAAGTCTCGGAAAGTAAACCACGCTGACAAATCCAGCTACAGTAGACTCGACGTCCGAAGAAATAGACCAAAACAGTCAGAAGAGCTAAGTAGAAGAGTCCGTACCAAAACAAAAATCCACCAGCTCCGATGAGCATAAATGGTCCAAGCCACGGAAAGACGATCACTAGAAAAGTGGAGAAGTATGGATTGGCTAGCCACCACGGTGCACTCTCAAAAGCCGGATAGACAAACTGCGGCAGTAAAAAAAGCATCACGACTTGAAAGAAAAGTACGACACCGAGGTAGCGTCGGACATAGCTGCCGGCTGTGCCCTTGTACCGGTATGCGACGAAGAGCGTCAGCAGAAAGATAGCAATATTGAACCCCAAGACACCTAGACGAGTGACTGCCTTCCCATTGCTAAAAAAACTATAGCTATCGGCGTGCATCAGCAAGTAGAGACTTATAGTTGCGACTAGCATGATAGCTAGCTGTGCGAGCCAGATCCCCAATTTACGTTTGTCGAAGACAAGAGTTTTAAATAACATATTTTTCGATATTTGGTGTACCCAGTAGTTTGAAATCTTTAGTCACTAAGAGACACTCTACCTTTTTTCGCTTGGCGAAGGCTAGACCTCGTTTGATGCCGAGGACAAAAATCGTTGTCGCGAGACTGTCGGCAATCTCGACTGAGTTTGCCAAGACTGTCACGGAAACCAGCTCATTGGTAGTGCTGTCGCTCGTTGCTGGATCGATGATGTGGTGTTTGGCTATGCCGTCTTTGCTCCAGTGCCGTTTGTAAATACCACTTGTAGCGACTGCACGGTCGGTGAGTGCGAGTGTTGCTAGTAGCTCACCAGTCTGGCTAGGATGTTCGATGCCAGCCCGCCAAGGATCACCTTCTAGATTGTGTCCTCGCAGCGCGATATCACCACCAGCATTGAGGATAAAGTTGCCAAACTGCTTACACAGTGAAATAGTAGCTTGATCGACAGCATAACCCTTTACGATACCGCCGAGGTCTAGACTTAGCTGCTTGGGCAGAGTGATAGTTTTGGTATCGGCATCAAGCACAACTGCTCGATAGTTAGCCTTTTGGGCAGGTTGATGAGTGTCTATTGCTTGTCCGTTTAGACTCTCGAAATCTTTTGTATAGCCAGCGATTTCAAGTGCGTTTAAAATCGTTGGATCAAATGCGCCATCAGAATCTTTTGCTAGCTGTAGTGCGTGATTCGCAACTTCCAAAAACTCTGCTGAAGCAGCAAAAGGAGCACCGCCAGCTTGGTTGAGTTGTGTTAGTTCACTATCTGGGCGGAAGCGAGAGAATTTTTTTTCAAGTTTGATAAAAGTTTCAAATACATCTGCCGTCGCATGGGTAAACTCCTCGGCTGAGCAGTCGCTAACTACTTTTACTGAGATAGTTGTACCCATGTGATGACCTGTGGCAGAGAGTTCTCGCAAGGTAGTTGAACTAGGAGGCAGTAGTAGTTGTGTTTACGGTAGGAGTAGCTGCTGCTCGGGCTGCGGCGGCAGCTGCGGCACTGGCTGCCACTTGAGCAGCTTGGCGTGCTGCTGCAGCTTCAGCTTGTCGTCTGACAGTGGCGTTGGCTGCCGCTTGGATAGCGGCGGCGTTGGCAGCGGACTGTTGGCGTGTACGAGCTTTTGCCACGGCTCTGCTGCGTGCTGCTGCTCGGGCAGCAGCAGCTGCCTGCTCTGCAGCTGCGCGTTTGGATTTCAGTTTGGCGACTTCTGATGTTGTCAAGGTCGGAGCATAGGCGAGGTTTGTACTTCCTTGGAGGCTGCGCGCCTGGAAGACGATCTTGGCGAGCTGGGCACGAGTGACAGGGTTGCCACCACCAAAGGTACCATTACTGTAGCCACCGATTATGTTATTGAGCTTGGCGAACTCGGCGTAGGCAGAGAACCAATCCAACTGGTCGACATCACTAAAGCTAGGGTATTTGGCGAAGTCACCAGCTAGATTAGAGCCACCGAGAGATTCGACGACGAGTTTGATAGTTTCGGCGCGCGTCAGATCTGCTCCGGGGTTGAAGCGGTCAGTTCGATTGATAATGCCGTTTTTTACTGCGGTTTGGACGTAAGGATAAAACCAATCATTTGCGCTGATATCGGTGAAGCGATGGATTTCATTGATCTCTAGAGGTATGCCTACTGCTTCGATTACCATTTTGATACCTTCGGCGCGATTGACGCGTTTTTCTGGTCGGTAGCTGCCATCGGAGTAACCTTTCACTACATCGTCTAGATAAAGCTTTGCGATAAACTGGCGTGCCCAGTGGTTTGGCATGAGATCGCTAAACAGGAGCACGTTGCCGCTTTTAGTTGGACTGTAAAGATTTAGGATTTCAATTTTGTCTGGATTGCCATCATTGTCAGAGTCGCTGGAGTTGGGATCTGTACCGATTGCGAGCTCGTTTAGGTCGCTGATACCATCGCCATCGGTGTCTTTACCGGTATCTTTGGCTTGCCAGTCGGTGGGGATCGGCTTGTTCTTAAAATCTTTTGATTGAAGTGCCTTCACAGTGTAGGTTTCCACACTGACTTTTGAAGTGCCACTATCACCAATAGCGATGAATTTGATGGTACTACTTTTGGAGACTGCCAATGGATGTTTGTAGAGTGTGCTCCTTTTGGTTGGAGTGCTGCCATCGATTGTGTAGTAGATTTTGGCTTTTGGATCACTAGCTTTTAGCACTACTGAGATTGCACTCTGGAATGTACCGCCAGCGGGTTTCGCAGTGATAGTTGGTGGTTGAGTCGTTATTGGTGGTCTTGGTTTAGTTGTACCTTTGGCCTGAGCGAGCGCTTCATCTAGCGAGTCTTGGACGGCTCGGCTCGTACCAGTTGCGCCAGTGACGACATCAATAGTTGACTTTTGGGTTGTAATTACTTTCGTCAGTGCTGCGTCGAAGTCACTAGCTTTGACAGCAGGGCTGGTAGGGAAAGTAATAAAACTCAGTGTAGCGATTTTGCCATCTACGATGTTGACCTTTAGCGTGACAGCAGCAGAGTTGCCGCCAAAGACGTAATAACCAGTGCCTTCGTATGTACCGTCTTTCCAGTTAGTGTTTGGATTTGGCGTAGGCTTCTTAGTTTTAGTTTCTCGGTTGATGGTGACAGTTTCGGTCCAGGTATTGCCGCTGGCATCGGTTGCGGTGACGCTGATCGTGTTTGAGCCTTCTTTAAGTTTGTAAGTACCGAGACCTGTTACTTTTGGATTGGGGTCAGTGTCATCGGCGACAGTTGCTTCTACCTTTACGCTAGTAGTTTTGTTTTGGAAGGTTGTGCCGTCTTGGGGGTTTGTGATGGTGATTTTTGGTGGTGTACTGTCGGCAGCATTACAGTTTACTACGCCAGAAGCACCTGTCGTACAGTTGGGATCGCGGTTACGGTTATCATCGTTGTCGTTTTCTTGTTCGTCACTATCAGAATAACGCGAGCTATCGCCACCTGAACCAGCTGAATTATTATTTGTAGGTGGAGTGTAGCTACCACCGCCCGAGCCACCGCCACTACCGGCATGAGCCGTAGGGATCGTGAGGTTTTGTTTGATGTTGGCAGTGATCTTCGCAGGGTTGAAAACTAGCGAGTCTGCCGGGTTGACTAGATCAATGAGTGCACCTTCGCCTGTAGAGGCGAGGAGGATAAAGAGCCCAGAGATGGCGAGCACACGACGTGCACGCGGGGAGCGACTTTGTTTAGTCATAGATAAATAGTTAAGAATGCAAACTTACTATAAGTAAATTTGCTTTAAGAGACCTTTAAGAAACCAGCAGTATCGTCAGTAGCTTCTCTGTTAGACCTTTTGGCGGTTTGGCGTCTTGTTCTGCTGTGGCGAAGTAGCCAGTCAAGAGATTTTTGACAATGGTTAGATCGAGGCTGTAGGTACTAAATCTAGGTTTTAGTACACGTTCAAAAATGATTTTATTGAGATTGATACCAGTTGGCAGCTCTGTTTCGGGATGATTGACAGCAAAATATTCCGTAACAATTCGGAAAAGATCCTTGAAAAGCCAAGCCACAATCAACTCACGGTGCTGACTTAATTCGATTGTATTGTCGTTGCAATTGTCCAGCAGCGCTCCAAAGTTTTCTAATAAATCTACTGCCCAGTCTTCACCCAGTTGAGCTAGTCCGGCACTATATATTTTTAGCTCAACGATTTCATTCAATAGTGCGTCTGGGTTGAGATTTTCTACGGTGGGGCTATTTAGTAGTTTCAGCAAACTAGGACTTGTAGGTAATGGATTTTGAACGTATTTAGTCGTGATCTTGGCGAAGCCTTCGGTCTTTACAGGTGGTACGAGTGTGAGTGTGAGATAGAGTAGATTTAGTGGCGAGAGGTCAAATTCTCGATTTTGGTTTTGCCTGACGCAGGTAAAAAAATCCGTATCACAAAAATACGCAACAACTGGGGTTTTTAATCCAGCGGCAGACAGCGCACGAAAAGTTTCATTACGGATAGGAGGTGTGAGATTGGTGTGATCGTAGATGACCGACTGATTAGCTTTGAGTTTTTTTATTACAGCTGAGAGAGCTTGCTCACGTGCATTTCGATTGTCTGTAGATGTCGGGTGCTTACCTGTGCCGCTAGCTCGTAAAAAATCATCTACAGCAATGATTGTCTGACTGGACTGTTTAGCAAAAGTCGATTTACCGGCTCCAGGTAGTCCGACGAGCATGGTGAGTGTCGGCTCATCCATTATTTAAGTGGCAAGGTGACAATAAATGTTGATCCTTTACCGAGCTTGCTGGTCACGGTGATCTTGCCACCATGAGCAGTAGCGATCTTTTCACAGATTGCTAGCCCGAGTCCGCTACTATCACCAGTACGGCTACTATCGATTTGATAAAAACGCTGAAAAATCTTTTTGCGCTCTTTTTGCCTGATGCCCTGACCAGTATCTTGAATATTTATTTTTACCCGTTTAGAGCTTTGTTTTATTGTTAGCCTTACGGTGCCACCAGGGTGATTAAACTTAATAGCATTGGTGCAAAGATTGAAAAAAAGTTGATATAGTTTGTCGGCATCACCTTCTAGCAAGATGTCATGAGGTAGCTCATCGGTGGTGATCACTACGCGGTGTTCTGCCGCTAGTGGTGATAAGTTTTCTGCGATGGTGCGCAAAAAAGGAGTTAGGCGAAGTGGCTTTTTTTGAATTACCAAGACCGCACTATCAGTACGAGCAAGTAGTAGTAAGTCTTCGACTAGGCGAGTCAGGCGACGGACCTCGACACGTGCTTCGCGTAGCGCACGTTTATGGTCAGCAGGATTGCCACTTGCCAGAGACACATCGAGTGTAGCAGCGAGAGCAGTCAGTGGTGTGCGCAGTTCATGACTAGCATCGGAGGTAAAGCGTTTTAGGTTTGCCACACTAGCACCGAGCCTGTTGAGCATTTGATCAAATGTCTGAGCGAGTAGTGTCAATTCATCTCCAGGCGGTCCACGGTATTGGATGTGCCCTTTTAAATTTTTTACTGAAAGATCTTTGGCAGTGATGGTAATTTTTTTGATTGGTGCGAGGATTTTTTGGGCTGTGAGCCAACCCATCAATACAGCGACTAGAGTCGCTAGCAGTACACCCAGACTGGTGACCCAGAGTTGATCTGTGATTGCGTCAATGATTTGTTCGGTGCTGTGTCCAATCTGAAGTGTGCCATAAAGTTTATTTGTTTCAGGGTTGATAATTTTGACTGTAAAAAATCTTACTGGTGTACCTTGATCACTTTTTGTTTCAGTAAAATCATTAAGATTAGACTGCTCCAATGGAGCGAACTGCTGATGTTCAAAAAACTGACTTGCAAAGATCGGTTCACCAGTGGCGCTAGAGATACGTAGTGCGTATTCAAAACCCTCATGAATAATTTCATTTTTGATTGCGAGTTCATCTGGTAGATCTGCGAACTCATCCGTAGTGGTAGCGGTAAACAGTAGATCAGTACTAAGTACCGATAGCTCCTTTTCAATTTCTTGTAATATTTTGTTATCAAATTTATTCAGCATATCAGCCCGTAAGGCAAAAATAGAAAATACGCCCGACAGGGTCGCTGTCAAAAAAACCGTACCGACCAAAAGACCAATTAAACGAGCACGTAGACTACCAAAGATCATGCTTCGATTTTATACCCTGTACCTTTGACTGTCTTGATTAGTTTTTTCCCCGTATTGCGATCGATTTTTTTCCGTAGATAAGAAATATGAACATCGATTGTATCTGAGAATAAGAGATCTTCTGTAGTTTCGCCCCAGACGTGCTCGAGTATTTCTGTACGACTTTTTACTTCTCCAGGACTACGAATCAAAAATTCCAGTAAGGCATATTCGCGAGGAGCGAGTTGGATTTTTTGTTTCCCGCGCTTGACTATGTGAGTGGCTGGATCGAGTGACAGATTGCCGACCTTGAGCACGGTGGCTTGGGTTGGCGTTGGGCGACGGAGGAGTGCACGGATACGCGCAAGTAGCTCATCAAACTCAAAAGGTTTGACTAGATAATCATCGGCTCCAGCATCGAGTCCGGCGATTTTTTCTTCAGTGGTGTCTCGAGCCGTGAGCATGAGTATCGGTATAGTTTTGCCAGCAGTACGAAGCGTCTTGGCGACAGTCAGTCCGTCGACACCAGGTAAGCCTCGGTCGAGAATTATAAGGTCATAATTTTCAGTACGGGTTTTTTTTAGTGCAGTGTCTCCATCATAAGCCACATCAGCTGCGTATTTGGCAGCTTTGAGCCCACGGACGAGATTGTCAGCGATGACCTTGTGGTCTTCTACAACTAATATACGCATAAAAAAAGTTTAACAAACACACTGTTTTTTAGCAGGTAATTAGTTAAGAGGGTTTTAAGAAAACTAGTTAGACCTAAATTATTTCTTTCGCTCTGCTCAGAACTCCTAGCTCAAACCGTACAGCTGGTGATCAGTCGTCGCCTCCGCCATCATCCCCATAGTCATCTCCGCTATCATC
>CAYVMX010000018.1:0-1168 GCA_964452725.1 uncultured Candidatus Peribacteria bacterium | reverse complement strand
GTCTTGCCAGCTCGCAGTAGCCTGCCAGACCGCCCACTGAGTCGCGAGATAGTCGGGCACATCCTCTTTCTTTTTGTAGCCCTTGACCATTTTATTGACAGTTTTCTTATCTTTCCAAGCACCGTTGGCAGAGATCATGCCGCAGCCCTGCGGACAGAGCTTGACCGTGTTGCCAGCGATGTTTTTGTCTTGTATTTTGCCTTTACACTCTGGACATTCGCCCTTGGCGAGCGCCTTTTTAGCTTTCCGACCTTTCATGAGCCAGACGATGAAGCCGCCGATGAGAGTGCCGATGACGACACTAGCTACAGGATCCATAAAGGAGTGATTTTAATTGACTGAGTTTATACTAGTCCAGCGTGGATTATATTTGATTTACCATATAAGTGCAGAGCAGCTGACTATTTCTAAAAAATGTTTGTTCAAACAAAAGTCGTCCAACTGCCGTAAAATATAACTATGCCGCTTGCTCTCATCGCTGCCGTTGCTCGTAATCAAGTCATTGGATTAAATGGCAAAATGCCGTGGCATTTGCCGCGAGACTTGGAGTTTTTTCATACCCAAACCAAAGGACACTTTGTCGTCGTCGGACGGACAACATTCAAAAATCTGCCAGCGCAGGTCTGGCAAGACAAAAAGGTAATTGTGCTGACTCGTGATACCGAGTTTCTACCGCCCGAGGGAGTGCTCGTCGCGCACTCACGGGCTAAGGTTCTAGAGCTGATCAAGTCTGATCCCAAACCTTTCGTCATCGGTGGGGCACGAGTCTATACGGAGTTTCTCCCGCTGGTAGACACGCTGTATCTGACAGAGGTAGCTGCCGATGTCGAGGGCGATGCTCGCTTCCCTGAGTGGGATTCAGATAGCTGGCAGGAGGTGAGTCGGGTACACCACGAAAAAGATGCGGAAAATTCGCACGCGTTTGACTTCGTGAAGTATAAGAGAGTTTAAGCAGGGTCGAGTGGAGGTGGCTAGCCATTAGTCTGCGCCAAGATTTCAGTCTGGGTCACTCGTCGCTACGCCTGCCTGCTGGCAGACAGTCTCTTCACTACGGTACGCACCAGCACGGCAGTACTAGTTCAAGCTCACTCATGGTCAAACTTTCCATCAAGGCACACAGCCACACCAAAACCTCCTCGCCGTGCGGGGAGAACATTTGTCTGGTGGA
>CAYVMX010000017.1:7845-15607 GCA_964452725.1 uncultured Candidatus Peribacteria bacterium | reverse complement strand
CTCGGAGATCCCCAGTCAAGCTGAGGATGACAGGGGTCAAGCTGAGGATGACAAACAGTCAGAGAGATCCCCAGTCAAGCTGAGGATGACAGGGGTCAAGCTGAGGATGACAAATATACAGGGAAGTTGGTCGCAATGGCGACTAGTACCTGGAGCGATTAATCAATTAACCCTCAACCCACTATGAAACGCATCATCGTAAACGGGATTCCGTTTAAAACTCGGCTACTACCTGGTAGCGATCCACTCGTTGAAAAATTCATCAACTGTATCATGCTCGGCGGCAAGAAGACCGTCGCGCGCCGGATCTTTGCTGATATGCTGACTGAGCTAAAGCGCCTCGGCGAAAAAGACCCATCTGAGACTTTCACTATGGCGCTGGAGAAGGCTAGCCCGAGCGTCGAAGTCCGCCCCAAGCGTGTCGGTGGTGGTGTCTATCAAGTGCCGACGGAGGTCAACCCCAACCGCCAACGGATCCTCTCGATGCGTTGGATCCTCGAAGCAGCGCGCAAAGTCAAAGGCAAACCGATGCACCAACGTCTCGCAGGTGTGATCCTCGACACTTCCAAAGGCGATGGTCCAGCGTGTAAAAAGAAAGAGGACGTCCAAAAGATGGCTGCTGCCAACAAAGCCTTCGCTCATCTGGCGAAACGCAGGTAAATAATAATTGGTCTGTCGCTCCGAGGAGCCTAGCCTGCGGCGTAGCGACGAAGGATCTCTTGTTTACAACTCCGCTTCGCTCAGGATGACAGACATTCAGGGTTCTCATTCGTAATTATTAATTTGTAATTAACACCTCATGCCCAAAGTACTCATACCAAGCGCTCTCCAGACTATCGTCGGTGGTGCGACCGAGATCACAGCTGCGGGCGACACCATCCGTGCGGTCATCGCCGATCTCGAAGCGCAGCATGCTGGTATCGCCAAACGAATCCTCGATGAGGAGGGCGAGCTACGCAAGTTTGTCAATTTGTTTCTCAATGACGAGGATATCCGTACCAAAGACGGACTGGCTACACCGATCGCTGAGGATGACACGCTCAATATAGTGCCAGCGGTCAGCGGAGGATAAAACATATTGTCATGTCGGACTTGATCTGGTATCTCGGAGATTCCGGCTCGGAGTCCGGAGTGACATATTTACTATTTAAAATTTCAGTACTGTGCCAAAAGTAACTACCACTACTACCGGTATCTACCCCAAGGTCGCACCGACTGCCACCGACTGTCCGAGTCTGCGAGCTACGCTCCACCAGCTCGACCGTGGTGAGATCGAAAAGAGCGAACTAGAGACCGTCATTCAAGCCAATATCAAGCGCGCAGTCATCGAGCAGGTCGCTGCGGGGATTGATCTACCGACTGATGGACTGCTGCGTTGGACTGATCTTTACTCACCGTTTGTCGCGGCGTGGAGCGGACTGACACGACGGGGGATTCACCGCTTCTACGATACCAATACGCTCTATGGTGAGCCAGTCGTCGAAGGTGAGATCAAGTACGCACCGAGTCAGACGCTGGCGGATTACCAGTACGCACAGACGATCCACCCGACGATCAAGGCTGTCCTGCCTGGTGTTTTCACTTTTGCGGTGGCGTGTCAGGATACTCATTACAAAGACTCCAAACAGCTGCGCAGTGCGCTAGCAACCGCGCTTTTACAGGAGGCGCAGGCGTATATCGACGCTGGTGCTAAGTACATCGAGCTGCACGAGCCAGAGCTAGGCTGGAGTGAGAGTGATTTGGCTGAAGTCAAAGAGGTCTATACTCGGTTCGCTGCGCTGGACGTTCAGATCATCGTGATTAGCTACTTTCGCAACTTCTCTCCAGCGGTAGTGGCAGCACTGATCGAGGCTGGTGTCGGTATCGGTATCGATACGACGAAGCCTCACGAGCGACCACCAAGTTTTGCAGGTGTCACCTTTCAGCTAGGGATAGTCGATAGTCGTGAGACACGACTAGAGTCGGCAGACCAGCTGGCTGACAAGCAGACCAAAATCCTTACGATTTTTGCTGAGGCTGAGGAGATTTTGTTTAGTACTTCGAGTCATGTTGAGTATTTGCCACATGCCAAAGCACTGGCAAAGATCGCGCTGCTAAAGGCTAAATAAGCTAGGTATCTGTAGCTCTATCTGATGGCTCGGTAGTAGCCCACTCTTTAGTAGCTTCTTTGATCTGATCGCGAGTTGCTTGACTGAGCTTACGGACTAGATGGCTTTCTAGACTTGCCTCGACATAGGCTTGCGCCATGTTTTCTCTGAAGTCATGGTGTTTGATGTGTGCGGCTGCCATTGCTTTTATCTCTCCCACCAAAGTAGCGTATTTGTCTGCGTTGGTGTCTCCTTTGACTTTATTAAAGATAGTTTTTTTTTCGACAGTCATTATTTCGACGATCGCACGCCAGTATTCGGCGAGTTTCAGACCGTTTTCGTTACTTTCTGTGATCAAATCTTTGATATGTTGTTCGATATAGGATTTGATTTGTGTTTTGTCAGCGAAGTCGATGTGATTGCCGTGACCGTTTTCATCGAAGATGTGGAGGCGGAAGTACTCGATGAGAAAATGCAGCTGGGCAATAGCGTTACTGCTTTCGTCCCAGTCTTTATTTTTAGCTTTTAGTAGGTGGTTCCAGTTTTGCTCCGCGGCGATTTCGAGGATTATGTATTCTAGCTTTTTTTCTTGTGTAAAAATCTCCTCGCCATCGGGGGTGAGTTCGTTGATCTCTGTAGATTCATTTGTTGGAGGTGCGTCGTTCATTTTTGGGGGAGATTAAGGTAAACTGAGCCAGTTGGCTCGAATCTTTGAAAGTAATTTACTTTAAACAATAAATCTACCAATGTCAAGTTCTGATCTTAATTTACCACTTTTCCCGACTACTTCGGTCGGGAGCTACCCCAAGCCAGACTATCTCGTCGCGGCTCGTAAGGAGTTTTATGCTGGTAGGCTCAAAAAACCGGAGCTGGTCGAGCTAGAGCAGCGTGCGACTCGCGAGTGGCTGGAGATCCAGACGCGTCTCGGTCTCGATGTCCTAGTCGATGGTGAGATGGAGCGTGGCGATATGGCGACTTTCTTTGCCGAGCGACTGAGTGGCTTCGAGATCAGTGAGCCAGTGCGTAGCTATGGCAACCGCTACTACAAAAAACCCGTCATCACAGGTGAGATCGCACTGACTGCGCCGATGACGTTGGATTACTATCAGCTAGCGCAGGGTCTGACGGATAAGCCGGTCAAAGGTATGTTGACAGGTCCTTATACGCTCATGGACTGGAGTTTCGATGAGCACTATGGTAGCCGTGAGGCGGTCGTCAAGGCTTTTGCCAAAGTACTGCGCGAGGAGTCGCAGGCGCTGATCGCGGCGGGCTGTACGATCCTCCAGATCGACGAGCCAGCGCTCTCTGTGCGAGCGGATGAGATCGAGCTAGCAGCTGAGGGTCTGCGTCTGGTGCTAGAGGATCTGCCGGTCTACTCGATCACGCATATTTGCTATGGTGCTTTCGAGCATCTCGCACCTCAGATCAAGCTGCTACCAGTCAGTCAGATCGACCTCGAGTTCGCTGGGCGTGACTTCGAGCTGCTGGATCAGCTCCGAGGTCATGAGTTCCCCCAAGACGTCGGTCTCGGTGTCTCTGATGTCCACACGCATCGACTCACTGGTCGGGATCAGATCGTCACCAATGTCGAAAAGGCGTTGCAATTCTTCAAGCCAGAGCAGATCTGGCTCGACCCTGACTGTGGTCAAAAAACTCGCTCGATCGAGGAGTCGGAGGCTCAGCTGGCTGAGATCGTCGCGGCGGCAGAGGTGCTGCGCGCGAGTCAACAGGCATAAGGCAAATGGCTTCAGTCTTTGGGGGCTGAGGTGGGCTGAGACAGTTGCTTCGTTGGAGGGTTTTTTGGAAATAAATAATCAGAAAGCGTAAGCTTACTCTCGAATCTAATACATTTGCTATGGCTCGTAAACTCCTGCTCCTGCTCACGCTCGTACTCACGCCGCTCGTGCTGACTGCCTGTGGTAGTGGTGGTGATACAGACTCCACTACGCCGACTCCTGCCGAGGAGGCTGCTGTCACTTATGAGACGCGTACGGGTGTGATTCAGCCGCTCGGCGCGAGTATTTATCAGCAGGGGACGCATCGACTGCTCGTCGATGGTCGGCTGTCGGCCTTGCTAGAGTCGGGCAGCGAGACACTAAATCTCGATGATTATATCGGACAAAAGGTCGAGCTACAGGGGATTGTCCGTCCGACAGCTGCGGGTGGTCTTGAGATTTTTCAAGTGATCCTCGTGACACCGCTGACTGTCGAGACCGATGTACTGACTTATACTGAGTATCTCGATACGGAGTTTGGTTTCAGTGTGGAGTATCCGAGTGTCTTCACAGCGCGGCAGGGGCGGGCTGGGGTGGCTTTCTTCGATGGGGCTGATGCCAAGATCATCGAGATCAAAGTCCTGACCAATCCGCTGGGCAGTGAGCTGAGCCAGTATCTCATCGACAACTACGGCTATACGGTCGATCAACTAAATGCTGTCAGTGTCGCGGGTATCGCGGGTTATCAGTTCCAAAACACTACTGGTGCGGTGATCTATCTCTCGGCTGGTCAGCAGATCTATGCGCTCGCTTGGTTGGATACCGACGCAGCCAATCGTGTGGCATATCGTCAGCACTATCTCACTCTGGTCCAGAGCTTCCAGCTACTCGATCAGGCAGCACTCGCGCCACCTGGGGCAGCGCTGGGGGAGTTTTGTGGTGGGATCGGTGCGATCCAGTGTGTGACTGGTCTGAAGTGTGAGTCGGTGGCGGATTACCCCGATGCGGGTGGTAGCTGCGTGGTCGATGAGCAGGCGACCAGTAGTGCTGCCGAGGGTACTGTGCTCGGGACTGCTGCGGGCACACCAGCCAACGAGACTTACCAAGCGATCACCGATGCCGAGCTGGCGCGGGGTTGGTACTATGGCGCACTAGATACCAAGAAGCCAGGTACGCCTGAGAGCTGGATACTGGTGAGTACGGGTACGCGGCTAGATATGTGGCGACGGGTAGAGGACACACCCGAGCCAGTCGCGACATTGCCAGTGGTCACAGCTGAGGTCACAGCGCTCACAGCTGACCAGCAGGCGGTCTGGACTACGCTCAAGGAGCAGATCAGTACCTACGTACCCGAAGCACCGCGTACGGGCACGTGGAGCGTCGTGCAGCTGGCTTTCGCCGACCCGAACTACGTCTATGCGGTCTATACTGCGGGTGAGCAGACGCGTCGTTTACTCTTCACCTATACGGTCTCGGGTACAGATGTCACGCTCGAGACACTGTCGTATATGCGTCCGGGTGAGACCAAGGACTGGGTCATCACTGAGGGTGTGGATAGTGCCTTTGGGCAGGCTCTGACTGTAGTCGATGCAGAGGGTAGCGTGACCGCCGAGATCCTCGCGGGCTATCGTGGCTATACCAACAAACACTACGACTACACGCTCCAGTATCCCAAGGACTGGTACTGGCAAAACGCGACGACAGACCGAGCGGAGTTTGCGAGTCGACCCTTCCCTGCGGCGCTCGCGCGGATCACGGTCGAGGTGGTCGCCGGTACGGACTATGTCTTCGATGAGCTGGCTGCCGCTGGTGATGATCGTGTGATCTATACTCGCTTGAGCTCTACTCAGAGCTTACGGATATCGGGTACGGCGCGTGATGCCGAGATCCTCCAGACGGTCGCGCAGACTGTGAAAATCAACTAACAGCACAGCCTACAAAACCAAAGACTTCAATAGTTGGAATGATCTAACAATCATAACAATCGTTTTCCGAGCTGTGCTACTGGTGAGTCGCCTTTCAAATTTAGGACTAATCTATGTTGGAACAGTTCAAATTGCGAGCAGCTAGGAGGGCTGACAAGCGTAAGATCACAAAGCTCCTGGCTGAACTAGATGCTGATCTGACCGAGGAGCAGATCGGTCACTTGATCGAGTCTAGGCGGGTCATGGTGCTGAAGGGGAAGCAGAAAAAAGGTATCAGTGCGGTCTTTACTTACACAGTGCTGGGGTTGGTAGGGATTTTTTCTTTGCTCTATGTCCATCAGATCGCCGTGGACAAAAATCTCCGCAAGCGTGGAGTGGGTTCGTTGGTCTTGGGCAAAATCAAGGATTTCGCTAGGCAGAGAGGCGATACGGGTTTTTTTCTCTGGTCGCGGAGATTTGTGCGTGGGTTCTATACCAAAAATCGCCTCTCGGGTCTTGGGCGGCTTTTTTGGTGGCGACGCAAGTAAGCTCTGGGTAGACTGGGGTTTATCCTTTAGACTGATCTCATGGCTCTCAGTCTCCTCACCACGCTACTGACACTCCTCGCAGTCCTCTGGTATCAGCTGCCCCAGACTGGTGGTCAGCTCGCTGTACATGTGCTCGATGTCGGGCAGGGTGATGCGATCTTGATCCGTACTCCGACGAATCAAAAAATCCTCATCGATGGTGGTAGTGATGTGACTGTCATGGCAGCGCTCGGTGCGGAGCTGGGTTTCTTTGAGCGGCGGATCGATCTGATCGTCCTCACTCACCCCGATGCTGATCATCTGAGTGGCTATAGCAATGTCTTGCGTCGCTACAAGGTCGGTGGTGCGCTCCTGACTGGTGTCCAGCACGATACCAAAGCTTATATCGACATACTGACTCAGCTGCGTGAGCAGCAAATCCCCGTGTACCTCGCCGATAGTAGTACGGATCTCGACTGGGGTAGCGGTGTCATGCTCGATCTAGTCTCGCCGCCGACACCTTTGGTGGGGCAGAGTGCCGACGATCTCAACGCTACTAGTATCATCGCTCGTCTGAGCTACGGCGCTACCAGTATCCTGCTCACTGGTGATGCCGATCGGATAGCCGAGATGGCGCTACTGCGGACGCCAGTCGCCCTCACTAGCCAAATCCTCAAGCTCGGTCACCACGGTAGCAACTCTAGCTCGAGTGCGGAGCTCCTCCGTGCGGTAGGGTCGGACATCGCTCTCGTCTCGGCAGGAGTAGACAACCCTTACGGTCACCCTCACGCGGAAGTCCTCGCTCGTGTCGCCGACCAGACTGTACTCTCAACCGCTGAGTCGGGCACACTGAGCTTCGTCTCCGACGGACAGCGCTGGCATAGACTTGACAAGTAAGTATAAGTAGTAGAGAATATAAACTCGTAACTATGATTTTTTAATTACTCAAACCACTACTATGATGTCTGACAATAATAATCAAACTACAAAATCCAGAGAGTACGACCCTATCGGTGACCCAGAAAGCATCTCGGTCATTGATATCGAAGAGATCGCTGATTGGTTCAGAAAACGTGCGACCGAACTACTAGGTCGATTGGTCGAATGGGTTGACCCTGAATAATCTCTACTTCATGTCTCTTGACCAATTCAGATCACCAGAGTCAGTCTCAGAAGAAGCTAAGTTGTTTGATTTTGTCTATAAGGCGCTCCACGCCACTCTGAAAGAGACATTGAACTGTGAAGATACTGATTTGATCTATCTCGCGGCAGAGCTGTCGCAGCATTATATCGTCGCGCTCAAGGGATTGCCTGATATTTGTCTGCGGTACGCGCTAAGTGACTACACTTATCCAGCCAAAGATGTACTAGCTGCCCTCCAAGTAGCGATCGTGACTGTCGCTGAAGATTTACCAGGCCAGTCCGTCCAAGCTCGACTCGGTGCTAATGGTTCGATCGAGCTGATCACGAGTAATCCTGCCTTGCTGATCTGAGGTAGCTAGCTACTCTGGTAGTTCGGCTGACCAGAC
>CAYVMX010000017.1:5494-7745 GCA_964452725.1 uncultured Candidatus Peribacteria bacterium | reverse complement strand
TCCTGCCTTGCTGATCTGAGGTAGCTAGCTACTCTGGTAGTTCGGCTGACCAGACCTCGGTCACACCATCACGCGTGATCTGTACAGGGTAGATTTTCCCAGCTAGATCTGGATCGGTCAGGCTTTTGGGTTGGGCTGGAGTTCGGACATGTCCTTTATGACCCTCTTCTAGTGAGTTTTCGTAATCAGATACTCCACAGGAGGTTTCTGCTGCTAGATCTTTGGACATAGTTAGTTTTTTTTAAATTATAAAATTAAATTACCCTTCGTCTTCATCTGGTAAGGCTTCTGCCGCTGCTATCAGCTCGGTCAGGTCTGCTGTCTCTGCGGCGGCTGCGGCAGCTCTCTCTGCGACGATCTCTGCTTCTTCCTGTTTGGCTATCTCCTCGGTTCTCAGAGACTCCTCGATGGCTGCTCTCTGTGTCGTGGTGATAGCTGCGATTGTTATTTCTGATGAATCATCTAACGGTAGTGTCCCTGTTGTTAGTTTTTCTTGCTCTTCGGGTGAGATGGTCTTGGTCGCACCATCGGGGGAAGATACGATGACAGGATACCTGCGTGCGGCAGGGCACTCAGATACATGGAGTTCAGATTCTCCTAAGTTTTCGATTGAGGATTGGGGATTTAGAGCCATAGAGATTTTTTTTTAAAAAAATGAGAGTGCTAGATCTTAGTAGGTCTGGTCGTTCTTGTCAAGGGCAAAACAAAAACCCCACGGTGTCGTAGGGTTTTTGGCTTACTTACTCCTCGGATCGCGAGGAAAGTCTGGAGCTACTTGAGTGTGACAGTACAGCCCGCTGCTTCGAGAGTTTTCTTGGCTGCTTCGGCGTCGGCGGTAGGGACGTTTTCTTTGATTACCTTTGGTGCGCTTTCGACGGCTGCTTTGGCTTCGCCGAGTCCGAGGCCAGTGACCTCTTTGACTGCTTTGATCGCGCCGATTTTGTTGTCACCTGCGCCAGTCAGCTCGATACTATAAGCGCTCTTTTCTTCTGCGCCGCCTGCGTCACCACCAGCAGCTGGACCAGCTGCGGCAGCTACAGGGGCAGCGGCTGAGACTCCAAACTCTTCTTCCATCGCTTTGACTAGGTTGGCGAGGTCGAGGACTTTGAGCTCTTTGACTGCGTCGAGGATCTTTTGCGCGTCTTTGGACAGCTCGACTGTTGCCTCGGCTTTTTCTTCCTTGGCTGCTTTTTCAGCGGGAGCTGCTTTTGGCTCCTCTTTAGGAGCTTCTGTTTTAGGTGTTTCGGCTGCTGGAGCAGCGTCGTCCTTCTTTGCCTCATCGGCGGGGGTGGCATCGTCAGCCATAGTAGGGGGGGTTAATAAATGATTCAATTAATAATTACGAATTACTAATTACAAACTAAGCAGCCTCGGAGGCTGCGCGCTGCTGGGCGACGGCGTCGACTACGCGGACGAAGCCTGAGACTACGCCGTGTCCGACTCCGACGAAGCCACGGACTGGTCCGATGAGGACGCTGACCAGCTGACCGAGGAGAGCTGACTTGCTCGGGAGTGTCGCGAGCTGATTGATCGCTGCCTTGTCGAGTGTCTCACCATCGAGGATACCGCCTGTGAGTGTGATTTGGTCGTGATCTTTGCTGAAGGTGTGGAGTGCCTGAGCGGCGGCTAGCTCGTCTTCGTGGGCGAAGGCTACGGCGATCGGACCCTCTAGCGCTGTGGCAGCTAGCTCGGGTAGTCCAGCCTCTTTGGCGGCGAGCTGGATCAGAGTCTTTTTGGCGACGACGAGTCGTGCACCATCGGCTCGGAGTGAGCGTCGGAGCTCTTGCATCTCACCGACTGTGAGACCGGAGTAGGTCGTAAAGGTCGTGGACTTCGCAGTCTGAAACTGCTCGGTGAGGTCGGCGAGGATCGCGGTCTTTTGGGCTTTGGTGACGGCCATGGGTGGTTGGTTAGTGGGGGAGATCGTAAAAATCTGCCTGACTGGGTGGTCGGAGACAGATCACTGCGCCTCGTCTGACGAGGCTTTGGTGGGGGTGTGTCTCGGTAGGGCTTACGGTCGCCTACGGTCTCTGACCTGAGATGTGCGAGGAGTTTAGAGTAGTGCGCTCAGAAGTCAAGGGCTACTTGACTGGAGCTTCGGTAGCAGCTGCTGGCGTGGTCGGAGCTACTGTCGTAGCTGGAGTCTCGGTAGCAGGAGTAGTGTCGGTGTTGGCTGCGTCTGCTGGAGTCTCGACCGGAGCTTCGGTAGCAGCTGCTGGCGTGGTCGGAGCTACTGTCGTAGCTGGAGTCT
>CAYVMX010000017.1:1423-5394 GCA_964452725.1 uncultured Candidatus Peribacteria bacterium | reverse complement strand
GGAGCTTCGGTAGCAGCTGCTGGCGTGGTCGGAGCTACTGTCGTAGCTGGAGTCTCGACCGGAGTATCGGTAGTCGGTGGAGTCTCGGTAGCAGGAGTAGTGTCGGTGTTGGCTGCGTCTGCTGGGGTTTCTACAGTATCTTCAGTGCTCTCACCAGTAGTGTCGGTGCTCTCATCAGTGGTGACCGGACACTGCTCTGCGACTAGCTTTAGGATCAGACCACGGACACGCTCTTCATCTACGCCGAGCTGCTTTCGGTAGGTGTTGTATTCTGTCTCGGAGATGTCCAGATCACCGGCTAGCTGGGCGGCTAGCTCATCGATCTCAGCGGTCGTCGCGTCGGGAGCCGACTGTGGTAGACAGAGCACATCAGCCGAGAGTTTGACGAAGGTCGCCTCGTCGAGTGGTGACTTGCGTGGTGCGGGACCAGTACCGCCGAAACAGCCCGTGAGAAAGACAGTGCTAGTGACGACGAAGGCTATTAGTCCTTTCATAGGAGTTTGAGTTAAATTAGATCCAGTCTAATGACTGTCTCACCGTCTAGCAAATCTCGTTTTGCCGCTACTCTCGTCCGCAAGTGGCTCGCTAGTCAGCCAGCTCGACCACTGCTCGTGGTGCTGGGTCCGACTGCCAGTGGCAAGACCGCGCTCGCGATAAAGCTCGCTCGGCAGTACGACGGCGAGATAGTCTCGGCGGACAGCCGCGCCGTCTACCGCGAGTGTGATCTCGGCACAGCCAAACCGACAGCTCGCGAGCTAGCCGCTACCGTCCACCACTGCGTGTCGGTCTATTCGCCGAGTCGAGTGGTGTCGGTCGTCGCCTACCGCCGCAAAGCCGAGGCAGCTATCCGCGAGATCCTCCGACGGGGTCGGCTGCCGATCCTGACTGGTAGCCATACGCTCCTCATCTCTGCGATCGTGGAGAATTATCAGTTTCCCAGTAGGGGGCAGCGCACAGCTGGTAGCCGCGAGCCGACCAAAGGTCGGCGTAAGTACGCCACCCTCCTACTCGGGCTGCGACCACCGCGCGAGCAGCTCTACGCTAGGATCGATGCTCGTGTCGATCAAATGCTCAAAAAAGGCTTACTCGATGAGGTTTCCCAGCTCTCGGCAAAATACGACCGCTACACTCCTGCGCTGCGCGGGCACGGCTACCGCGAGCTACTCGACTATTTGAATGGTGAGAAACCGCTAGCGCAAGCCATCACTGAGATCAAACAAGACACGAGGAACTACGCCAAACGCCAAATGACTTGGTTTAGAAATTGTGATTATGCCGAGGAGATTGTTTGGCTAGACTAGAGCTGAGCGTGCGGTGGTGCGAGTTTCCTAGTTTTCTGTAACAACTCCACCACTCCAGTGTACCAATACCAAAGCGCCGGTATTCACAACAAAGAAACCCTATTTGTCACTTGTTTTCCAGTACTTAGCAAGCTTAAAATCACCACATTGTAATTCATTATTCACAATTACTTTAACCCCCTTCTCTCATGCGTAGACTCCTTTCGTTACTCGTCGTCTTGGCATTGACCACTACGACTTTTTTGCCCGCCTACGCGGTGACTACCGATACCGACACCGATACCGATACCGACACGACTACTGCCACTACCACCACCACTAGTACTACTACCGGTACTACTGATACGAGTACGACAGGCACGACCACTACAGCCAGCAGTGCTACGATCAAGCTCGAAGCCGAAGCAGCCGCCAAGAGTGTCATCCTCGAGTGGCAGCTGACTGGTACTGCTCCCGACGGCTTCAAGATCGTCCGCTCCAAAGAAAACACCGAGCCAGCCTATCCGATCCTCGCTGGTGACAGCTTCCTCAGTATCTCTAGCCCACGTGCCAAGAGCTACATCGACAAAGATATCCGCCCAGACACGACCTACCACTACCGTGTCTGCGCCTACGATCAGACCGCAGACGAGTGTACGACCTACTCCAACGCGATCACCGTCACGACTAGGACTCTCGTCGGCAGGGGTGACGAGAGAGAAGACAAGCTCAGTAGCGATGACAACAACGACGACAACCGTGACGACAAGGAGCGCAAAGAGAAAAAAGAACACAACAAGGATAGAAAAGCTAAAAAGAAAGAGCGTCATCTGCGTAAGATCGCCAAAGACAAGATCAAAGAACTAAAAATCGACGAAAAGCGTGAGTGTGGTGACTTCGAGCGATCAGACGATGACAATAACGAGCTCGACGACTTCGAGCGCACACTCTGTCGTGCCAAGAAGCTCCGTGAGTATTTCAACGACGATGACAAAAACGACAAGCAAGTGGACTGTGAGACTTGGGACGCCAATGGCGACAACGAAGTCGATGACGCCGATGTCCGTACTTGTAAGGTCCAACAGGCCCGTGCCAAAAAAAGCAGTACCGCAATAAAAGTAGACCAAACCAAAAAGCTGCGTGCCAAAATCAAGAAAGCACTCCGTCCAGTAGTCCTAGATATTCGCTGGGGCAATCTCGACAGTAGCACAGCAGGTACAGTCGCCAATACCGACTACACTGGCAATCTCACCATCATCGGTGGCAAAGCCAAAATCCTCCACCCGATCATGTTTGAAGAGCGCGATGGTATCACGAGTCAGGCAGGTACTACTGTCGGCTGGCAGAGCACCACAGGCAATGGTTTCGATGGTGTGCTCGTCCAGATCACACCCGATCAGCCCCAGTTTGACGCGGCTGGTGCGCTGACTAGCCAGCACCTAGTCACACTCACACTCGGTGACTACGTCCAGACTTGGCAGCCTAGTGGCGGCACTGGTGCGAGTGGGTTCTTTGGTCAACACGCTATCGGCAACGACCACCAAATAAAAATCCGCAACATCATCAATCTCGACAAAGTCCCTACTGGTGTGAGTACTGCTGTGACCAATAAGCTCATCGCTAGCAAATCTGTAGTCTCGCAAAAGCTCGCCAAAGTCTACGACCGTCTCGGCGACCTCCAAGCCAATGGCACACTGACCGAGACTACACTGGCAAACTTCGAAAAATTCCAGACTAAGGTCAATGATTACAATTTTTATGGTCGTGCGCTCGACAAAGTGACCAAACGACTCAAAGAGTTCCTCGAAGATATCGAAGACGGCGACACTGACAACAGCGAAGTCGCTCAGCAAATCCATAAATTCAATAAAAAGTTTGACGATTACAAGGGCGCTTCCAGCCGAAGTAAATTTCAAGCAGGACTCGTACCTTTCCGTGATGTCGACGATACCAAGTGGTACGAACCCGCCGTCACCTATGCCAAAGACAACGGTATCGTCAGCGGCTACGGTGGTGATCGTGCTGGCGACTATGGTCCTGCCGACCCTGTGACTGTCGCTGAAGTACTCAAGATGTCGTTGCGTGCTGCTGACCACTTGGAGGCTGACACCGAGGACAGCCGCTACCGCGGACACTGGGCTGCCAAGTTCTTTGAGACGGCACGTGAGCTGGGTCTCTCCTACGGTCTCGACGATACGATCAAGCCCGACAGTCCAGCTACCCGTGGCGATGTCGCCAGCTTGGTCCTAGAGACACTGGGTATCCTGCCACCTGCGATCACAGTCGCACCTTTCAGCGATGTCGCTCTCGACCACCCAGACGCAGCAGCCATCGCGTATCTGAAAGAGCTCGCCGTCATCTCAGGTGATAGCACTGGTGACACCTACCGCCCCGACGACAGCATCAACCGCGCCGAGACTGCCAAGATCATTCGTAACATGATCGAAATCCTCAAAGTACAACTCTAACCCAAAGCTCGGTACAGCGATCAAAGAGGGGAGGACAGTAGTCCTCCTCTTTTTGGTGGGCTGTTTGGTCTCAGAGGTGAAAGAAGGCAAGGGTTGCAAGGTCGTTGTACTCTCCTCAGAGTTGATTTAAAATACTCCGGCTGCTCGGGCGGGTAGCTCAGCTGGTTAGAGCGCGACACTGATAATGTCGAGGTCGGAGGTTCAAGTCCTCCTCCGCCCACCA
>CAYVMX010000017.1:0-1323 GCA_964452725.1 uncultured Candidatus Peribacteria bacterium | reverse complement strand
ATCACGCCGACAGGGCGGTTCGTCGACCGTGGGCAAGGTGAGCGTGCCACGGGGCAGTACGACGCTGCCATCGCAGTCTGGGGGGCTAGTGGTGCATTGGCAGGGTATCGTGTGAGTGCGCTGGTGGAGGTCGCGCTGGGAGCAGGGCAGTACTTTGACTCAGCGCTCCACTACAAGGACGACGTCGAGCTAGCCGCACGGCTGGCGGCGGCAGGGTGGCTGTGTCGCTACGCTCCGACTGCACGTGCGTGGCACGCCCGTGGGCTGAGTGCGAGCACTCGCTCGGCTAGCTCACCTCGCGCACTAGCCGACTCGCTGGCTGGTCAGCTAGCACTCACTCGTCGCCACTGGCAGACGTTACCTCTCGCTGTGCGCCTGCGCTACTATGCTCTGCTAGCATGGTCAAAGCTCACTTAGCTGCCTTCTGTCTATGAAAGTCTCCGTTATCATTCTCGACTATCGTAAGTCTCGGCGCGTGCTGGAGAATATCGCGAGCCTGCGTGCCCAAAAGCTCGACTGTGAGCTGGAGATCATCGTCGTGGACAACTCCTGCGACGCTGCTGGTAGAGCCAAGCTGGAGACATTGCGCGAGCAGACTGACATCAAGCTCATCTTCAACGAACACAACCTCGGCTACACTCGCGGAGTCAATCGTGGTGCGCAGGTGGCGACAGGGGAGTACCTGCTGATCCTCAACCCCGATATCGTCTGGCGCGACGAGACTGCGCTCCAGACGCTCGTCGATTATTTGGATCAGCACTCTGAGTGTGGGATCGTCGGACCGCGCCAGATCAATGAGACTAATTCTCAAATCTCCCCCAACCCCTCTCTCAAAAGAGGGGAGCCTACTCTCTCCGAAAAAGAGGAGGGTAAGCAGGGGGATTTTATAAATGAAAATACCGCGCTGACTGTCCGTGCGTTCCCGCGGCTGCGGGTCCAGATCGCACGGCGGACGTGGCTACAGCACCTACCGTACTTCCAGCGGCTCATCGCGGACTACGAGATGCGGGCGATGGATTGGTCGCAGACGCAGCCAGTGGATTGGCTCCAGAGTAGCTGTCTGCTCGTACGACGAGCTTTGTGGGAGCGGCTCGGTGGACTCGACCAGCGGTACTTCCTCTTCATGTCGGATCCCGAGCTGTGCTGGCGAGCGTGGGCTGCTGCGCAGCAGACGGTGTACCTGCCGACGGCGGTGGTCTACGCCGATGGACTCCGTGCCAGCCGTGGCGGCTTCCTCAGTATCTTTACCAGTCGTGCGCTCCGCCTCCACATCGTCGATGCCTTTCGCTACTGGTGGCGACACAAAGGTAGGATCAGTCCACG
>CAYVMX010000016.1:9288-17142 GCA_964452725.1 uncultured Candidatus Peribacteria bacterium | reverse complement strand
ACATCGTCGATGCCTTTCGCTACTGGTGGCGACACAAAGGTAGGATCAGTCCACGGAGGTCAAGAGGTAGTTCTAATCCCTAGGTCGAACCCGGACTTACGCTGGATTCTCACCGGATGACCCACAGACCAAAACCCCCACCCTACGCGACAGCGGAGCTATAAAAGCTGAACAAGTGGAGCACGAAAGCCGGGTATCGTTATTTTGTGCAGGCGGGCGTGTACCGCCGGAATAAAATACGAACCAGTGCGAAGTGCGGAGTCTGCGAGTCCACCCTCGGGGAGAGTCCGCGAGAGGGGCAGAGCGGAGCGCGCCCCTTTCGCGATGGTCTGGCAGGCCCACCAGGATTCGAACCCGGACTTACGGTTTTGGAAACCGACGTGCTAACCATTGACACTATGGGCCTTCGCGGTAGTTATATTATAACGCAAAGTGCGTTTTTACTCCGCGAGTACGCTCACGTAGCCGCGTCGCCCGATGACGACGTGGTCGAGGAGACTGATGCCGAGGAGCTCGCCAGCGGCTTGGGCGCGGGTGGTGTTTTCCCGATCGGCACTACTAGGAGTGGGGTCTCCGCTGGGGTGATTGTGCGCGAGGATCACACCAGCAGCGTGACACTCGAGTGCGGGAGCGTAGATCTCGCGAGGGTGCATGAAAGTACTATCGAGCGTGCCGACGGAGATCAAGTGCTCGCGTAGCAGGCGGTTACCACTGTCGAGGTACAGACCATAGAGGTGCTCGCGTGGCTCATCGGTCAGTCGACCACGGAGTCGCTGGTACACATCTGCTGGCAGACGAAAGGTCGCACGGCGACCACTATGTGTAGTAGGTGTATAGCGGCGACCCAGCTCGAGTGCGGCGATCGCTCGACAGCACAGACCGAGCGGTAGCCCAGTCAAGTAGCTAAGCGTCGTGGGACTGCGCTCGCGTAGCAGGAGGCTATTGCCATACTCACCGAGGATACGGCTGATCTGCTCAGCGAAGTGCTGCTTGGCACTGTCGCGTCCAGCGATGACAGTGAGCAGCTCCGTCGCCGAGAGTGCCGCTGGACCGAGTCGGGCGAGCTTTTGGGTGGGAGTGGGAGGGTCGAGAGGAAACATCTTGTAGGACAGTGTGACAGAAGTGTAATTAAATTTTAATTAAAAGATTAAATCTTCACTCAAAAAGTGTTTTAAGCTGGGATTATTCCAGCTTGATAGCCTTGTCATTTGATACAAAAAGTGTCAAGCTATACGACTTTCCCCACTAATAATTTTTAAATTTCTATCACCAAATCAAACCCTGATGCTACTCCAGACTAGCCACTTTACACTCCGAGATGATCGTGTTCAGCTCGTCGATCGACAGTTCACACTCTCGGTGACACTGCGTCAGCTGCTGGTACTGGTATACACAGAGCGACAAATCTCGACTGCTACGCTCGCTGCGGCACTCGGTATCGCGCCTGGGCGTGCCAACACTCTGACCGTCGCCAAGCAGCGCCTCGCCAAGCTATTTGGTTTCGAAGTGATCGTAGTCGTACGAGGTGTCTACCGCGTACCAGATCAGATCCAGATCCGAGAGCTGGATACCGTGTCACACGAGTCGGTCGCCGTCGAGCTAGCGGCGCTCAACCGCAAGACAGACGAGATCCTCAAACACGTCCGAGAGCTGGCAGTCTGGCTACACGGACACAAGCGTCCAGCACTGGCCGCTGTAGGGATCTTTGCGATCGGTGGTGCGGTGACGCTACTGACCGAGCCAGCGGTCGAGCCAGCTGAGGCTTGCCTCTATGTCAGCTCGGTCTACTCCGACATCTACCACCCAGTCCAATCGGCGTATGCTCAGCAGATTCAGCCAACCAACCGCGTGTGTTTCGCAGATGCAGCGGCTGCTCGGGCTGCCGGTCTACGGACTGCTGGTACGACCCAACCCGAAAAGGTCGATCAGCACTAGCGATGCTGCCACGCACGGAGGATCGCACGTGCCGCAGCAGGACTATAGCTGTCGATCGGAGTATCACCGAGGACCGTCGGATCGATGGTGGCGAGTTTTGCCAAAGCTTTGGTCGCCGCAGCCGGTGAGAGTCGATCGATCTCCGAGGTGCTGTAGATAGCACGAGTCTCGGCAGCGACTGGAGCGACAGTGCTAGCTCTGGTGGCATAGGTCGCCAGATAGTGGAGTGCGTCGCGGTGGAGCGCCTTGCCAAAGCGCCGCAGCTTCTCCAGCGTGACGGCAGTACCGCCGAGGAAGGAATTATAAAACGCGATCTGAGCGTTTTTTTCTGGGCTACGACAGCCGAGCAGCTCACCAGCACGACGCTTGGAGATACCAGCGAGTCGCCGATCGCGTTCGACAGTAGCGAGGATTTGTTTAGTTTGCATGCGTTTATTTTACGGAGGTTGTTTTTCCCTGTCAATAGAAAACTAGTCCAAGCAAAGAAAAAACTTGACTTACCAAAAAGGCAACACTACACTAAACAGGAAAACACTCTATAGCTAGGTTTTCTGTGCCATTCTAGGTATAGAAAAAACTAAACCTAAGTATGACTACCTTCACTGCACTCGTCATCATCGCTTACTGGACTGGGATGTTTGCTTGGAGCTTACGCACGGGCAGCTACGAGCTTTAGCCCGAGCTAGTCCACTCACTGACCTCTCTCTAGATCATGACTCGTACTCGCCAGCCACCGCGCTCCACCACCGTACAGCTGAGGACACTGATCGCGTTGATCAGCTGGCTGGGGCTGACCACTACCCAGCTCCAGTCGCTCCTGCGTGACCACGGTGTCGGTGCGCTCCCAGAGCTGCCACGGGCTGCGATCGGTGATTTCGTCTCGGCAGCACTCACGCTCGCACGTCAGACTCCTACCCCATGACTCCGCCCTCGATTCAGTCCGTTGGCTCGCTCGACTGGTGTGACGATCCCGAGCGGCTCGTGTTTGTCGCTGAACGACTACAAGAGAGCGAAGTGCTGAGTAGTTTGACTGGACTGCTGTACTTCTTTGAACGACCCGAGCGCTACGCCACTCTCGCACAACAAATCTTGCGACAGCGACACACTCTAGCGATCACCACCAATCCAAAAAAGCCATGACCATCACAATCCAAAACTGGCAGCGCTATCAGACCGCGAGCGAGCGACACAAACACTGGCTCAAAATCCACACGCGACTGCTCCACTCACCCGACATCATGGACGCACTGAGCGCGAGTGAACGGTGGATCTGGCTCGGGCTACTACTGCTCGCACTCGGACACGACGGTCGAGTCATCGGCAGCCCGAGCTTCATCGCACGCCAGCTAGGCGTACGACCGAGCTCGCTGACACGAACCCTGACGAAATTGACCAATCTAAGTCTAGTCAGTGACGAGCTGGTGACGAGTCCACACACACCGATCGCCAGTACCAGCCCAAACTCACCTCCAAAAAGCGCCCTAGAAAGAGAAAGAGAAAAAGAAAAGAAAAGAAAAGACGCTTTGGAAAATCCAAAACCGGCAGACCACGCTGCGCCGCTAGTGGCGGCGCACTTGTCAGCCGAACAAAAGACAGTCCTCACCAAGCGTACCGAGTGCTACCTGCGCAACGTCGGACGACTGCCGAGTGCTGAGGTCATCGAGCGTTGGCTCGTCCGACTCGGTCGTGGTGAGCGGATCTAGGACCTCCCAAAAAAAACAGCAAACACTAAGCACTAACTCCCAGTCACTATGCCCACTCACCCCACCACAGGTCAGACCTACCCGACCCACGTCGCGCTACTCGCTGCCGAGGAGCGCACCCAGACCTCACAGTGCCGAGCACGGCAGCTGTCTTTCCTCCAGCGGGAGATCGCACGCCTGCACGACAGCGGACGACGAGTCCGAGACATCGCTGCCATCGTCGGCGTCGGCACTAGTACGATCTACTATCACCTCGATCTAGTACGTCGCGCTCGACGTTTCTCCGAAATTTCGGAGAAATACTCTTGAAAAAATCAAAAAGGGGAGTAGAGAAGGAGCTAGCCAGCCGACCAACAGCCAAGAATCAAAAACCAAAAATCAACCAACTATTTTTTTTAATTCTTCTCCCATGCCAAAAAAACCCACCACCGTCGCCACCAGCGAGAGTCAAAAAGCCAAAGCGCGACAACAAAAACTAGTGACCGAAGTCACCGCAGAGCTGACCGCGGCGACTGCCGCCCGCCAGCGCGTCGAGTCCGAAGCTTATCTCGACTATGCTTTTTATCGTGGGGAGCAGTACTCAGTGTACGACACAGCGACACGCACACTCTCGACCGCCGATGACAAACACAACCCCAAAGTCGTGATCAATCTAGTCAAAGACAAAGTCGATCGTCAGCACGGCTTCACCACCGATGCACGTCCGACACTGAGCGTGATACCGACCAGCAGCGACCCTGCCAAGATCGCTCACGCTGCGATCGTCGATCGTTGGCTGCGACACCTCTGGGACAAGCTCCGCCTCGAAGAAAAAATCAACCGCTGGATTCGCCAAGCATTGATCTTTCCAAACGCCTACCTCAAGGTCTACTGGGACCCTGATGCCGACGACGGACAAGGCGAGATCGCCGTGGACAATCTGAGTTTTTTTCAAGGTTACTACGCACCTGATAGCGTGACGCTCGACGAAGCGCCCTACTTCCTCTGTACTGTACCGCGGACTGTCGGCTACATCGAGGAGCGCTACGGCGTGACCGTCCAGCCCGACGACCGACTGACTCTGACCGCACCCGAAGATCTACACTACGGCTCGTCCACGACTGCCCAGTCCGAGCGAGCACTCGTCACCGAGCGCTGGACATCCGACGGTGTCACGACTGTCGCTGGTGGGCAGCTACTGCGCGACGACACTGGCGACCACCGACCCTTTGCACACAGGCAGCTGCCGATCATCGACCTGCGCTACACCGAGCTAGAGCGCGCCTACGGTCAGAGCTACGCCTCGCAGTTTCGTCGACCCCAGCAAGCCTACAACAAAATCCTCCGCAAAATCCTCCAAAACATCGACCGCAACGATGTCGTGCGCTACTTCGCGCTCAAGGGTACACGGACGAGCAAGAGTCTCACTGGCGAAGATGGCGAGATGCTCGAGTACACACCACCCGCCGAAAATCCCAACGCTGGACCACCCTCACCCGTACCAGGCACACCACTGCCAGGCGAAGTTTTCAAACAGCTCAAAGATCTCGAAGTCGTGATCGACAAACTCGCCGGTCACAGCGATGTCAGTGCACGCGTCCTCGGTGGCAAAGTCTCCGGCGAAGCGCTCACCGCCTACCAAGAAATGAGCAACGTCAAAGTCCGACTCTTCACGCGCAAGGTCGAGCTAGCCATGCAGCGCCTCGGACGACAGATGCTCGCACTGATGAAGCAGTACTACACCGACGATCGTCACTTCACGCACTACACTCGCGGCAAAGTCACCGAGTACACACTCAGCGCCGCACTGCTCGGCGATCTCGACGCCTCGATCACGATCGGCAGCGCGCTCCCCGAAGGTCGTGCCGCACGCAAAGATTTCGTGCTGAGCCTGTACAGCAAAGGCATCATCGACAAGGTCGAAGTCCGCAAACTCCTCGACCTCGAAGGTGTGATCCCCGAGTCCGAGCGACGAGTATTGACCGACGACCCCACACTACAGCCCACCGATCAGCCCACTGATTCCTAGTCCATAATTCAAAATCAACCATGACCCAAACCCTCCTCCACCAGCGCGCACTCGACCTCGAGCTAGCTGGACTCACTATCGCAGAGATCGCCAAAGAGCTGAAACGCAGCACTCGGACGATCTACAGCTGGCGACAAACCGCTGCCTACCAGACCGCACGCAGACAGCTCATCACGCGCACGCACGACGCAGCGCTGGCTCGACTAAACGCCCTGACCACCAAAGCAATTCGTAAGCTCGAAGAGCTACTCGAAGCGACCAAAGTCTCTGCCAGTGGCGAAGAGTCACCAGCGACACCGACTCAGCTCGCCGCAGCGAAAGAGATCTTGAACCGCACCTTTGGTAGTACCGAGAGCGAAGGCGAGCAGCTGACCGGACAGCTCACACTCCAGCTACCACCCTCAGGCTTTCGCAAATAATTTTCTCTTCACCAACCCCTCATGCACCAGACCGACTGCCCTCATCGTGACGACGTCATACTCACCAAAGCCGCCGTCCAATCTATGAAAAACGAAATTCACGAAATTCGTAAACTACTCGACCTCTTCATCGAATCAGTCGATCAGCGCTACGCGCGCAAGTCCGACCTCGCCGCTGTGCGACGCAAAGTCCAAAGTCTGGACGTCGTGCGTTTCTTCGTCGAGCACCCGCGGCTGACGGTCCTGATCATGGCAGGTCTCTACCTCCTCGCCATCGCAGACGTACGACAGTTCCTCTTGAAGATTTTTTAAATCACATGGAGCACCCAGAGCGCTCTCTACACAACCTCTCCCTTTTGTAGTTCATTCATGTATACGCCCAACTCCAAACAAAAACGCTTCCACGCCAGCACAGCCCGCTACCGTCTGTACGGCGGTGCCCGCGGCGGCGGCAAGAGTCACGCGATCCGCATGGAAGCAGTCCGGCAAATGCTGACCCTACGAGGACTAAATGGTCTGATCCTGCGACGTACCTACGCCGAGCTAGAGGCGAGCATCATTCAGCCGCTCCTGCGGATCCTGCCGCGGGGTAGCTACACATACAGTGCTGCGCGTCACACTCTGACACTGGGCGGCGGAGTGCTGACGTTTGGTTATTGTCAGACTGCCGCCGATGTAGTGCGCTACCAAGGCGCCGAATACGACTTCATCGGTTTCGACGAGCTGACCCACTTCCGCGAGGAGTGGTACGACACGATCCTCGCGAGCCTGCGTACGACGCGACCTTGGACACCCAATGTCTTTGCCTCAGCCAACCCTGGTGGCATCGGTCACAGCTGGGTCAAGCGGCGTTGGATCGAGCGCCAGTTCAAGTCGCGGGAGAATCCCGCCGACTACGCCTTCTTCCCCGCACGAGCGACTGACAACCCCGCACTAGCCGATGACAAGGCTTACCTCCAGTATCTCGAAAGTCTACCGACACCACTACGTCGAGCATGGCGCGACGGCGACTGGGATATCTTCGTCGGACAGTTCTTCACCGAGTGGAGTCGGCAGGCTCACGTCATACCGCCACTCGTACCCGAGCCGAGCTGGCGCAAATTCGCTTGCTTGGACTATGGCTACGCCGCACCGAGCTGTGTGCTGTGGTGCGCAGTCACACCGACCGGACAGCTCGTCGTCTACCGCGAGCTCTACGAGCGCGAGCTGACCTACCGCGCGCTGGGTACTCGGGTCAGAGAGCTGACACCGCCCACCGAACAGCTCGACTACATCGTCGTCGACCCAGCACTAGCCGCACGTAGCCCTGGTGGTGGCGAGAGTGGTCTCGAAGCACTGACAGCGAGCGGACTACCGATCCGCCGCGGTGACAATACCCGTGTCGCGGGTTGGATCCGTCTGCGCGAGTACCTAAAGATCAACCCCAAAACCAAACGACCCCAACTACTCGTGACCGAGAGCTGCCCGCACTTGATCCGCACACTCCCCGCACTCGTCCACGACGCAGTGCGCGCCGAAGACTGCGACACCACTGGCGACGATCACGCCCCCGATGCCCTACGCTACGGCGTGATGAGTCGCCCGACACCACACACACCAGTACCGAGCACACCTGCCGCCGACACCGCGTCGTACCCTGGTGCACTCGAATCTTTCGTACGTACTGAGCGCCAGCGACTCGGACGTCGACAGACAGCGGACTTTTGGAACGGCTAACCAAACGCACCAACCTTTCTCCGAAATTTCGGACAAATACCCTTGAAAAAATCAAAAAGGGGAGTAAGAGAAG
>CAYVMX010000016.1:6993-9188 GCA_964452725.1 uncultured Candidatus Peribacteria bacterium | reverse complement strand
CGCAGGACTCGCTCTATTTTATTTCTCCCGAGCCGTTGCTCGTAAAACTCGTAACCCTCTAATCCACCCTCCATGCATAATCTCAAAACCAAACCCGTCGTAAAAAAAGCTCAACCAACAGACCAATCAGAGCCAGTAGTTCCGACGCCTACTCCAGCAGAGTGTGAGGATTCTCCGGCCACCTCAGCTACACCCCAGCCAGCAGCGCCAGCAGATACTGACGCAGCGGTGTCTGGATCTGTGCCACCCGCGACAGCCTTAGCCGCCCGCACAGTCCCATACAGCCGCTTCGCCACAGTCGCCGCCGCACGACGCGCAGCCGAGGAGCAGCTCGCCACACTTCAGTCCAAACAAAAAACAACAGACAACCAGACACCCACTCCAGACTCCACCCAAGAGGAGACAGGAGAGACAAAAGCCCAAACCCAAACCCAAGACACCATACCCGACCCGACCACCGACCCCGAGGGATACGCACAGTACATACGATCGGCGGCCGCGAGCGCCGCAGCCGAAAGTCTCGCACCCTACCTCGCGGCGCAGCGGGAAACGGAGCTGGCGGCAGACTTGACCGCAGCCCAGAGCAAATACCCGCTCGCCGACCCCGAGCTGACCTACGCACTCCTCGCACTCAACCCCGAGCTAGATCTCACCGAGGCCGCCCGACTCGCGCACACCAGAGTAGCGGAGATCCGGAGCACAGCCGAAGACGACTACCGACTCCGACAAGCTCGCAGTCGTCGGGGTGCAGCCGAGGGCAGTAGTCCAGCCAGCGCTATCACCCAGTCGCGTCCACGCACACTCGCCGAGGCGACCGAGGTCGCGACAGCGGTGTTTAGCCAGCGACTCGGCAGCTGACCAAACCTCTGCCAATCATTCTCACTATTCCTTTTTCACTTCCCACTCTTCATTTCTTAACTCTCACTTCCCATGCTAGATCTCACTTCTTTCGACGCGGTGCTGCGCGAGCAGTACCTACCCGTGGTGCGCGACCAGCTCGCCAACGAAACCGTCCTCCTAAAGCACCTCCAACGTAAGACTGTCGAAGGCAAACGCGCCACCCTCGCCGTACGCAACAGCCGCAACACCAGCGCCGGACCAGTCGCCGACAACGCCGCACTCCCCGCCGCCGGCAACCAAAGCTACACCGAATCCATCATTCCCCAAAAGTACCTCTACGCACGGATCCAAATCTCCGGACCGACTCAGACTGCTAGCAAAGGCGCAGGCGCGATCGCCACAGCACTCGCCGCCGAAGTCAACCACGCCAAATCCGACCTCGCCGCCCAGCTCAACGAACAAATGTTTCACGGTGGCATACTCAGTACTGCCAATGGCGCAGGCACAGCCAGCACCGCACTGACGGTCAATGACAACATTCACTACTTCAAAGTCGGCAGCCAAATCAAGATCGGTACTGCCGCCGTCACCACTATCAGCGCCGTCAACAGCACGACCAAAGTCGTCACCCTCGCAGCAGCACTGACTTGGAGCGACGCCGATACGATCCTCGCCGCCGATGGCAACGGTACGACGACGAGCTTCCTCTCGGGTCTCCGCCAAGCGATCGACGACGGCACCTTCACCGACACCTTTCAGGGTATCCAGCGCTCGACCAACGACTTTTGGAAAGCCACAGTCGTAGACAAGACCAGCGCCGGTAGCCCCGTCACACTCACCGAAGCGATGATTCGCGAGGCAGTCACCGCCGCCCAAAAATCCGGTGGACACCCAACACTCGGTGTCATGCAGTTCGAAGGCATCGACAAATACGAAAGCCTACTCCAGAGCGAGCGCCGCTACGTCAACAGCGAAAAGATCGACGGTGGCTTCACAGCGATCAGCTACCGCGGGATCCCACTCGTCGGTGACAAAGACGCACCAGACAACACAATCTACTTCGTCGACGCCGAAGTCCTCGGTCTCTACATCTCCAAAGACTTTAGCTGGAGTCCAGTCACACCAGTCTCAGGCTACGATGCAGTCGAGAGCGTACTGTCCGTCTATGGCAACCTCGGCGCAGAAAACTGCGCGCGCAACTGTGTCCTCAAAGGCGTTAGCTTCTAAGCCTTGTAAAACCCTCCCCAGTCCTCCTTTCACACACTCCCCAGAGAGGGGAGCAAACGGACACTCTCTCCACAAAAGAAGACCAGTCCCGCCTCCGGCGGGACTGGGGGAGGGATTTCACAAGTAGC
>CAYVMX010000016.1:0-6893 GCA_964452725.1 uncultured Candidatus Peribacteria bacterium | reverse complement strand
ACTCTCCACACCGCCGCGACCGAGATGTTGCGCTGCCGGACAGGCGACCCCACGCTCTCTGTCGTCTTTGACCACACGCTCCAGCGCTACTGCGTCACCGACGGACGAGAGTTTCAGCTCCGACTCGAGACACCCGAGGGTGGCTATCTCGACGCCTCGCGCAACCACAGCTACATCGTCCACCGTGTCCGTGAGCACGACCTGACCCGTCGCCGACTAGTCCAGCGCACCATCGGACGCAACCGAATCCTGACACTTCAATAATGACTAATTAGTAATTACTAATCACTAATTCCTGTTCCAATTAGTCATTTGTAATTCTTAATTCCTAATCACCTCTCCATGTCTACTCCCACTCTCACTCTGTACTCCACCTGCGATCAGACGCTCCACTACGACGGAGCAGCCTACCACCTCCTCGCCGGTCACGCAGTCGCGCTACCCGAGGTCGTCGCACGACAGCTAGCGACCAAACCCGACATCATACTCGGCACAGCCACAGCACCCCGCGCCACGCGCCAGCATTCACCGATCAAAAAGCTAGCCACCAAAGTCAAAAAAGCCATCACCAAACACAAAGTCAAACGCCCACGCAAGGTAACTCCTAACTCCTAACTCCCTCCCATGTCCTACACCACCCAAGACCTCATCGCACAGGTCCAGTCAGCCTACCGCATGCGCACCGGACGACTCTTTGACCGCTCCGATATCATCGGCTGGCTCAACCGCTGGAGTCGCACGATCGAAGCCAAAGCCAAAGTACCAGCACGTCTCACCGAGGCGACACTCACCACCGACAGCACTGGTCGCGCGACCCTGCCGAGCGACTTTCACAGCCCCGCAGTCGTCCAGGTCGGTAGCACTATCTATAGCCAAACCGATCCCGAAGCTTACGCACAGTCAGCTACTACCCGTACGATCTACCAGATCCTCGGCACACAGCTCATCTTGCCAGTCGCCAGCACCACCGTCGCGCTGACCTACTACCGCACGTTGACCGACTTCACCGACACCGACCTCGTCGCCGCGCTACCCGTACCCGACAGCTTCGCACCGAGCTATATCAACTTCGCCCTCGCTCGGATCTTTGAACGCGACAAAGAGTTCGAACTCTCACAAGTCTACGAAAACTCAGCAGCCCGCGCTCTGACCGCCGCCGACTCTGACACGACCGCTCGGCAGACCGCAGTGATCGGCTAATGATTAGCTTTTCCTCGCCGACTCCACCACGCCATATGAGCGCAGCAGCCAATCCCTAATCCTTCATCCACTCCCCATGCCTCTCTCCCGACCCACCCGTCCGCTCGAGATCCGTAGCCTCGGCGCCGGACTCAACCTCGCCGTCGAAGCCCTCGCAGCCCGTAGCGACGAGACTACCGCCGAGCGCAACATGGAGCACAGCGGACCCTACGCCCGCACCAAACGCTACGGCACCGAAGCCTACGCCGACATCTACACCAGTGGCGGATGCGTCCGCGGACAATACGTCTGGCAACGCTCAGACGGTACTGCTCAGCACATCGCCGCCTTCGATACAGGCACACAAGTCGACCTCTGCAAAGAAATCAACGGAGTCTGGACCGCTTTTGCGACCGGACTCACGACCGGTACCGACGTTGGTTTCACCAGTGCGATCGTCCCAGTCGAGACACCCATCGACAGCGGTACAGCGACCAGCAGTACTAGCAGCTCCCTCGTCGACACGGGCAAAACTTGGACTACCGATCAGTACCGCGGCTACTTCCTAAAGCTCACAAGCGGACAAGGAGCAGGTCAGATCCGCCTCATCGCGACCAACGCCACAACCTCACTCAAGATCAGTGAACCGTGGGAGACTACACCGACGAGCACCACCACATACGAAATCCTTGCCACCGAAGACATCCTCATCTACGGCAACGGCGTCGAAAACACCAGCCGCTACAACGGCACAGCTGCCCCGACAGCGATCTCCGGCGCACCACGGAGCAACGTCCTGACCTACTGGCAGGAGCGACTTTTCATCGCAGTCAACGACACGATCAGCTACTCCGCAGAGTATGCCAACTACACTGCCAATCTCAACGTAGCCGAAATCGCACGCAGTATGACCGCCTCACCGATCACCAGCCTGTATCCCCACCCGACCGAGAGCACACTCCTCGTCTTCACCACCCAAGACGTCCGTCGTACCTCCTTCACCACCATCAGTAGCAAACCAGTCCTGACACTCTCTGATCCCATCGACAACTACGGCGCAGTCTCCGCTCGCACGATCTGCACCGCAGGCAACGACGTGATCTACCTCAGCTCCGCTGGCGTACGGATCTACGGACAGCAAGCACAATACACCGGACTACGCGTCGACGACCAAGTCAGCACCAATATCGCGCCACTGATTGCCCAGATCGTAAATCCCACCGCCACCGCCGCAGTCTACGCCGACCAGCGCTACTACCTCGCCTGTCAGCTCGACTCCACCAGCACTGCCAACGACACCGTCCTCGTCCTCGACACCCGCTACCCGAGCACTCGCAGCCCACGCGGCGCATGGAAACACTGGGACGGCATCAGTGCTGCGACACTCACCGAGTACGCCGACCGCGTCCACTACGGACTCGCTAGTGACGGACGTGTAATCCGCCAGTGTACAGCCGACTCCGTCGTACCATACGCCGACCTCGCCACCACCGCGATCGCCAGCAGCATCACGACCAAATCCTTCGACCTCAAAGACCCCTTCACTGAAAAATACTTCCAATACCTCGATCTCCAGCTCCGCAACCTCTCAGGTGCACTGACGATCACCATCGACGTCGAAGACCAAACCGGACGCACGATCGAATCCTTCGACCTTTCTGTCGGCGTTAATCTCTCCAACGGCAGCATCGGTACATTCGAACTAGGCTTCGGACTCTACGGCACAGGGGAGTCTGGCAGCACCATCGCCCTCGCCGACTACGTCCAAGAACGCCTCGGACTCGCCATCGACGGACACCGGATCCGTTTTAGCTTTGCCAATAGTGGTCTCGGTGAAAACTTCACACTCACCGCAGTGACCTGCTGGTACAAATACCACAGCAGCGGTCGCCAAGCTCTCGATAGCCAGCACCAGCTAGCCTAGCCCCAACCCCACCCTCCCATGCCCACCCGCTACGACCGTATGCAGCGCGACTTTCGCCGCCAAGTCAACTACGGACACTTCCAGCCCAGCGACTTCAACAAATATCTCAAAGGACGCGGTATGCAACAAGTCGGCGTGCGCGACGGCACACAACGCATTGGGTTTATCCCTGGCAGCAGCGCCGACCCCAACCGCTCCAAGCAGCCACCAGCACCACCACCACCACCAACGCCACCTCAACCCTCCGTTCCTGAGAGAGGGGGCAAGCGGACTTTTCGAAACTCCGCCCAGCCTCCCCATGCCAAGGAGAAGTCAGAGCAGCCAAGCCAGCCACCACCAGCCGAGCTAGCCTACTCCAACCCCAACTCCACCACCGCCAGTCCGACAGCGGCGAGAGTAGGAGCGATCCAGCTGCCACAGCTTCCCAAACCTCAGACCATGGCAGCAGCCACTGCCAACGCCACCAAAATCTTCCAACCCCAAGTAGAACGACAGCGCGCCGAGTACTACAGCACAGTACCGCCAGCCTCAAGCGCCAAAACCAAAATCACCGTCAGTGCGAGACCAGCCGGAGTAGGTGTCGTGGGCAAGTACCCCGGCTGGCGACCCAAACCCAAAGCTCTTCAAACCGGACCACCCCAACCCCCGACCATGGCAGCAGCGACAGAGCGCGCGAAGCAAACCCTTCAGCCAGCACTCGATAAGTTTCACCAGCAGCTAGCAGGCGAGAGTGATCGTCCAAACGAAATGCCAATCATCTATCGTAACGGTGGTAAACCCAGCCCCGAAGAAAATACTGCGTACAAGGCCGATGGGCTGTGGACGATGAGTGCTGGCTCTGCCCTCGACCCTCAGAATGAACATAGTAAACCAGACTCAAACCTCGGTCGTGAGGCAGGACAGGAAGCCAAGCTAAAAGAGATTGAAGTAGAAAATAAAAAGCTAGACAGCTTCTGGGAACCCGAGCGCACCAAAGAGGAGGACGATGCCCTACTCAAAGAAAAATTTGATGAGTATAAAAGCAATCAAGGTATTTCGTACAAGGGATTTGAAAAAGTCTACGATGGCTATTGGGACAAACACAAAGACGACGACACAAATGTCGTGATTAATATCAGTGGAGCCAGCGCAGGTAAAGAGTCTGGTATGCACGACATGATGACCGGCATGCGCGACAACGAAGCCTATGGCAACACGTACACCAAAACTTTTGAACATAACAATGTAGACCAGATCGTCGACACCATCGAAAAAACCAAGGGTAAGAATGGCAAAGTCATCATCTCAGGTCATAGCCTCGGCGGTGCAGATGCAGTCAAGGTCGCCCAGAAACTCGGAGAGAAGGGGATCGAAGTGGATTTACTCGTGACAGAGGATGCGGTAAGTGGACATGAAAACAACCCCTATATAGGACCATTTGAAAATGAATATCGACCAACTATTCCTGACAATGTTAAAAATCATCAAAATCATCGAGCTGACCTAGAAGTGGAAGATACTTTTACTACTCAAGCTGAGTATAAGTATGCTAATGATTCAGCCACCAAACATACCGACGAAACTGTGAGAGGTAAAGGTCATACAGAAATCGATAATGCTTTGTCCGACAAAATAAATGAATCAGCAGGCAGAGTACTCAATGGTGGTTGGGGTGGTGGAGGTGGTAAGTGGTAGTGGTTTTCACGCTAAATTCATTTGATTATTTAATTTCTGTTAAGATTTGAGCGTTGAATAACGCACTTAAATCTCAAACTCGTTATGAATTAGTTTGGCTAGTGTTAGCGGTGGCTATCTTTATTGGAGCATATTTGGATGATGGGTCACTTGTATTTTGGATTTTTCTAATGGCTATCTTGCTGCTGGTAGCACCTTTCATTTTACTCTCCAGGATTTGCTATTTCAGGAGCAAGAAAATCTCTTGGCATAATATTATTGTTTTTATTGCGTCAACTGCATGGGTCTCAATTTTTTTATGGATATTTGATTAGATGAATTTTAAATTAAAGTCAGCTTTCGATATTGTTTGGCTGGGGCTAGCGTTGCTAGTTTTATTTTCTCGGTTCGCCAACATCAATGAAGTATTTACTACTTTTTCTGATTATATAGATCTGCCGCTTTTAGTTCTTTCACCACTAGTTATAGTTCCAAAGATTCTAGAAATGCGACATAAAAAGATTAGCTGGTTGGATATTATTATTATAATCGGCATGATATTTTCTTTCTCAATTTTATTATTTTCCATTCATATACTCTATTTATTAGCGACCGCGTAAACTAAAATATGATTAGAAATGAAAACTATTATGAACTCACTCTACTAGGGGTAGCGACAGCCAGTTTTGTTAGTTTTGCAATTAATATTGATAATGCCTTTTCTTCTTGGCCGACGGTCTTACTGTGGTTTATAGTACCTCTGCTGACTTTCGCATTGATTGCCAAGATCCGCTACCTCAGAAATAAAAAAATTAGCTGCTCAACTATTGTTATATTCGTCGCAACGATTTTCTGTATTTCATTTTTTATCTGGCCATTTATCATATAATTTTTAGATGAACTTTAAGAACCAATTAGCAATCGATCTCATTTGGCTGGGGATTTTTATACTGACTTTCTCTGCAGACGTAGCCCATTTCAATGATGATTTTTCTACTTTGGCAAGACGCGTCTTGCCACTGCTTTTACTTGTTTCTCCTATCGTACTGATTCCTAAAATTCAAGAAATGCGTCATAAGAAAATTGCTTGGTTAGATATTTTGATTTTTACTAGCATTATCTTTTTCTTTTCAGTCTTCTTTCCAGTAGCACTATTGCTGATCGGCTATGGCATTGTGAATTAAAAAATGCACTCAAGTTTAAAAATAGAAAACTAGACTTAGAAATGTCGCCTCCTACTAGAGGGTGTATTGACAGCTCTGGGAAAGGACAAATCGGTGATCGAAGGGGTGAATTTCAAAAGTACCTAGAATCAGGTGAACCTGTTGAAATGCCAGAGCTTGCATTCAAAAAAAATCCAGATGGATCATCATCATTTAATTTTACAAATGGTCGACATAGGTTTTCAGTTTTGAGAGATCAGGGCGCTGAGACGGTAGAAATTTCTATTCCAAAAAATGATCTTAAAAATTTTAAATCCTACCTTTTAGATTAAACCTCAAATAAATTAGCTCCACTACTCCAAATTACCCTAGTGTCTTTCACCAAAGTTTCTTTAAGAGTATTTGATTCAGAAGTATCACAAGGATAAGTGTGTCCGTGAAAAAAGTATTTTGGCCGGTGTCGCTCGATGTAGTCGTGCCAGCCCTGAAATCCAGTATGACTAGGATCATCAATGTCATCATGAGTACCATAAGGCGGGGCATGAGCAATGACAATATTAGCTGGTGGTAAGTTTGCAATCAGCTCACTCGCTTGAAATTGCGTATAGAGATTGCGATGAGAGTGGTCTTTGTATTTCAAACAGCCCTCAAAGCCAATGATAGTAAAATCATCAATTTTAGTTTTCTGAAGATGTAGATTTTGAATTTGTAAATCACCTAGAGTATTTGATTCATGATTACCATAGACACCAAATTTGGGAATCTTGGGATAATCATTGATTGCTTTTATGTCACTTATTTCTAAATCACCCAAGTAAAAAATCACATCAGGATTTTGATTCAAGAGTAATTCAAGTTTCTCTTCTGATGCTGGACGATCTGCGAGTAGTAAGCACTTCACCACCTGATAATACCAAAAAGGCGAATTCGGCACCAAGTACAATGAGTACAAAGGCAAACCCCAAGACGCTATC
>CAYVMX010000015.1:17432-26836 GCA_964452725.1 uncultured Candidatus Peribacteria bacterium | reverse complement strand
CCGCACAGACCAACAAGATACCAAAGAAAAGAACAGTGTTGGAGGTCTGGACTGCGCTAGCCGCAGCATGGACTGACTCGATCGCAGTAGTCGGATCGGTGGCGACCGCATGAGTCTGACCAGTATAAAAAGCCTCTTGAGTGGCATAGTCAGTCGCATTGTTTGCGATGAAGCTAGACTGCTCGGCTCGCAGGGAAAAACGTACCGTCTGAAATGCTGCCAGCAGCATAAATACACCAGCCACACCAAAAATACTGATATCGATCAAACTCTCAGTACGCTGCTCAGCAGTAGACAGTGGCGCACGAGCAGCGAGATGACGCTCGGTGTGATGCACGACGAGGTCGGCAGTGGTTTTTCTTTTGGGCATTTGGTTTTGGTTTTTAGATATCAGGCTATTTTAGCAGATCTAAGGTAAGAAATCAAATACGAAACACTTGTCCGATCCTTTATCCTGTATTCTAAATATCATGTGGGATTTTATTCTGTATCCTGTGTTCTGTTTGCTGTATTCTTGTCTCAATGTCTAGTGCTCGCAAAGTCCTCGCCAATACTGCTGTCCAGATCGCTGGGAAAGTAATCACCGCGGTGATCTCGATCGCGATCATCAAGCTAATCACCGTCTATCTCGGTCGAGCAGGCTATGGTGAGTACACCACGATTTATGAGTTCCTTGCCTTCTTTGGGATTGTGGCGGACTTTGGTATCTTTCAGATCGCGGTGCGCGAGATGAGCCGCTTCCCCGAGCGACGGGAGCAGATCTTTGGCAATATCCTGAGTCTGCGGGTGCTACTGACGAGTATCTCCATGGTCGCTGCCGTCGGTCTGGTCTGGCTGATCCCTCAGTACGCTGGCAGCCAAATACCAGCGGGTGTCGCGATCGCGGCGATCACGACGTTCTTTACACTGCTGACGGGCACACTCTCCTCCGCGCTACAGGTCGCACTCGAGATGCAAAAGGCAGTCGTCGCACAGATCGCGGGTAAGGTCGTCGCGTTTGGGTTTATGCTTTGGGTGATCTTCATGGCGTTTGGTGCCGACCCAGAGACGGGGTTTTATCAGCTGCTCATCGCTGGTATCGCGGGCAATGGTGTGATGCTAGTACTCACGTACTTCTTTGCCCGTAGAGTAATCCCTGTGCGTCTGCGGTTTGACTGGGGGTTTTGGAGGGAGATCGTACGCAAGGCACTCCCCTACGGTACAGCGATCATTCTGGCGACGATTTACTTCCGCATCGATGTGATCCTACTCAGCCTGCTGAAGGACTCGGACGAGGTCGGTGTCTACGGTGTCGCCATGCGGATCGTGGAGAATCTCCAGATGATTCCGGTGTTTTTTATGAATAGTGCGCTGCCCGTGCTGACCCGCCTACTGGCGGACAATCTGACAAAGCTGCGGCTACTGATCCAGTACGCTTTTGACTTCCTACTCATGCTCGGCGTGCCGCTGGTCGTCGGCGGAGTGGTGCTAGCGTATCCGCTCATAGTCGTGGTCTCCAGTCCCGAGTTTATTTCCGATTTGAGTGTCGGCTTCTACGGCTCGGATATCGCGCTACAGATCCTGCTCGTGGCGATGTTACTCGCGTTTATCTCGAATCTCTTTGGCTATACGCTGCTGGCGGGCAATCAGCAAATCAAACTGCTCTATATCTCGGCTGGCGCTGCCGTGTTCAATATCCTCACCAATCTCGCGGTGATCCCTGAGTGGGGCTTTCGCGGGGCAGCGGCTACGAGTGTGGCGAGTGAGATCATCGTCATCGTCGCGGGCTGGTGGCTCGTCCGCAGCCTGACGGGCGTACGGCTACGACTCTGGACGACTGGTAAGGTCCTGCTCGCCGCAGGTGTGATGGGTGCGACTATCTGGTGGCTCCAGCCAGCGACTTACGCGCTCTGGCAAAACAAAAACCTCCTTGTGCTGATCCCACTAGGTATGCTGATCTACGGTCTAGTGCTACTCGCTACGCGAGCGATCACACCAGAGATGTGGGCACTGATAAAACGTAAAACGTAAAACTCTCCTCACTCGCGCAGGAATAATGAATAACGGCAGAACTCTATTTCTTCGCTTTGAACTTTACATTCTCTGTCAGCTCGGGGATCGTACGTGCCCAAAAAGGCCAACTGCTAATCGAGACGTTGTTGATCTCGGGTAGATTGCGGACGTAAGCCTCGGCTTCGGAGACTGACTTGCCTAGTATGCGGCTACGGACTTTTTCGACGAAGCGACTACCGATATCGGTCAGCTCAGAGAGATCGTACTCTTCGATGCCCTCGACTGTCACGGCGAGCTTGGCGTAGCCTTGATCGAGCTGGAGGTCCTCTATGCGATAGACGAGATTGTCAAAATTAACTTTGGTGAGGACTTTTTCAGGGTGGACCTTGGTCTCGAGCTGATCGTAGAGCAACGCACGTAGATCGTCGTCTTCGTAGGCGACTCCCGAGACGCGTGCTGTGACTGATACTGTGAAGTCGTCCTGCTGGCTGTCGAGTAGATCGGGTGGCACGGTCAGTGTGAGTATCTCGACTACGATCGCATCACGTCCAGTGATGAGTGTGAGATTGGTACCGTTGAGCTGATTGGTCTGATCGAGGATCTTGCCCAGCTCGTCACGTGCGAGTACGACGATTTGATTGGCAACGGTTTCTTTGACTTGAGCGAGATCGGCCTCAGAGATGTACTTGGTGATCTCGGTCGTACCACCAGCGAAAGGCTCGAATGACTCTGCCCAGTAGAGCGATGGCGAGAGACTCGGGATCGCCGGCATGGTAAAAAATGATGGTGCGATATTACCCTTTGCTCCGACGAAGTCGCCCTCACAAGTATCAGCTTCGTTGATACAGTCACACTGAGTATCAGTACGCACACAGGCGACTACCTCTGTCTCGAGACTACCGGGTGTACCGCCGATAGCACGGGGAATAGTGAGCGCGCGCGTGGTGTGGAAGATCAGTCCGTCCTTGCTCTGAAAACGACTCGGAACGATGAATTTGTTTTTGGGTGAGCGATTGTAGAGTGTCGCTGTACCACTCGCATTTGTCCCTTCAAAGATCTGTCCTGTCGCACCGATCCTGAGATCGCGCGCGAAAGTAAAATTAAGGAACTTGGAGCTGATCAAGTGTGCAGCACCAGCACCGACAGGACCAGTCGGCTGGACGGCATCGGTCAGTGTGACATTTACGGTCTTTGTAATGACATTGACACGCGGATTGAGATAGATCGTCGCAGTCGGTGCTGCGACGTAGATGATGAAAAAAAGTAAGAGCGCTGCCGCCGTGATCAAACCAAAGAGCGCTCGACGCGAGGGCGTACGAACGACGAGATGTGCGCTACCGTCGGCTGTCTCGGTCTCAGCGACTATACCACCTGCGAGGCGCTGCCAGATCGCTCGGGCTTTTTCCGCGGGGTTTAGCTGACCTAGTGGGATATCATCACGCGAGAGTATACGGAGTTTTTCTTTGATATTGCCTACTGCTGCGGTGATAGTGAGCCGCCGACCACCGAGACGTGTCGGTTGGTCAGTGGCGCTCTTGGGGTTGGGTGTCGCGGCAAAAGGTACAGTACTACCAAAAGCCTCTAGTCGGATTTGCTTGCCACGGATGCGCACACGCTCGGCTGTCGAGAGTCCTGCTTCGACTGCAAGTGCTCGACCACCTGCGTCTTTGGTGACGATGGTAAGTACTTTATTGGCGTTTTCACTCTTGAAACGTAGGATTTTTAGGTTGACCAAGCTAGTCAGTACTGGTGCGCGTGTCGGGATCACGAGCGCGACATGCCGACACCGTGCGCGTCGTACTCGCTCAAAAAGCGTAGTAACCTCATCATCCAAATCGGCGTAAATAACGTCGCGTGGCGGCTCGGAGCTGGTGGCAGATTTCTTTTTCAAAGGACACGTATTTTAGCAGCTCGCCTACGAAAGCGAGACCCCCTCTCTTGACAAATTATATAGATATGATAAAATCTAACGGTAGTCTGAAATCTGTCAGGTCATAATCACCTCTCAGGAGTCAGACTCACTAAAGAACCACGGCTAGGCCCTCCGATTTGTAGTTTGTAGTCTGTGGTTCTTTCTCCCCTGGAGGCGATGTGGATATCTTTTATCCTTTGGTGTCCCCCACACCCATCGCCTCCTTTACTTTAGTTTTGGAGTAAACGGACAGCTTTGCGTAGGAGGAGTGAGAGCAGCTTTTCTTCACCAGCTAGCTCTAGACCGAGATTCGCCAATGCGAGCGGTGTGACGTCTTGGATAGTGCGTAGCTGACCTGTCTGGTCGGTGAGACTAGTGATATCGTCTGGTACGATGAATTTGATCGTCGGACGCTTGGCAAAGGGTAGATTACGCGTCCAGTCGGTCGACTCTAGCGCGGCCTTGATCTCCGGCAGCTTGGCACCACCACCGCAGAGCTGGATCTGTGTCGGTAGTGGTCGCTCACCTGCGATCTCACTCAGTGCCAGCTCGACACCTGCGAGCCAGACTTCGATATCGGCAGTGAGGGCTTTTTTGGTAAGGTTGCGACTCTTGGCATCGAGTTTGTTTTGGGCATAGTCGAGCTTGATCCGCTCCGCTTCGAGGAAGGAAACATTGAAAGTCTGAGCGAGGCGCTTGGTAAAAGTCCGACCACCGATAGCAAACATTCGCATACTCATCTCGCGACCACCACGCAACAGCGCGATATCGGTCGTACCACCTCCGACATCGATGAAGATCGCTGAGACATCGGTATACCCAGCAGCAGTCGAGAGAGCGCGCGCGACAGCATAAGGCTCCGCTGCGATCGTGAGCAGGTCTAGTGTGAGCTCCGCTGCGATAGTCTGGAGCGCTCCGAAGTGGACGAGTGGCGCAAAAGCGTTGAAGACGGAGAGCGTCACCTCGGCACCTTGGAAGCCGAGAGGATTCTCGGCATGCTGACCGTCGATCTGCGCATCGAGGATCGCAGCATTGGCAAGCTTGACATCGACCTCACGGTGACCCGTATCACGCGCTAGCTCGGCTCGCACCTCAGTGAAAGCTTGACGCTGAACACGCTGAATAATAGCGCGTAGCTCACCGAGATCGATCCGCGTGGCGGGATCCTCACGTGTATAGCTGATACTCGTAGTACGTCCACGCACTAGCTCACCTGCGATCCCCATGACAGTCTGCTCGGGCAGAATCCCCGCTTGCTTACTAGCAGTCTGGATCGCAGTCTCACAGTTGGCAGTGACACCAGCGATGTCCGAGACCGCACCGCCAGTCATATCGCCGAGTCCTTGGCGAATCCGCGCATAACCTACGACGAAGCCGTGCCCTTCTTCGATCCGGTAGATCAGACACTTGACGAACTCCGTACCGATATCGAGCACGAGCACAGCACTATCAGCTGCGACCTTGGGGCGAAATTTGGAAAAAAACTTACTCAGCATCTGTGCGCGCTAGTTTAGCTGCTGGTCGAGAGAAGCGGAAGCGGACAGGTCAAATTTTTAGTGCGCGCCGGATCGTATCGAGCATAAACCCTCGCCGTGCGAGGAACGCTATTAGTTTTTGTTGCTCCTTGTACGACTCTGGCAGCGCTGCGCCTTTGAGCCTCTTGGTCAGAGCAGTCTGGCAACGCACCTCCTCGGTGTCGGCGTCAGGCAGTACTGCTGCGATCAGCTCCGAGTCGATACCACGCCTACCTAGCTCTAGCTGGAGTCGACGACTCCCCCAGTCGGAGTGTGAGCGCACGAATCCCTCGACGAAAAGCGCATCGGACTGAATACCATTTGTTTGGAGTTTTTTTAGTACCGCGACAAAAAGCTCTTCGTCCGGTAAGAACTTGGTACGAAACTTGGTCAGTAGCTCGTGTGCTGAGTATGCTCGACGCGCGAGCAGCCAAACAGCGTACTGCTGTACCTGCCGCATATCGGGAGTCCGTGGATTTTTTTTATAAACAACCATTTGTTTTACCAATCTAATTGCTCCAGTGCATTTTTGGCGGCTGCCTGCTCGGCGGCTTGTTTGGACGCACCTTTACCTTCGCCGACCTGCTTGTCTCCAAAAAAAGCTCCAATCGTAAACATCTTGGCGTGATCTGGTCCAGCTTCTTTGAGCACTTGATACTCAGGCGTGATGGACTCTTTTTCTTGGGATTTTTCTTGGAGGCTGCTCTTGGCGTCGATATGCGTACCCTCGGCGAGGATCTGCTCAAGGCGTGGCAGCAGCACCCGCGCGAGGAAGACACGCACAGTCTCATAGCCCGAGTCGAGATAGAGCGCACCGACGACTGCTTCGAAAGTATTGGCGAGGAGGTAAGCCTTGGTACGTCCGCCAGACCGAGCCTCACCCTTGGACAGCTGGAGGTACTGACCCAGCTCTAGCTCATGCGCGACTTCGGCGAGGCGTTCGCCTTTTACCAGTGCGCTACGCCAGCTCGTCAGATCCCCTTCGGTATTGGTAGGGTACTTACTGTATAGATACTCGGTGACGACTAGCTCTAGTACCGCGTCACCGAGGAACTCTAGCCGCTCATTGTGACTCGTAACGCTACGATTTTCATTGACGAAACTACGATGCACCAGCGCTGTCTCTAGTAGGCTAGGATTTTTGAACTGATAGTCGAGGATAGTCTGAAGTGCGTCGAGCATGAGAAATTAATTAGACTCTTTGGCTTTTTTGACTGCCGACAGTACGCCATTGACGAAGCGTCGAGCAGAATCACCACCGTAGTTTTTGGCGATCTCCACGTACTCATTGAGTGTGACAGCTGGGGGGATTTTTTCGTCGAGGAAGATCAGCTCCGCCAGACCGCAGAGTAGGATCGCACGATCAACCCGAGCAATCTGGTTATACGGCCAGTCAGGTGCGTGCTCGGCGATTGCTTCTTTGATCCGATCGCTGTGCTGATACGCTGCGTCGAGTATCGCCAGACCAAAAGCACTATCTGACTTAGGTGCTCTGTGTGCCGCTAGATTACGTGTGAAAAGCTCGACACGACACTCTGGTGAATCACGAAACTCACACTCAAACACTGTCTGGACAGCAGCTTCACGGACGACACTACGACTTACAGCAGACATTTCAAATTAATTATTAGTCACTAATTAGTTAGTAACTAATTTACGCTTTGACCTTCTCGACCTTGGCAGCTCCCACTGCGAAGTCAATGACTGTACGACCGCGGTAAGTACCACAAGTACCACACATGGTGTGTGGTAGACGCGGCTGCTGGCATTGCTTACAAGTCACCGTAGTACTCATCTTGGTGAGCTTTTTGAGTGTCCTAGTTTCATTGGTCGCAGAGCGACGGGCAGCACGAGTGTGACTAGAGCGACGTTTTGGTACTGGATGTTTAGGCATTGGAGTCTAGTAAATCTAAGGTTGTGAGAGTTTAGGAGGAAACCAAAAAAAAGACAACTCCGCTTATAGTGACAAAAGAGAGATTCTTCGCTACGCTCAGAATGATAATTTTTTATGACTACTCTCAACTCTACCCAAGAGCGAATCCTCGAGCTAAAGCGCGAGCGAAACGCGATCATCCTCGCACACAACTACCAACTACCCGAGATCTATGACGTAGCCGACTACGTCGGCGACAGTCTGGAGCTAGCGCTGCGCGCCAAAGAGACCGACGCTGATATCATTGTCTTTTGCGGCGTCCACTTCATGGCAGAGAGCGCCAAGATCCTCAATCCAACGAAAAAGGTACTCCTCCCCAGCCTCCAAGCTGGCTGCTTCATGGCAGACATGGTCACACCAGAAAGACTAAAAGCAGAAAAAGCCAAGTATCCCGACGCAGCCGTCGTGACATATGTAAACAGCACCGCCGCGACCAAAGCCCTGTCTGATATCTGTGTCACCAGCTCCAACGCAGTCAAGGTCGTCGCCAGCCTAACGCAAAAGCAAATCATCTTCACTCCCGATGAGCACCTCGGCAGCTGGGTCGGCGAGCAGCTACCAGACAAGGAGATCATACCGTGGAAAGGCTTTTGTCACGTGCATACCAAAGTCACACTCGAACGCATCGCACTAGCACGCGCGAAGCACCCCGAGGCAGTAGTGGTCGCTCACCCCGAGTGTCCGAAACAAATCCGTGACATCGCCGACTATGTCTGTGGTACTGGTGGCATGATCCGCTACGCGCAGGAGAGTAGTGCGACAGAGCTCCTCATCGTCACAGAAGCAGGCATGGTAGAGCGCCTGAAGCGCGATGTACCAGACAAGCAGTTTTGGGCGATCTGTGGTGAATGTGTGAATATGAAGCAAATCAGCCTGACCAACACACTCGAAGCACTAGAAAACAATCAATACGAAATCACCGTACCAGCTGAGATCGCCGCCAGTGCGAAGCTAGCACTTGACAAGATGCTAGCAGTGGGTTAAGATCTGATACTTATACCCTAAATCCAACTAAATTTGGAGCAACTACCAAATATCGAACGCGGTAAAATCGATGATAGCTGGGTGCAAGCAGCTTTTGTAAAGAATGCGGATGCTGTTTTTCCGCTTCGGACTTATGAAAAAAAAGAAATCTGCTCTCCGCTCGAGTATATAGACGAGATTTTGACGGAATCGATTATTTTGAAAGGTCCTGAAGGCGGTAAAGGGATTCAGCATTGGTATACGGACTTTCATAAGGCTTACCTCGCCGCTATGGGCAATAGCCCAGAGCCTCTAGATGAAAACAAAGCCCTGAAAGATGTTTGTCGACTCCAAATTGAGCTTTGTTTTATCATACAGGGCTATCAGGTGATTTCGGCGACTACTTTCGCCGGTGAGGGTGATTTTTATCAGCAAAAAAAGAGTAGTGAAAAAATGATACGACTGCTCAATAAATTGTACCGAACGACCAACAACGCATTTTGTAGTGTCAAAACAACTATTTTGACGTGTAAAGATAGCAAAGACAACGAAGCGGGCTATAAGCATCTGAAGCAAATCCACCGCGAGGCTTTTGAAAATGTGCTGACTGAGCGGAGTTTTTCTTTCCTCGCACCAGACGATCAGCTGGATCTAGGGATAACGGGAGACGTGGAAGAGACGAGCAGCGAGTAGTTGACTTTCTTGCCTTTGCCCCTTAGACTCCTCCAGCTATTTTTGCTTTATAATATAATCCTCATCCGACCGTGCTGACTATCCGCCTCGCCCGCCAAGGGCGCAAAAATCTCGTTCACTTCCGACTGGTCGTCCAAGAAAAAACCGTCTCACCAAAAAGTGGCAAGTACGCAGCGATCATTGGTCACTACAACCCTAGCGAACCTGACAACAAGCTCACATTTGACCAAGCAAAACTCGACATCTATCTAAAAAACGGCGCTACTCCGAGCGATACAGTCGCACGACTCCTCACCAAGGCTGGCGTCAAGGGTCTAGAGAAATTCATCGCCAAATACACTCACAAAGTAAACGAAGCCAAGACCAAGACCGAGGAAGCCAAAGCAGACACTCCAGC
>CAYVMX010000015.1:4225-17332 GCA_964452725.1 uncultured Candidatus Peribacteria bacterium | reverse complement strand
ACTCCAGCTACCGAGGAAAAGTCCGAGGAGAAACCAACTGAAGAAAAGTAATCTACTTTTTAGACGCCCGCTCTCGCGGGATAACGAATTTTTGGATTTCAAACTCTAACCACCCAGTCTATGACAGACGAGCCTGCTACTCCCACATCAGCTACCAGCACTGACCCTGCTACTGGTCCAGATCGCGACTTTTTGGCAAACGCTATCAAAGCACTCGTCGACAAACCCGAAGATGTCATCATCAAACGTACGATCGACGACCTCGGTGTCTTGATCACAGTCCAAGTCGGTGCTGACGACATGAGCAAGCTAATCGGCAAAGCCGGACGGACAGCCAAATCTCTCCGCACACTACTACGTGTCGTCGGTGCGAAGCATGATCTACGCTCCAATATGAAAATCCTCGAGCCAGATGGTAGCGAATACCGCGCACCAGAGCGAGATGATCGTCCAACACGTCCACCACGCGCACCACGTCCACCACGGGCAGCCGCCCCAGCAGCCAAGACTACTCCAGCCCCAAAACCAGCTGAGAATAAAGATGACGGTGCTAGTGCTGGCGGTGCCTTTGACAATATCATTTAAAACGCACAAACTCACAATATGGAACTAGTCCCTACTGCTTTCGCTCAAATCGCACCCAACATCACCAATCTCCAAGCACTCAACTTGGCGGACATTGTTTATCTGTTTGCCGCACTGGCGATCTTGGTCGCTGGTGGTCTATCGATTGTGTTTATTTTCTTTGGTGGTTTTAGCTTCATCCTCTCTGGTGGTGATGAGCAAAAGGTCAAACAGGCGATCCACACGATCCGTTATGCGATCATCGGACTAGTCGTCGCACTGCTCTCACTCGTCTTTGTGCCATTTATCGGACGACTCTTTGGTATCAATTTTAGCTTCCTCGACTTTACGACGCTCTCGGAAAAGATCAATATCTTGTTTGACCAGTTCAAATCTTCGGAGAGCGCTACGACTGGCAACACTCGTGGTGGTGTACAGTCGAGTCAGCCAGTCGATGTACTGATCCGCTAGTACACACACCAAACAAGCGAGTGATTCCTCTCGCTGTATTCGAATCAAGTCTTATTTCGACGTATTCCTCACGATCCCAGCCCAGTCATAGCTGAAGCGATAAGCCTCAGTCGCTCGAATCACAGCTGCGAAGACTGCCCAAGCACTCGCATCGTAGAAATAAAAGCTATTGCCCTGCTCGTCAGTCGGATCATAGTCGATCGCCTTGTCTTTGGGTGCTGACTGCTCGTAGACAATCGGCACTGTACCGACTGTGAGCGCAGTGAGCGCAGCGCGACCATGTGCCAACCCAGTATCGGCAAAGATCGCCATATCACAACCAGCTAGCTCGGCAGCTTTGGTGTTTGGTAGCTCGAATAGGTGGATCTGGAGATGTCCAAATCCATCACGCAGAGAGGTCAACAGAGCTGGATCAGCACCAGCAGTGATGAGCGCTGCGATCGGGAGTCGCTTGGCTCTAGTCCAGCCGTGAGCTCGGAGCAGGTCGGCGCGTGCCCGAGCCTTGGTGGCAGCGCGATCAACCCTAGTGCTGCTGGCTTTGGAGGTAGTAGCGTTCTGAGTAGCCGTTGGCATATCTTTATTTGGTTTTTGTGATCAGATTATTTTAGCATAGATAAGCCAAAAAATCAAACTAAGCTGCTGTCGCTTACCAAGCCAAGGCGCACTGGGGTAAGATACCGCCAATGCAAAAATTAGTCCTACTCGACGGTCACGCTATCATTCACCGCGCTTTTCATGCGATCCGACCACTGACCACTAGTAGCGGTGAGCCAGTCAATGCGGTGTTTGGATTTGGCAGTATGCTCTTCAATGTCTTGGAAATCGAAAAACCCGACTATCTCGTCGCAACTTTCGATGAAAAAGGTCCGACCAAGCGCGCAGAGCTAGACGACACTTACAAAGCCAACCGCAGCGCACCACCCGACGAGCTGATCCCCCAGTTTGCGCGCTGTCGCGAGCTAGCTGCTACTTTCAACATACCGATCTACGCTCAGCAGGGCTACGAGGCCGACGACCTGATCGGCACGATCACCCACAAGCTAAAAAACGAGACAAATATCCACACGATCATAGTCTCAGGCGATCGTGATCTACTTCAGCTAGTGAACGAAAAAGTGAGTGTCCACGATCTGACTGGTGGCTATCGCAAGTCGGTCAGCTTCACTCCTGCCGCAGTACTGGAAAAGTACGGCTTCACCCCAGAGTTCGTACCAGACTACAAAGGGCTAGCAGGTGACGCGAGTGACAATATCGCTGGTGTACCCGGTGTCGGACCCAAGACTGCGACCGAGCTAATCCAAAAGTACGGACACCTCGAAGAGATCTGGCGCAACCTCGACCAAATAAAGCCCGACAGTAGACGAGCGAGACTAGCGACTAACTATGAAAAAGCCCTCCACTGCCGTCAGATGGCGACGGTCATGTGCGAGATACCGATCGACTGGGATCTAAAGGATTGTCAGCTCCACGACTTCGAGCCAGAGACAGTTTTACAATTCTTCGATGAGCTAGAGTTTCGTACTTTGAAAGCGCGCGCACAGAAGCTTTTTCCCGAGCAGTTCCACGCACTGGCAAATCCAGCTGCTCGCGGGCAGCAGAGTTTGTTTTAGGGGGATTTGGGAAATACAGCCACAACAAAAAGAGCCCCGACCCACCCACAGCGATGTAGGTGGATCAGGGACGGAGCTACCCTAGTATCCATGGAGGGGTGAGTCATGAAAAACTAGGGCTGCGTCCTCTCTTTGGAAATCACTGTGGCTGACACCCCTCGGTGTCAGTGGTGGTGTCCTGCCCCGGAGGGCAAAACCCATCGGCTGGACTGGCTGGATCGACCGGAGTCTGACCAGCTGGATCGGCAGCGACTCCGACCGTCGGAGTCTGACCGCCGCCACCGCCATCAGACGGTGGTGAGCCGCTGTCACTGCCGCCGCCCGAACCACAGGCAACGAGCGTGACAAGCAACAAAATGAAAAAAACTTGTCTGATACGCATAACGTATCCTTTCTCCAAATATTAAAGATTTTTACTGAGGTAGCCCCATTGCTACCCCAGCGTTTTGCGAGACTAGTTCAGCACCACAGGTGTGATACTGATCGCCTCGTTTTGCAGCGGTACGGTCGCACCCGTGCCGCTGACCACACCCTCCGCGCGGACAGGGGTACCGTCCGAGCTGACAGGCGCAGTTGAGAAGATCGCAGGCGGGACGACGACCGTCGCCAAACCCGCCGAGATAGCACCTGGTACGAACTCCACGAGGACGTGGAGGTCTCGTACGAATCCGGTCGAAATCTCACTGACCGCCAGCGAGACTGTACCGTCGGCAGAGACAGAGTAGCCAGCGGTAAACTGCTGACCGCTCCTACTGTCGACGACTATGAACCGTCGCACCTGCGACGGGTCGATTCCTATGAGCTGAAACTGCAGCATCGTCCCCGCAGGGATCGTGACACTACCACTATAGGTGATCATCACGATCCGAAAGAGCGACGCCACCTGACCGATAGCATCGGCTGGGACAGCAGGACGCTGCCCGATGCCATCGCTACTGGTCGGTCCTTCGAAAGGGACGTCCAGATATGTCAATGGCACATTCTCAGGTACACCCGAGAATGTGCATCCAACACGGACTCCGCCGATACCGTACCAGTCCTGACACTGATCGTCGGAGAGCTGGCGAATAATCCCACCGCCAGCACCGATATATTGGGAGATTGAGAAGATCAATTGGGAAGAACTCCCGACTATTGAGGAGTCAGCGTATGTCTCACGGACGTACGTAACTCCATTGATCGCTTCAACGACGACAGGGTTGTCGCCGTTGTCGCCGCGGAGGACGACAGACGTGATACCGCTACCCCAGAAGGCAGCGGCATTGACACAGATATCGCCGCGGTAGGTGCGCCCATCGAGACTCACCTGTCCGACTGGACCGACATCGGTGCAGGACGCACCGACTAGGCTCGTCGCCGCATTCGCAGCGGCGATCTTCATGGCAGCACTACCAGTGCCGCCACCACATGCCACCAGACTGGTGGCACAAATCAGTACCAGCACCATGCTGGCAAATTTCTTGTACATAAATTCCTCCTTGCCCCGTAGGGCTTTTGTTTTTTACTAATTTACTTTTACTGCTGAGGATATCCCAGTAGCATTTTTCCAACTCTGGACAACCAAATCGCCAAGTGGCTGGCAAGTCAGTTATCCAGAGTTAGATTATAGATGAGATCCTTCGACAAGCTTAGGATGACATCTATTTAGATGACTTGTGGAGAGGACGCGCGAGCGCGAGTAGTGAGACATTCAAATGCCCAGGGACGCCGGATCAAGTCCGGAATGACAAGGGCTTCGAACATCAAACACTTTCACGACCGCATGACTCTCCACAAAACCGAGATATCAAGGAACAAAAACTCTGTCTTCCAAGTATTAAATACTAACTTTATTATTTAGTTTTGTCAAGCATAAAGATCATTGATCAAATTTAGTCTGCAGCGGTTTAATGACGGTTTAAGAGGCGATTTTACCTGAACACAAAAATAATTCAAATACCTCTATTTGTAGCAAAAATGTATTCAAGTGTTATTGCCAAACAAGTGGGAAAAAGCTTATATTGAGCCAAATCTTTTTACTCTCCCTCACTTGGCCAAAGACAACATCGTCGTCGGACTCGACCTCGGCAACAGCAAAATCCGTACTGTCGTCGCGGCTATCGAAGGCGAGCGTGAGCTTTTGCCCAATATCATCGGTGTCGGTGTCGCCCCGAGCCACGGTCTACGCAAAGGCGCAATCGTCGATGTCACCGAGACGATCCAGTCGATCACAGCGAGTCTAGAGGACGCCGAGCGCATGTGTGGCGAGCCGATCCACCACGCAGTCGTCGCAGTCGGTGGTGCACACCTGAACGCACTCGACTCCAAAGGCGTCGTCGCTATCGGGCACGCAGGTACCGAGATCACCGAAGACGATGTCGGACGCGTACTAGAGGCAGCCCAAGCTGTGAGTATCCCTAGCAATCGTCAGATCCTCCGCGTAATCCCCAAGAGCTACACCATCGACGAGCAGCCGGATATCAAAAACCCCGTCGGTATGACCGGTGTCCGACTCGAAGTCGAAGCCCACATCATCACAGGTCTCTCCCCTGCTTTGAAAAATCTCGAAAACGCAATCCACCAAAGCGGCGTCGATGTCGACGATCTCGTCCCTGCTTCACTCGCAGCTGCCGAGGCTGTCCTGAGCAAACGCCAAAAAGAGCTCGGCGTGGTAGTGATCGACATCGGTGCGGGTAGCACCAGTATCGCCGTCTACGAGGAGGGCATCGTACTGGCGACTGCCGTACTACCAGTCGGTGGCGACAGCGTGACCAACGATATCGCGATCGGTCTGCGCACGAGTGTCGACACAGCTGAGAAGCTAAAGATCGAGTACGGTACTTGTCTGCCGAGTGATACCAGTGACCGTGAGACTGTCGACCTCTCTGCCCTGAGCAAGACCGACACCCAAGTCGTCGGCAAGCGCCAGACCGCCGAGATCATCGAGGCACGCTATCACGAGATCCTCAGCATGGTAAAGACAAAACTCGCCGAGGTCGGACGCGACGGCATGCTACCAGCTGGTGCGATCCTGACTGGTGGCGGAGCGAAGATCCCTGGCGCACTAGAGCTCACCCGCGAAGTACTGGCGCTACCAGTCCAGATCGGCTTCCCGACAGAAGTCGACGGTGTAGTAGATCGGATCGACGACCCGACTTATGCCACCGCGATCGGACTCGTACTCACGGGTCTACGCGGACCAGCGCGCTCCTACGGCGTGAGTAGTCTCAACTTCGGTAAGTCACTGGAGAGCGCCAAGAAATTCTTTCAGAAACTACTACCGTAATAAAAAGTAATCCTTAATTCACCCTAATCCCCACACTATGTCCGACTCTCTCAAAAATCTCTTCGGTGGCAGCAAGTCCAGCAGCTCAGCCAATGAAGACTCCGCACAGGAGATTCACCCTGGTATCAGCCCGATCGCCAAGATCAAAGTAATCGGTATCGGCGGTAGTGGCAACAACGCCGTGAACCGCATGATCAAGGCGCAGCTGTCTGGCGTAGAGTTCATCGCGGTCAATACCGACGCACAAGCGCTCTACCACAACAACGCTCCTGCCAAGATCAACATCGGTAAAGGCACGACCAAAGGTCTCGGTGCTGGTAGCGACGAGAGCATAGGCAAAAAATCCGCCGAGGAGAGTAGCGAAGAGCTCAAGAGTCAGCTAGAAAACGTCGACATGGTCTTCATCACCTGTGGTATGGGCGGTGGTACAGGTACTGGTGCCGCACCTGTGATCGCCGAGATGGCGAAGGAGATGGGAGTCCTGACTGTCGGAGTCGTGACCAAGCCATTTGGCTTCGAAGGGGAAAAACGCCGCGAGCGAGCCGACAACGGACTCGAAGAGCTGAAAGGCAAGGTCGACACACTGATTACGATCCCCAATGACAAGATCCTCAGCATCATTGACAAAAAAACTCCCGTCACCGATGCGTTCACCGTAGTAGACGATGTCCTGCGCCAAGGTGTCCAAGGTATCGCCGACCTCATCACTCAGCACGGTATGATCAACGTCGACTTCGCCGATGTGAAAAACATCATGAGCAACGCTGGTAGCGCACTCATGGGTATCGGCTACGGCAACGGTGAAAACCGCGCCGTCGAGGCTGCCCGTGCCGCAGTCGACTCTCCGCTACTAGAGCAGAGTATCGACGGTGCAAAGGGTCTGCTGTTCAACGTCACAGGTGGTACAGACCTCTCGATGTTTGAGATCGACGAAGCAGCCAAGGTCATCACCGCGGCAGCTGATCCGAGTGCCAATATCATCTTTGGTGCGACGCTCGACGATAGCTACACCGGCGAGATCAAGATCACCGTCATCGCCACTGGCTTCGATGAAAAGAGCGCGGAAGCAGCACGAAACAAAACAACTGGCGCAGTCCGCGGTATCGGCGGCAAACCTGCTCCCAAGACTGCGGAAGACGAGCTAGAGATCCCAGCCTTCATCAGGAAGCGGATGAAATAAATCACTTGTCATCCTGAACAAAGCGAAGAATCTCCCAGACACAGACAAGGGATTCTTCGTCGCTGCGCTCCTCAGAATGACAAAACCCTTCCTTGGTAAGGAAGGGAACTGCTGCTACAATCTAGCTCTATGGATCTCGCTCTCGCTGCTATCATCGTCGTCGTCCTCGTGGCTGTGCTTTTCTTCGTGTGGCAGCTACTCCAAAAAGTAAACAACCTAGCCGAACCCAAAGACGACCAAGCGCAGAGTCTCATGCTCCAGACGATCAAAGACCTGCGTGAGGAGATCAACAAAAGCTCGGGTGCTCAACGCAAGGAGATGACCGACACGCTGGATTTGCTGGAGAAGAAATTTACGAATCTAAATAAGTCGATCGACTCCAAGATCGCCGACAATACCAAGATGCTGGGCGAAAGACTCGATCATGCTGCCGCGGTGATCGCCAAGACCAACGTAGAGCTGGGCAAGATGCAGGAGATCGGTGAGAATGTAAAAAGCTTTACGGACTTCCTGCGACACGGCAAGAAACGCGGAATCCTCGGCGAGGAAGGGCTAAACGACATGCTCGCCGATGCGCTAGCGGAGAGTCAGTACGAGCTCCAGTACCGCTTCGCCAGTGGTGAGACAGTCGACGCCGTGGTGAAGACGACGAATGGCATGATCCCGATCGACGCGAAGTTTCCACTGGAAAACTTCCGCGCGTTTACCAATGCCGATACCGATGCTGCGCGTGAGTCTGCCCGAAGAGAGTTTGGCAAGGATGTGAAGAAACACATCGACTCCATCGCCAAGAAATACATCCGACCCGACGAGCAGACGACGAATTTCGCGGTGATGTTTATCCCCGCGGAGTCGGTGCACTACGAGGCCGCCATCGCCGATCCTGCACTGGCAGACTACGCTAGAGCCAAGCATATCAATCTCGTCTCACCCAATAGTTTGTTTTACTTCCTCCGCGTGATTCTGATCGCGTTTCAAAGTCAAAAGATCGAGGAAAACGCTCGCAAAGTGCTCCAGCAAATCGAAGGGGTCAAAAAAGAGTCAGAGAAGTTTGGTGAGGGACTCGCCCTGACAGCGAAACACTTGAACAACTCGAAAACTAATATGGACAACACAATCAACAGCTGGGGTAAGGTCGAGAGTCGGATCGAACGTGTGAGTGAGCTAGGCGGCGATGAAAAACCGCAAGTGATAAAGACAACCGAGCCAGAGCAGCTACCGAGAGCAGACTAAGCAGCCTCGCGCCCTTCGAGGGTCGTGGTGAGCTCTACGCGGGAGTGCTTTTTGGTTTTGGTGTTTTCCTCGTTGTAGAAGCGGTTTTGGAGGCTGCCAAAGAGCTCTTTGACTTTGCCTGGGAGCTTTTGGAAGGCTGTCCGAGTAGTCTCGCGGAGTAGCCAGCAGCCGTGGAAGAGTGCTCGCTCGGGGGCAGTGAGCTGATCGACGATCTTTTTACCTTTGGCGTTTTGCTCTGCTGTGGCCAGACTTTCTTCGATCTCGCCGATCGCTTTGAAGACTCGCTGCTTTTGCTTTGGCGAGAGCTCTGCGAGGTCGGCAGGACTGATATCCAAAAGCTTCGTAGGTTCAGACTCTTGAGTGTCGATATTATCTGGGGCTTCAGAATTCATTTTTATTTGATTATGTTAGTATTATTTTACCATAAAAGATATGAAAAGGCAAGGTGTATACTACCTCGGTGGACTCTGCCAACTTTCAAAAAGCTTTCGACTCGCTCAACCCTGCCCAGCGCGCAGCTGCTGAGGCGATCGAGGGTCCAGTACTCGTAGTCGCGGGTCCGGGTACGGGCAAGACACAGACGCTCGCCCTACGACTGGCGAATATCCTGAAGCAGACCCAAGCGCGTCCGCAAAATCTCCTCGCACTGACTTTCACCGAGTCAGGTGCTGTCGCGCTGAAGCAACGCCTCGCCAGTATCATCGGCGGAGCGGCGTACAGTATCACCGCGACGACTTTTCACGGCTTCTGCGCTGGACTCGCGGCGACTTTTCCCGAGGAGCTGACAGGCGGTAGCGAAAACCTCCAGCTCGACGCCCTCGGACAGTACAAACTCGCCGACGAAATCCTAAAAAACGGCGACTATCCTCTGCTGCGCCGCGGTGGCATGTGGAGCAATCCACTGAAAAACCTAATCAGTGCGATCGGTACGCTCAAACAAGAGGGACAGACTCCCGAGCATTTGCAGACAGCGATCGTCGAGGCGGAAAAAGAGCTAGCCGGACAAGAACGAATCAACCCCCGTACGCAGAAACCTTACGGCAAAGTAGTCGCCGCCGAAAAAGCCCTCGTCAAACAAAAAGAGCTCGTGCGTGCCTACGCGGAGTACGAGCAGCTCAAGACCCAGCGGAGCTTGGTGGACTTCAATGATCTGATCCTAAACGTCGTCCAGAGGCTAAAGTCCGAGCAAGAGTCTGGCGACGGAGCTCTCCTCGCCCATATCCAAGAGAACTACCTCTACGCCACCGTCGATGAATTCCAAGATACCAACGGTGCTCAGCTGGCGATCCTGCGAGCGTGGGCGGGTAGCGATGACACTCCCAATCTCTGCGTCGTTGGCGACGATGACCAGAGTATCTACCGCTTCCAGGGAGCGAGTCTGGCGAATATCCTCGACTTTCGCACACATTACCCTCAGACGCAGATCATCACGCTCACGACGAACTACCGCAGCACACAGGCGATCCTCGACGCTGCCGCGGGTGTGATCGTCCACAATGAACAACGCCTCGTAAACGAGATCCCCGAACTAGACAAAACGCTAGTCGCCGCTACGCCGAGCCTCCGAGCTGCCAAACACGACAAGCCCCGCGTCCTAGAATTCATCGGAGCAGACGACGAAGCCGCTGGTGTGACGCAGGAGATCGAGGATTTGCTTAATCAAATCTCCCCCAGCCCCCCTCTGCCAAAGAGGGGAGACTCGGATACCCCCTCTGCCAAAGGAGGGAGTAAGGGAGTCGACCCTGCCGAGATCGTGGTGCTGTACCGCACTCGTCGCCAAGGCGACCTCATCGCCGACTATCTCGGTAGAGCCGGCGTACCAGTCGTGCGCACCGACGGACAAGACGCACTAGGCAATCATCGCGTAAAGCAGCTGATCGCCCTACTCACTGCTATCGCCCACCCGAGCAACGCGGTGGCGACACTACTCGCGCTCTTCGGCGACTACACAGGAATACCCCGCGTCGATACTTACCGCCTCGCCAGCGGTGTCGACCGTGATAGTAGCTTCCTTGACTTCCTCGCAGATGAGAAAAAACTCTCAGACTTCGTAAAAGAGCAAGGTGGCGAGCTCTCCGACCCTGCCGCACTCCGAGCCTTCGGCGAAAAGCTACTGAGCTGGCAAGCACTCTACCGCGAAGTCAGCCCGCTGGAGCTAGCCGAGCGGATCACCGCCGAGAGCGGTCTGACGCGCATGATCGAGGTCGCAGAGGACTACCCTGCCGTCGAAGCGATCAACGCGCTACTCGGCTGGCTCCGTAGCTATACTGGCACCCAACCCACAGCAGACCTCCAGCTGATCCTCGCAGATCTAGCACTCATGGGTCACCAAGGCATCGCGCTACCACTACCACCGCGCGCTCACGCTGCCATCACCCTCTCGACTGCTCACAATGCCAAAGGTCTGGAGTGGGACTACGTGTACGTGATCGGCTGCACCGATGCCAGCTGGCGAGGCGGACGCGAGCGCGGAATCCCCCTGCCCGAGATCGTACGGCAGACCACAGACACCGACAAGCTCGAAGACGAACGCCGGCTTTTTTTCGTCGCGCTCACCCGCGCCCGTACACAGCTCACGCTCACCGTCGCCGCCCACTACCCTAGTCGCCAGACCTCACTACCGAGCCGCTTCCTCGTGGAGCTGCCAGCGCATACCATCGAGCGTACACAGCCGATCCTCGCACCCAAAGACAAGCTACGTCTGACCCTACCCCACACAGTGAAATCCCAGTCCAATACCGAGACCCAGCGTTTCCTCAGTAGTGTCGTCGCCGACTACCGCCTCTCCGCGACAGGACTCAATACTTATCTGACTTGCCCCCGGCAGTTTTTGTTTACAGAGCTGCTCCGTCTGCCGACGCTCGGCGAGCCGCACCAGCGCGAGGTACTCGCCTTTGGCATAGCCGCGCACAAAGCTCTGGAAGAGTACTACCGCGCCTACCAGCGCACCGGCGAGCTACCAGATGTAAAAGTCGCCACAGACGCCCTACGCAAGAGTCTCGCACGTCAGCCGCTCACTACCCGCGCACGCCAGCAAATCTTCAAAGATGAAGAACCCGTCCTACTCGCCTATCTAGCTGCCCAGCAGGGCAAAGTCGCCCCACCGCTCTTCGTCGAGCACAACTTCAAGTCACACGACGTCAGGCTCGGCGCGATACCCCTGACGGGTAAGGTCGACCGGATCGACGCACTACCAAATACGAAAAACGCCGTCGCCCTCGTGGATTACAAGAGCACCAAGCCCCGCACCGCCAGCGCCATTCGAAAAGAGTACGCCGACGGCGTCGGGCGCAGTAGCTATCGCCAGCTGCTTTTTTATACTTTACTCGCCGAGCTAGACGGTCGCTTTGCCTTCACGCCACAGACGGCGATGCTCGCCTTCCTCCGTCCGACAGACAAGGGTGAATACCAAGAAGCCGTGTTTGAACTACCCCAAAGCGAGCGCGACGCACTGAAACGCGAGATACAGCTCGTCTGGCAGCAGATTCAGGCTTTGGAATTCGACTGTACGGAGGACACAGCAGCCTGTGGGCAGTGCGCGCTACGTGAAGTGTGCGGGCGATAAACAAGCTTCCTCTGTGCCTGTCCTCCGTAGCCCCGAGCCAAAGGCGAGTGGCGAAGGATGGATGCGCTACGAGATGTTTGTCAGATCTAAACGCGTGAGACCGATCTGAGAGATCAGCGCACGGGTAGTCTCTGTCAAATCAGCTTTTATTTTGATGAGCAGCTTGAGGTCTTTACCACTGGTATGGTCGATCGCACTTCTGAAAAGCGGCAAGAGATGTCCCAGCGTATCGTTGGCATTGTGCTCACTACGGATTAGCACCCTCCGCTCACGTAGCTTCTGCGGAGATAGACTTGTGAGTAAACGTCCAAAAGAAGCGAGATTATCCTGTCGTTCCCAGCCTTTGATCCGCAGAGCTTTGACATCTGCACCGAGATCGCTGTAATACGCCGTGTCTGTGTAATGCTCCCCTGCGCCGTAGACCTGCTCGTCGAAGTGAACTTTGGAGAGCAACTGATTGAGATAAGTCAGCCCCTCACTCTGAAAAATTTGATTCAAAACCGACTCACTCAGATGTCGCAGACGAGTATCCTCTAGCAGATCGTGAGTCAGTACTCCACAGACCACCAGACCCTCCTCGCCGCCACGCAGCGCCCGCAGCGCCGCTCCGAGCAGATGGACAGTGTAGGGCAACGGCTGCCCATCTAGCCCAGTCTCCCAGCGCGTCTGGTCTTGATGTTCGCTCTTTACCAGTCTTAGAATTCTTTTGATCCGATCACGAAAAAACATACGCAACGGCAACTCCTCTCCACACTCATCCCAAATAGGACCATCGGACCAGCGCCCAACCTCAGCGATGAACTCCTGCTCGAGCTGCTCCGCAGTATAAGGCTCGCACGGCGGCGCGAAGGCAGGATGTAGCGACTCTGATGAATTAAATTTCAACATATCTACACCGTGGGTTTCTCAATCTAACATGGAAAAAGCAGACTGTCAAAATTAGAAGACTTTGCTGAAATCTCAGAATAATGATCTCACTTCCTCATTGGTCAATAGTTATTTTTTACATATATAGAACCACTCTTTTACATATTAGAATATGTAAAAATCTTGACTAGAGGCTTTCTTTACATAAGAATGTATGTAGAAATGTCATCTGTCGTTCTGAGCGAAACGAAGAATCTCCTATCTGCTCAAAGACTTAATAACTCCTTAACTCCAAATACCATGCTTACTCCCCGCCAGCAGCAGTTCTACGACCTACTCCAGCAGTATATCC
>CAYVMX010000015.1:0-4125 GCA_964452725.1 uncultured Candidatus Peribacteria bacterium | reverse complement strand
ACCATGCTTACTCCCCGCCAGCAGCAGTTCTACGACCTACTCCAGCAGTATATCCAGCAGGCTGGTCAGTCTCCGACGATCGAGGAGCTGAAGGCGTACCTCGAGCAGCACGACTGGGGCACGATCCGAAGTCTGAACTCGATCACCCAGTATCTCGACGCACTGGAGCACGCTGGCAAGATCCGTCGAGCGCGCCGCAAGCGCGGTGTGAGCCTGACCGAGACTGCCGACACGGTGAGTGTACCTGTCCTACCCAACCCTGTGGCTTGTGGTGCGGCTACGAACCTGATCGAGGAGCGCGCCACCGAGCACCGCACACTCAGTCGTCGCCTCGTACGCGCACCGACTAGGACTTACCTCTTTCGTGCGACGGGCGACAGCATGGACCGCGCGGGTATCTCGGAGGGCGACTTCGTCCTCGTAGAAGCGACGAGCGATCTATGCGATGGCGATATCGTACTGGCGACACTGGACGGCTGCGGCACACTCAAACGCCTCCGGAGAGGCGTACACACGATCACACTCCAGCCCGAGAGCACGAACCCCGAGCACCAGCCGATCTACCTCCACGCCGACGACGACTTCCTCATCAATGGCAAAGTAGTAGAAGTACTCAAGAACTAATACTTGTCATTCCCGATTTTTATGCAATCACTAACCCAAAAGACCGACTGGACCGCGCTCGTCGCCGACTGGCTAGCAGCGCACGCCGTCACACTCCAGATTGTTTGATTCAGATTCAAATTTTTTACTTCAAACAACTAACTTCCCCTTCTCATGCAAACTCAATTTTCTCTCCGTCCTCGCCACACTCTTGAGCCATCTACCGTCATCTCACTCGGCACAGCACAGAGTATCCTGACTATCCTCGCGCTCAGCACAGCAGTCCTCGCACTCATCGTCCTCGCCACAAGTTAAAACTGTTTCCTGTTTCCTAATTACTTAATTCACTCTAAGATCATGCCAACTACAACTCCCCCAGTCAAAACAGTCGCCGACAATCTCCTCGAAAAGATCAAACAGCAACAGAAGCAAAGCACTCCGAAGAGTACTGTCAAAAAAGCCGAGCAGCTCTTCACTCCATCGACCGACGGAGCAGGTGCTACCAAATCCACCGACCAAACTCCCGAACCTAAGATCGACTCCAAAATGAGCAAATCCCAACTCGATCCTGCCAAGCTCAAAGCGCTCGACGCAGCACTCAGCCAAATCGCCAAAGAGTACGGCGAAGGTGCAATCATGCGCCTAGGTGAGGCTCGCCGGATCAATGTCGAGACCACACCCACCGGTAGTATCAGCCTCGACCTCGCACTCGGCGGCGGCATACCCCGCGGTCGCGTCATGGAGATCTACGGACCAGAGTCCTCAGGCAAGACCACACTCGCCCTCCACATGGTCAGCGAGATCCAAAAGCAAGGCGGACAAGCCGCCTTCGTCGACGCAGAGCACGCGCTGGACCCCGAGTACGCAGCCAAGATCGGCGTGGACGTGGACAATCTCCTCATCAGCCAGCCCGATACTGGCGAGCAAGCCCTCGAAATCGTCGAGACCCTCGTCCGTAGTGGCGCGGTCAATGTGATCGTGATCGACAGCGTCGCCGCACTCACACCCAAAGCCGAGATCGACGGCGACATGGGCGGCAGCCTACCTGGACTCCAAGCGCGCCTCATGAGCCAAGCCCTGCGCAAGCTCACGGCGATCACCCACAAGAGCGGCACGACACTCATCTTCCTCAACCAAATCCGCATGAAGATCGGTGTCATGTTTGGTAACCCCGAGACCACCACCGGTGGCAACGCACTCAAGTTTTATGCAAGTGTCCGGCTAGATGTCCGCCGCATCGGCAAGATCGAGGTCGGTACGAACGACGCCAAGCAAGTCATCGGCAACCAAACCCGCGTCAAAGTGGTGAAAAACAAAGTCGCACCACCTTTCCGCCAAGCCGAATTCGAGATCCGCTACAACGTCGGCATCGACCGTGCCACCGACCTCATCATGACAGGCGTCAAGCTCGGTGTGATCGAAAAGTCCGGTGCTTTCCTCACGCTCGGACAGCAGAAATACCAAGGCATGGAAAAGGGTCGCACCGCTCTCATGGCAGACCTGAAGCTATATACCGAGCTGGAGCAGCGAGTCCGTACCGCTGCCAGTGGAGTCGATACTACGACTGGCGAGGTCAAGTAGCGACCGTATTGGACAGGTCGGAATGACAAAGCCTATACTATCTGCGATGAAAGATCTCAAAGACAAAGTCCTAACTCCGCTACTCATACTCGGTGCAATCCTTGTGATTTGGCTGCTCGTCTGGGCAGTCCGACAGCCTAGTTTTCAGCAGAGCTTGAACTACTACACCGAAGGTGTCTTCGGTGATGACCCAAACATAGTAGAGCTGGATCCTGTCCAAGTCGAACGCGAAGCCGAGGCGGTCGTCACAGCGATCGAGTCGCGCGACCCAGCGAACTGTGCGACACTGGCAGATCCGAGCCAAGTCACCAACTGCGAGCAAAATATTCTCCGTATACAAGCGCTAGAGAGCGACAGTCCAGCTGCCTGCGCCAAACTATCAGGTGAGAAAAACCAAGCCGCGTGTAAAGCGGAAGTGCTCTACACACAGGCTATCCTAGAAGACAGCCCAGCCAAGTGCGAGCAGATCGAGCTAGCAGACTGGCAGGCTACGTGCCTAGATCGGTTTCGGCTGGAAGTGAATAATTAGTAATAGGCAATAGGTCTGTTTCCCCTTGCCAGATGCTTGCAAACATGTCTTCTTGAACACTAAAATAGTTCAAGAGTCTTTGCCGTTTTGTCATTCTGGACTTGATCCAGAATCTCGGAGATCCCCAGTCAAGCTGAGGATGACAGGGGTCAAGCTGAGGATGACAGGGGTCAGACTGAGGATGACAGGGGTCAAGCTGAGGATGACAGGGATACCCTCTTGACAAGTCTGAATAAATATCGTAGTATAAAGATAAATCGCAGTGAACCTTGTGGTAAGCTGTTCTACTCGCTCTTTGACATCGCGGTACTGTTGGGGTTTCTCTGGACTCGATGTGAGTCTAGTTTAGAAGTCTAGTAAAATGGGTGACTTTTCGGGCTAGTGTCCCGAGTCTAGAGGTCGCCCCTAACAGTTATGTCTTATATAGGAGAATGAATCATGAAACAGAAGATTTTTTTCAGCTTACTGACCATTTTTATGATCAGTGGCCTCACCGCCTGTGGAGGCGGTGGAGGCGGAGGCACTGATACCAGTGCCGATACTAGCGGTGGTGGCTCTGCTACCTGCCGCTCACAGCTGCTGTCGTCGACGGCATGCGCAACGACACCGACGACACCAGTGGATCCGAATGCACCGGTGGTGTACACCACAGCAGAAGGAATGCCGCTCTTTGTCGACTATCGGCTCGAAGTCAATAACGAAGGACCAGTCGTACGCTTCAATCTCAGCGGTGGCAAATTCGTCGAGATCGACATCTGGCCAATCGGGACGATCAATACTGTCACGACTGAGGCTGGCGCTCTGTCAGTCTCGGTGGTTAGTAGTCCAGGGACCTCGTCGGCTCCGTTCGCAGGTGGGTTTGTATTCACATACAACGGTAGTGCCAACTGTACGATCACCACTCCCAGTGGTGAGACGCTCCACTTTTACTGGAATCTTGATCAGTCTAACCTGGAGTACGCCAATCCTGCTGGAACAACCTTCAAAGTATTTGTTAATAATGGTCCACCAAGTTTGCCTAATGCTGGCTACGGAATGATAGTCCTGACCGTCAATGGGACTGACTATGGACCGCTGCGATATGAGCCAGGAGCGATCGAGTCTCCTGACCAAGGAATAATCGGTTATAGTATCGATGGTGGTCACAAATGGGGCTTTGATCCCCGAAATGCAAAATTCTAACTAGCGGGCGACCGTGCCACCGGACTCAGTTTATCTGGGTTCGGTGGTTTCTTTGTGGTGTCCGCTACCAGACCTCCGCACCAGAGCACCAGACCCTTAGGGTCGCGACGACCCTAAGGGTCACTTGGTTCAGCTGGGTCACTTGGAAAAGAGCGAGGCAATAGAGTAAAATCCCCATAATGCCTCGCCTCGCCATACATCTGCGCCACCTAGTACTCACACTCCTGCTC
>CAYVMX010000014.1:5979-28800 GCA_964452725.1 uncultured Candidatus Peribacteria bacterium | reverse complement strand
ATTTTCACCTGCCCAAGAGTACACTGATTATGCTCGTCGCAGCTTTCATCGGACGAGGGCAGACCTTCGAGCTATATGAGATCGCTAAAGAGAAAGGGTACCGTTTTTATAGTTTTGGTGACGCTATGCTTCTACTGTAAAATATTTTGTACGCGGAGGAGTGGCTCGAGTTGGTTGAAGGCGCTCGATTCGAAATCGAGTAGGCGGGGTAACCCGTCTCAAGGGTTCGAATCCCTTCTCCTCCGCCAAGCTAGCTAGGTTCTCCACCCCGAGGGTGGAGGTTCTAGATAGATGGGAGCAGAAACAGTTTGAATTATCGCTTAGGTGCCAGTGCGAGCCGTGTACCGAGATGGAATTAATACAGACAAGCAGCTAGCCGAATCCCTCCCCCTCCGCCATTTTTCTGGTAAACTATTTTGGATTTTTGCCACCTTAGCTCAGTTGGTAGAGCGCCCGCCTTGTAAGCGGATTGTCGTCGGTTCGACCCCGACAGGTGGCTCCACTTATTCTTGGATGGGTTCCCGAGCGGTCAAAGGGGACAGACTGTAAATCTGTTGGCTCCGCCTTCGAAGGTTCGAATCCTTCCCCATCCACCATAATAATCATGAAAGAGGGCGCGCTTCGCTCTGCCCTCGGACGTGGGCTCTCTCCCGCTAGGGACTCACAGGCTTCATGCTGCGCTCTGGTTCGTATTTTACTCCGGCGGTACACGCCCGCCTGCGTAAAATAACGATACCCAGCTTTCGCATTACGCCTGTCCAGCTTTCATGATTTTAGTCTGGAGAATAAAGAATCTTTGGTTTGAAGGGTGAGGGAAACGAGGGATATGCTAAGCTTACTTAGTAATATCCGAGCAACGCGGCCCGCTGGTCGCGATAGCGACCATTATCCTTCCCCATCCACCATATTCACATTTAGACACGAGCGGATAAGTTCAAAATAGTTAATTGAATGGTGTCCGTGTCCTGATTATTTCAGGATTGTCGCCATTATTTAATTTTTTTTTATGAACTCTACTCCTCAAACTTTCAACGGACTTGGTATTGCGCCAGCTCTACTTACGCAGATTGAGCGGCTTGGTTTCAAGATACCGACTCCGATCCAAGCCAAGGCCATTCCAGTCGCGATCGAAGGCAAAGATGTCATCGGTATCGCACAGACAGGTACGGGTAAGACACTTGCTTTTGGTATTCCGATGATTCAGCAGCTCTCCGCACTATCACCGACAGCCCAAGGTCTGATCCTCCTGCCGACTCGTGAGCTGGCTGAGCAAGTCGAGCAAAGTCTAAAAAAACTAATGCCAGCCATACCATTGGCACTCGTAATTGGTGGGGCATCTGCGCGGATGCAGGCTGGTCTACTACGTCGTAATCCCAAGATCATTATCGCGACTCCTGGTCGTTTGATTGATCTCGCACAGGAGGGTATTGCCAGTCTCAAGAATATCGCAGTCCTCGTACTCGATGAGGCAGATCGGATGCTTGATATGGGTTTTGCCCCACAGATCAATAAAATCCTCGCATTACTACCGTCCAAGAGGCAGACGATGCTTTTCTCGGCGACGATGCCGAGTGAGATAGCACGGCTTGCTACGAAGTATATGCAACTACCGCTACGCGTGGAGGTCGCGCCATCGGGTACGACCAGTCGGCAAATTGAACAGGAGCTTTTCGTCGTGCCACATGCCAATAAGCCTCAGCTTCTCGAAAAACTGCTTACTGATTACCGTGGTACGGTGTTGATTTTTTCTCGTACGAAGCATGGTGCGCGTAAGCTCGCGACCCTGATCCGCTCAATGGGTCACACGGCTGATGAGATTCATGCCAATCGTACACTCGGTCAACGGCGCAATGCACTCGCAGGCTTCAAAAACGGTAAATATCGTGTACTCGTCGCGACTGATATCGCAGCTCGGGGGATCGACGTACAGGGTATCGAGCTAGTACTCAACTACGACCTACCAGACAATCCCGATGATTATGTCCATCGGATCGGTAGGACTGGGCGTGCTAGTCACACTGGCAAGGCAATCTCTTTTGCCACTCCCCAACAAGCCAAGGAGGTCAATGCTATCGAAAGAACGATTCGCAATCAGCTACCAGTTGCACCAACCCCGAGAGATCTACCAGCACGGAGACCCATGCCAAAGAGGGAAGTAGTAGCTCCTAGTAGATTGACCTCACATGACAGAGGTCGCTCGAGTAGACCCAATAAGCCAGGTGGTCGCAGTACCTACCGACGACGCTAGTTTATTTCTTCTTTGGCTGTAATACCCAGCGAGCGACCTTCAATGCTCCTTGCTTCCAGGCGACTTTGTGAGTAATGCCAGTAGACTTCTCATACTCTCGCCAGTGCTTACGATACCAGTCATAGGTGGCGATGAGCGTGTCGGCATTGGAGTACTTGGGTTTCCAGCCGAGCCGCTGCTCGATCTTCTCTGTCGAGACAAATGAATCTTTGTCAGCTGTACCATAGACCCATTTGTACAGCGGTGAGAGATTCATAGCTTCGAGTCCAGCGAGTGTGGTCTTGATCGCTTTCGCTGGAGTGGGTAGGAGTTTACTGCCAGATTTCGCGAACTTAAAAAGCTTGGCAAAATCTGCCTCCACGGTGCCGTATTTTTTTGCTCCGATGTTGAAAGTATCGTTGGCCAATCGAGCGGGTTTCGTACTGGCGAGATAGAGACCGGTGCAGAGATCACGGACGTCCATGAGCTGGTATTTATTTTGCCCATCGCCGATCACAGGTATCTGGCAACCTCTTCGAATCCAATCAAAGAGAATTTGAAAAACACCGAGTCGGCCCGTGCCGATGAAAGTCTTGGGACGAATCACCGCGATCACTAGACCTTTTTTACGAAATTGCTTACAAAGTTTTTCAGCGGCTATTTTCGCTGTACCGTAAGGTCCGACTCCGACCATTCGATCGGTCTCGTAGAGTGGGTGGTGCTTGGGTACTCCGTAGACCGCCGTAGAAGAAATATGGACTACACGGGTTACTTTTAGTTTATGAGCGGCGGTGAGTACAGTCCGCGTGCCTTCTATGCCAGTGGAGAGAATCTCAGTCGGTTTCGCCAGTGGTAGTGCCATGGCAGCATGGAGTACGACATCGACATCTATCATGAGTCGTTCTACTAGTATTTTGTTTCGTACGTCGCCTTGGTAGCTCTCTACACGTCCCCAGAGAGCAGGCTCGGTCAGAGGTTCGAGGTCGAGGAGTTTCACACGGTGACCTTTCGCCAGTAGATATTCGGCAAAATGACAGCCGAGGAAGCCCGTGCCGCCAGTGATGAGATAGGTCTTACTTTTGGTAGCCATAACGCGGAGAGTCTAGCGCAAAAATCTTTGCAAGGGGAGTGCTAAAATAGCTCCAATGTTTGAATTAAATATTTTTGCCGCAGTTTTTATCACCGTATTGGTGCTACTAGTACTGGCTGGTTTTTTAGGTTTAGACAAAAAAATTGTCGAGCTGAGTCAAAAAACTTTGGGACGTTATCAGTTTATTGATTCTTTTTTTAGACTTTGTTCTAATACTCCTTTTATTGTCACATTGCTTTTTGTCGCGCCAGTTATTTATTCGCTTCAACGTGGAGAAGTCACCCAAGTCTTTGTATTGACCGCTACCTGTGTGTTGGCACTCGGCGCAGCTTTCGTTGGTAAGTACATCTTTCGCCGTGCACGACCACTCAATCATCTCACCTACATCGGTCAGGTCGATTCGTCGTTTCCTTCGGCACACTCGGCTGGTAGTTTCGCTGCAGCGTTTATATTGGCTTTTGTATTCACTAATCTGGCTGTACCAGTACTGATCTTTGCGACACTGGTAGCGCTCAGTCGGATTTACCTCCAATTTCATTTCGTCTCCGATGTCGCAGGTGGGATATTGCTGGCGTATATTTTTACGCTTTTTATTCATCACTCCGACTTTCTAAATTTTCTCGGCTTGGTTTAAAAAATATGTCTAAGCAAAATATGTTCTCCAAAAACGAAGGTAATCAAGGATTTACTTGCGGACACTGTGGTGAAGCAGTAGCTCCGGCAGGGAGTACTGCCCGTAATCATTGTCCACATTGTCTCTGGAGTCGACATGTCGATGACACTGTGCCAGGTGATCGAGCTTCGCAGTGTAGTGGTCTGATGCGACCAGCAGCAGTCTACCAAAAACACGGTAAGTGGATCGTAGTGCATGAGTGTACTGAATGTGCAAAAGAACAGCCCAATAAGTGCGCCGAAGATGATAACTGTGAGGGCATCATTGATCTAACCAAGCTGCCTAGATGACCAAGATGCCACTAACTGCACTCGAAATTCGGCGGCAGCTTTTTCATATCTTGCTGGGGATTACACTCGTCGCCTTACTTTCAAATGGACTAATCAATTCTTGGCATTTATTTATAGTTTTGATTATTGGTATTCTGATTTCGTGGGCCTCAGTCTTTGTACGACTACCAGTGATTAGCTGGTTTCTCGATCGTTTCGAGCGTAAACACGTCCGCCCGGGCAAGGGCGCGATTACGTACTTCATCGGTGTATTGCTGGCACTCCAGCTCTTCTCACCAGATATCGCCTATGCAGCGATCTTGATCCTAGCACTGGGTGATGGTGTCAGCAGTCTGATTGGTCCGTTTGGTAGCGTAAAGACCATTCTTTCTGATAAAAAACTTTTTGAAGGTACTTTTGCGGGGGGATTGCTCGGTGGAGTAGCGGCAATGTTTTTTATTCAACCATTCGAAGCTTTTTTAGCAGCTTTTATTGCTATGTTTTTTGAAGCGCTGGAGATTCGTTTCAATCAGCAGATCATGAATGATAATGTCATCGTACCGCTTGTGGCAGGTACAGTCGTATTGATGCTGCGATACTTTGGTTTGACATGACTTTACGAGTTTACTGATAACAAAAAACCGCCCAAAGCTGAGCGGTTTTCTTTGTAGTTGTATAGGTTGTGAACTATTGATTGCTGCGTTCAACAGCTTCGACAGTAGGAGACTCAGCAGCCTCTTCGGCCGGATTACCAGGAGTCTCAACAGTCGGATTACCAGGAGTCTCAACAGCTGGTGATGAACTGTCATCAATGACATTGCCGGTATTAAAACAACCAGTCAGAAGGAGTGGAGTGAGTGCCAAGAGGGCGAGGAGTTTACGCATAGGGAAAGGATTAAGAATTAAGTAGTCGAATTGTATGATTTTGAATCATATTTGGCAAGATTTTTTTAGTAGCTCGGCAGTAGGTATGATCTGAGTCTTTTCTTCATTACGTTTTTTTAGTTCTACACCGCCTGCTTCCAGTGTCTTCGGGCTCACGACTACTCGTAGTGGACAGCCGATGAGATCAGCATCAGCGAATTTTTCTCCTGCTCCGGTTTTTCCTCTATCGTCGTAGAGTACCTCCACACCTTTGGTAGTTAGCTCAGCGTAGAGTTTGTCTGCCTCTTTTGCTGTTGTCTCATCTTTACCCAGACTTATTAAGTGAATTTGAAAAGGTGCGACTGACACTGGCCAGACTATCCCCGCGTCATCGTGGTGGATCTCCACTACTGTCGCTACGAGTCGGCTGATGCCGATACCGTAGCAGCCCATGAGTACAGTCTGTTGTTTACCTTCCGCATTGGTAAACTTCAAATCGAAAGCGTCGGAGTAGCGGGTGCTGAGATCGAATATATTGCCTACCTCCGCGCCTTTTTCCTCTTTGAGTTTACCCTTACACTTCTCACATTTTGCTACTTTCAGTTCGCTGTTCCACGCGAGGTCACACTGATCACAGACGAGGATCTTGTCCTCACCTGCTTCGGTGAGCACTTGGAACTCGTGGCTGCGCTTCTGGGTAAATTCCCCACCGAGGGCTTCGACGAGATATGCTTTCAGGTCACAACGTTCAAACACCTTGAAATAAGCTTGTTTTACTCGTTCATAGTATTGATCTAGGTCAGCTTGGCTAGCGTGGAAAGAGTACATGTCTTTCATACCAAACTCACGTCCACGTAGTAGTCCACTTTTGGCACGGGGTTCATTACGAAACTTCGTTTGGATTTGATACGCCGCAAAAGGTAGATCACGATAAGATTTGATTCGTTGCTTGGCAATGGGCGTGATCATTTCTTCGTGACTCCAGCCGAGGATAGTTTTTTCATCTGGTTTGTAAGCGATGTCTACGTTGTCACGTCCAGTAGTTTTCCAGTTGGCTAGGGGTGTGATTGCTGGCATGAGGATTTCCTGTCCATCGACAGCATTCATTTCTTCTCGCACGATCTGCTGGATCTTCATCAGTACGCGCAAACCGAAGGGGAGGTAGCTGTAGACACCTGCCATTTCTTTTTTTACAAAGCCAGCTTGGGTTAGTAGTTTCGCATTTACGCTACCTTCGTCGTGTGAGGTAGTTTTGCTTGTGCTAGATAGAGATGTAGAGAGTTTCATCGAGACAGAGTTTAGCAAAGAATATGTTATCTCGAACTATGTGTTAAAATCCTCCTGTTAGATTAATTTCCTTGTTGCCAAATCCTACGAAGTACATCTTCGTCACTGGAGGAGTCTGCTCTAGTCTGGGCAAGGGGATCGCTGCCGCTAGTATCGGTGCGCTTTTGAAATCGGCTGGGTTCAAAGTCTTTACCATCAAACTAGATCCCTATCTCAACGTCGATCCTGGTACAATGTCGCCGTTTCAACACGGTGAGGTCTTCGTCACAGACGATGGGGCTGAGACCGATCTAGATCTCGGGCATTACGAGCGCTTCATTGATGCACCGCTAAGTAAAGAAAGCTCTGTCAGCTCAGGTAAAATCTACGCCGAAGTACTGGAAAAAGAGCGACATGGTGATTATCTTGGTGGTACGATTCAAATTATCCCGCACATTACTCAGGCTATTCAAGCCAAGATTCGTGCAGCAGGTAAGGTAAGCAAGGCAGATATAGTGATCGTCGAGATTGGTGGTACGGTTGGTGATATCGAAGGCGAACCATTCCTTGAGGCGATTCGTCAGTTGCGACACAAGTTGGGTGAGAAAAATACGCTTTTTGTTCATCTCACGCTGCTGCCATATCTCGCTGCTAGTAAGGAGCTCAAGACTAAGCCGACACAAGCTAGTGTCCGTGATTTGCGACGGATTGGTATTTCGCCAGATATTATCCTAGCACGAGCAGATCAAGAGATTGAAAAAAAATTACTCCACAAGATTGCACATTTTTGTGATGTCGAGCAGGAGGCAGTGATACCAGCTCCGACAGTGTGTAGTATTTACGAAGTGCCACTCAATCTCGAATCTAGTGGAATCACCAAACTCGTAGAAGAAAAACTAAACTTACCAAGACGTAAACCAAAGCTTACTGCTTGGCAGAACCTCCAAAAAGCCTACCAGCAGCCCAAAAAACTACTTACAATCGCAGCAGCGGGTAAGTATACTGATCTCGACGATGCATATATCTCTGTCAATGAGGCACTCAAGAGTGCTGCACTGGCGAGTAAGCGCGAAGTAAAGATTATTTGGGTAGATAGTGACAAGCTGGTACACCCCAAAAGCCCCGAATGGAAAAAACTCAAATCGGCAGCTGGGATCCTTGTGCCGGGGGGTTTCGGCACTCGTGGCATAGAAGGCAAAATCCTCGCAGCTAAGTATGCTCGTAAAAACAAAGTACCGTATCTCGGATTGTGCCTCGGTATGCAAATCCTTGTGATCGAGTTCGCACGTAATGTGCTCGGGCTAAGTAATGCTAATTCTGAAGAGTTTGATGCTCAGACTCCCGATCCAGTGATCAACTTCATCGCCGAGCAGCGTAATATCAAGCGCAAAGGTGGGACGATGCGTCTCGGTGCTTACAAATGCGAGCTAGCTGCAGGTTCGCTCGCTCGCAAGCTCTATGGTGTCAAGACTGTCCACGAGCGTCACCGTCATCGCTACGAGGTAAACAATGACTACCGTGCTGCCTTTGAGCAGGCTGGTTTGAGGATTGCTGGTGTCAATCCAGAGGCAAATTTGGTAGAGATTAGTGAGGTCAAAGGACATCCCTTCATGGTCGGTACACAGGCTCATCCGGAGTTTCTGTCACGTCCATTTCGTCCGCATCCGCTCTTCCTCGGGTTCGTCCGGGCGGCGGCGAAGTAGGCTTTTACGTTCGATCCTGCTAAACTAGCGGATACCAATGGACGAAGACCCTGGACCGATTATCTATCTCGTTTTTACAGGACTCCTGCTCCTCTCAGCTTTCTTTTCGGCAGCAGAGGTGGCTTTTGTGAGTCTCTCACCGGCCAAAGTGCGTGCGCTCAGAGAAGAACGACCCGGACGTGCGACTGATTTGATCACCAAGCTCAAAAGTCGCCCACACCGTTTGTTGACGACGATCTTGATCGGCAATAATCTGGTTAATATTTTTACAGCTGGGCTAGCGACGGTGATCGCAACACAATTTTTTGGTTCGGCTGGTCTGGGGATCGCTACGGGCGGAGTGACGATTGCGATCTTAGTTTTTGGTGAGATCGTACCCAAAGGTTTTGCCCAGCGACATGCTGTCAGTTTTGCGAGTTTCATTGCTTATCCACTTTTTTTATTAGAAAAGCTCCTCACACCGATTAACTGGTCATTTGAAAAACTTTTCCATGCCGTTGGGGTAGATAAACCAGTGAGGAGTATGACGGAAGAAGAGCTACTTGCGGCAGTGGAGATCGGTACAGAGGAGGGTGAGATCAAGCACCACGAGCAAGAAATGATCCAGAATATATTAGAATTCACCGATACGCGTGTCGAAGAGGTGATGACACCTCGTGTAGCGATAAAAGCCTTGGAGCAAAATAAAACTATCCGTGAGGCGACAGAATACTTCATCGCTCACAGTCATAGTCGCTTACCAGTCTATGATGAGACAATCGACAAAGTACAGGGTATCGTCTCTCTGCGGGATATCCTCGAGCACCGCAGCAAGGCAGATCAGCCTGTGGGTGGGTTGATCGAGTCCAAGCCAATTTTTACACCGGCTTCGCGTCCGATTCGTAGCCTCTTCCAAGAATTTAAATCGCGGCGGGTACATCTGGCGATAGTCGTCGATGAGCACGGTGGTACGCTCGGACTCGTCACACTAGAGGATCTACTTGAAGAGATCGTCGGTGAGATCGAAGATGAAGAGGATATTCCTGAGGATATTGTCGAAAGACTCAACAGTCGTACATTGCTCGCGCCAGCTGATACTCAGCTGACTGAGATTGATGATAAATTAGAAACCAAACTCTCTACTGGTGAATTTGAAAGTAAGAATCTCGCTTTTCTTTTACTAGAGAAGCTCGGACGTTTACCCAAGAAAGATGATAAAATCCGTTTTGGTTCAGCAGAGCTGACGATTGAAGGGATTACCGGACACAAGATTAAGAAAGTAAAAATCGAAAAACTTTAGTTACAACCAAATGTTTAAACCACTACCCATCTTAGCCATTGGTTTTGCACTACTGCTCACAGCTTGTGCTAGTGATATTCAGCTACTGCGCCCGATTGTTTCGTGTGAATACAATGGCGAGAATTATGCAGTCGGAGCTGGTAATATACCAGCTAAAGATGGCTCCAATACGTGTTTTTGTGGCGAGGATGGACAAGTTTCTTGTACCGAATTCGATATTCCGCCTGCACCTGTAGATGAAAATGGTGACTTGATAGATGTGCCCAATGGACCTGCTAGCAAGTGTGTTCAAGATGGTTTCAAGTATGAGTGGCGTGGTGGAGAGTTCCCCGAGGGAGAGGGTTTTTGTCTCAATACCAAAACTGGTAGTGAATGTCCTGACCAAACTTATTATGATGGTAGTTGTACGCTCACAGTCTCAAGTTTTACGATTGATCTAAAGACTGACACTGGTATAGTCCAGGGTGGTGGCGCGCTGAGCTACGATAGTGTTGGTCTCGATCTCAATATCACTGCCAAGGATTTACCACTGCTAGGTGAATCTGAGGTCTACAATGTCTGGGCGTTGCGAGTAGAGCCTTATGACACCGTACTGTTGGGTCCACTGGCGAGCGATCCTGCTACCGAGTTTGCTTCATTTGTCTTGGCAGACAAATCTACCGAGCTCGCTGACTACGAGCGGATCATGATTCGACGGCAGGCTGATGGGCTAGATGACTTCGGATTTGGTGAGATCTTACTCGAGGGTGTCTGGGCGGCAGAACAATAGAATAATTTAATTTTTTATTATGCGTAAATTCCTTTTACTTTCACTTGCCTTTACTGTCTTCCTGACAGGTTGCTTCAATGGTGCAGTCCAAGAACCGACCAAAGAAACAGTTTTTTGTGCGACAGATGCCAAAGTTTGCTCTGATGGTTCTAGTGTTGGTCGGGTCGCACCTGACTGTGAATTTGCTGCTTGTCCTACCCCTAACCCTACTACTATGGCTGACACTATCGCTCTCACTGATTTCCCGACCACCGATTGTTTGGTCGCAGGTCCCCTCCAAACTGCTTGTCCTGTCGTAGGTGATACAGTCGCACACTTTACTACAAGTGAAGGTGACATTTGGATCAAGCTCTTTCCAGAGCAGACTCCCAAGACAGTTGAAAATTTCACTGGACTCGTAGAGCGTGGCTACTACGATGGTTTGATTTTTCACCGCGTAATCCCCAACTTTATGATTCAGGGCGGTGATCCGACTGGTACAGGTACAGGTGGTAAAAGTATCTGGGGTAAGGATTTCACAGATGAATTTACTCCTCAGCTGAGCAATCTACGCGGAGCACTCAGTATGGCAAATCGCGGAGCCAATACCAATGGTAGTCAGTTTTTCATTGTTCAAGCAGAGGATGGTACTCCTTGGCTCGATGGCAAGCACACGGTTTTTGGTCAAGTCTTCGCTGGTCTGGAGACGGTCGATACTATCGCGACAGTTGAGCGTGGAGCGCTAGACAAGCCGATTACTGACGTGGTGCTGGAAAAGGTCGAGGTATTTGAAGTAGCCGATAAGTAGTTTTTTAGTCAGCAGTTTAATTCTTCAAGGCTTTGAGAATAGATTCTGTCACGATTGCTACACTCTGTGTGCCGTCGACTTCGATCAGGCGCTCCTCACTGCGGTATTGTTCGATCACAGGTAGTGTTTCGCGCTCGTAGGTCGCTAGTCTGGTTTGGATTGCTTCTTCTGTGTCATCTGCTCGTACCTTTAGCTCGCCACCACAGGCAGGACAAGCGGCGCCTGTGGCTAGATTATCCTTTGCGCCGTAGATCATCTTGCAGACGCTACAAGTGCGACGACCAAGGAGTCGTTTGAGCGCTTCTTCACGAGTGAGTTTGATATACACAGCTAGTGGTTGGCGACCTGCTCCACTGACAGCTGATTCGAATTGTACGCGCTGATCTTCACTACGAGGGATCCCGTCGAAGATCACAGTCTGGTCGCTCGGTAGTGCACTGACGAAGGCTGTGACGATCTCCATGATGACCTCAGTTGGTACGAGGTTGCCTGCTTCCATGATTGCTTTGACTTTTTTGGCGAGGTCGCTGTCTTCTGTGGCGAGACGGCGGAGCTGTCCACCCATTTCAAAGATTTCGGCATTGAGTTTTTCTGCGAGGATTTGTCCTTGTGTACCTTTGCCGCTGCCCTGCATGCCAAAGAGTATTAAATCAGTCATTATCAAAAGATTAAAAAGTGAGCTTAGTCTAGCATAGCAGGGAGATCCTCCGGCAAGCTCAGGACGATAGAAGTACGGCTTTGATTCGTCGGACTCCAGCGCTACTACTTTCTTCTTTCTTGATTTGGAATTTCCCGAGCTGTCCAGTGTGTCCAACATGTGGTCCGCCGCAAATTTCTTTGCTGAAATTTCCGATAGAGTAGACTTTTACTTTGTCATCGTACTTGTTTTCAAAAAGCCCAATCGCACCAGCAGCTTTGGCCTCTGCGACAGTTAGCTCTTCCATTTTGACCGGCAGGTCAGCATCGATCTGTTCGTTGACGAGGTCTTCGACTTGTTGTTTTTGTTCGGGAGTGAGTTTTTCGTTATATGCGAAGTCGAAGCGCAGGCGCTCAGTAGTGATATTGCTACCTTTTTGGGCGACTCCGTCGCCAAGGATTTGGCGTAGCGCAGTGTGGAGCAGATGGGTGGCGGTGTGAAGTGCGGTAGTTTCTGCCGAGTTGTCAGCGAGTCCGCCTTTGAATTTACCAGCACTAGCAGTACGGCTGAGTGTTTGGTGAGCTGCGAAAGCTGCTGTGAAAGCAGCTGGATTAGTTAGTTTTGTTCCACGTTCTGTGAGGAACTCTTCTGTCAGTTCACGCGGGAAACCATAAGTCTCGTAAAAATAAAAAGCTTTTGTGCCATCGATTTGCCCGCCCTGGTCGAGGAATTCAGTGAGTTCTTTTTCGCCTTTCACTAACGTCTTTTTAAACTGCTCCTCTTCTTTGGACAGTGCTGTGAGGATTTTTTCGGAGTTTTTTTTCAGCTCAGGATATTGCTCGCTGTACTCGGCGATGACGACTTCGGCTATTTGCGTGGTGAAAGTCTGATCTAGATCGACACCGAGCTTGCGCGCGTGGCGGATCGCCCGCCGGATGAGCTTGCGGACGACGTAGCCTTGGTCGACATTGCTCGGTGTGACACCACGAGGATCACCGATGATGAAGGTCGCAGCGCGGAGGTGATCGGCGATGATACACTCACTGGTTTCATTAGATTCAGTGGCTAGCTCACGGATCTTTGCCAAGATGCCAGTGAAGAGGTCGGTCTCATAAACACTTTCTTTACCGCTCAAAACAGTCAGAATTCTCTCGAAACCTAGACCAGTATCGACGTTTTTTTGCTTTAAAGGTTCAAATTTACCATCGGCAGTCTTGCTAAACTCCATAAAGACCGAGTTGCCGAGCTCGACCCAGTGTGGATCGGTGTGAGTCTCTATGAAGCTCGCTGGGGCAGGATCACTACCAGTCCAGTAAAACACCTCGGTATCTGGTCCACAGGGTCCTGTGGCGCCTGCTGGACCCCACCAGTTCTCCTTTTTGGGTAGGTAGGCTATACGCTCGGGTGCGATACCGAGTTTTTGCCAGGTTCTAGCGGAAGTTTCATCGCGTGGTGCGTCGTCGTCACCTGCGAAGACCGAGACAGCGAATTTTTCTAGTGGTATATCGAGTATGTCAGTAAAGAATTCAAAATCGAACTGAATCGAGTCAGTTTTGAAATAATCTCCCAAGCTCCAGTAGCCAAGCATTTCAAAGAAAGTCAGGTGAGTCGTATCACCGACTTCCTCGATATCATCGGTACGGACACATTTCTGCAGGTTAGCCAATCTTTTGCCAGCTGGGTGTGTCTCGCCTAGCAGGTAGGGTACGAGTGGTTGCATGCCAGCTGTGGTAAAAAGCACAGTTGGGTCATTCTCTGGTAGCAGACTTTCGCTAGGGATTACTTTGTGTCCTTTGCTGGCGAAGAAGTCGAGAAAGGCTTTGCGAAGGTCAGTGGATTTCATGATATGAAATTTAGCGGACTTTTGTCGCTCAAACAAGACAAAAATCTTGTAAGAAAGCTGTTTTCACGGCAAACTAGTAACCTGCCGATGGCTATTAAAAATCAGTCCAAAACTCGTTTCAAATTTACACTTCGTCGTGCTTTTGGCGTTTTGTTGACACTTTTGGCAGTTGGGTTTCTTGGCTTTCTTAGCTTTTTCTTTTATACGAAGTACACAACACCACCAGTTTTGGCGACCTATTTGCCGAGTGAGGGGACGTTTTTTTATGCAGAGTTACAGACAGATACAGCTAATGCTGACTGGCAGATGTTACGTCAGATTTTTGCCACAGCTGCTCCGGCAGAATTATTACCATTAGACGAGCTAGGTTTGTCTGATCCGACAGGGCTTTTGGCGCTGTCAGAGCAGCGAGTTGGTATTGCCTTTCTTGGTGAGAGTTTTGATCCTAGTAGCTATTTGCTAGTGCTAGATGTCTCACAGCCGACGGTGGCTCTGACATATTTGAAAGAGCAGGCGTTAGCTGGTGAACAGCTTGTTACACAGACTTATTTTGGTGTACCAGTGTATTCGTATCCGCGTAGTGGTGAGCAGGTTTTTGCCCTACTGGGGACAGATCTCCTGTTGGCTTCCAATCGTGATGTTTTACAACAAGTACTCGCAGCAGCACGTGGTTCAAAGCAGCGCATCAGTGACACAGAGAGCTATAGTACGGTGATCAAACGACTCAATCCTCGTGCAGTTGGTTTTGCTTACCTGTCTGAAGTAGCAGCTCGACAGATAGTTGCTGCTCGGCTTGGTGGTATTCAAAATGCTTTGACTACGCCACTCCTAGAGCTTTTTCAGGCGGGTGGTGTGGAGTTGGTACCGACGCCTACAGGTATCACACTGACTACTTATCTAGCTCTCAGACCGTCCTATGCGCGTGAGCCACTCTTCAAGTCTTTGCCGCGCTTTGAGTCTGATTTACTTAGACTCTTGCCAGCTACTACTCAGACTTTTTATGCTAGTCGTGATTTGGCAGGTCAGCTGGCAAATTTCCTTGTGGCGAGTAAGCAAATTAATTCTGCCTTTGCTTTGCTGACAGTGGGCTATCTCGATACTTTGAGTCAGGTATGGCTGGGACAATCGGCTAGTTTTGCCGATACGGTCGCACCACTATTGGGTGGTGAGGTGCTGGCTGGTCAGACCGATACTGGTGCACGATTTTTTATTTTAAATAATTCTCATTTAGGTGAGAGGCTGCCATCTTTTGTCGAGGCGTTGTCAGCTGGCAAGCTGGCTACACGTACTCAGGGTGTGATCTTGCCAGATGGTACAACGGGTCGGCAGCTAGTCGCCGCACCAAATCTAACCACTCGTACTACTGCCGAATACAATGGTGTAGAGGTCACTAGTTTGATCTTTCGTGGGCAGCAGACCGAGCTGCACTATGCTCTGCTAGATGGGTTACTGTTGGCGGCGACAGAGCAAAATCTTTTGGAAGAGCTAATCGATCAACAAGTCAGTCAAAATATTTCAGCATTATCTAGTGTGATTGCTGCGGCTGATTTGCCGACAGAGGAGATTTTTTATCGTCAGTTGCGCTCAGCGACCGGAGAGATAAATCAAAATGATTCTCGTACATTGCGCCTACTCAAGCCATTTTATTATTTACTTGCAGGCAAGCAAGCGACAGTAGATGGTCTTACCTTTACTTTTTTCCTTGGTCAATGAATAGACAACGCAAGATGAACGACCTGTCGCGGCGTGGTGGCGAGCCATTACTGGTTCAGCGTCCGCGTCGAGCGCATCACAACTTATTAAAAATTTCACGAACTCATAAAACTGCGCGGCAGGATTTTGAATTTAAATCTCAGCAAGTCAAAACAGACGGTATCTTCGTCACTGCTACACCAAGGTCACATAGCTGGTTTAACAGAGTACGGCTCGGTGCGGGCGTATTAGTTTTGGTGCTTTTGCTAAATTTCTTTGGTGTGTTTGGTTCGGGTAAGCTCACGGTTGAGCGTACGGTTGATACAGCCTTTACTGGTTTATTTGACTTAATGGCTGCGGGTAAGAGCTTTGCGGCTGGTGATTTTACTACTGCTGGTGGTCAGTTTACCTCAGCGGCTGAGGCATTTCGTACTGCGGAAGATACACTCCTGACACTCGGTGGTGCGGGAGCAGTGCTCGCTACCAAACCTGAAAGCATGCAGGCAGGGAGTCGACTTGTGACAGCTGGTCGGTTGATTGCTACTGCTGGTACGCGTTTTTCTACTGCTGCTGATGAGTTGGCGACGATTGCTTCGACTTGGGGGATTCGTCAGCAGGCCGTCAGTCGTGGTGAGCGGGTCCAGTCAGCCACAGCCGAACTAGCTCGTACGCTTACTCGGATCACTACTGGTATCGCAGAGTTGGAATCTGCGACCAAAACACTTGAATTAGTAGAGATTGAGGCATTACCTGCTGAGCTACAGACGAAGGTCGCTACTGCTCGTACTCAGCTCAACTTCCTGCTTGCGACTATCCAGCCATTTGTAAAGAGCTTGCCTTATTTACCGATGCTACTAGGAGATGATGTGCCGCGTCGCTATCTTTTGCTTTTCCAAAATTCCGACGAAATCCGTGCGACGGGTGGTTTCATCGGCAATATCGGTGAGTTGACCGTCAATGATGGTTTTATAACTGAATTCAAAATTCGTAATGTCTATGAGCTCGATGGTCAGATCAAAAACCCTCTACCACCACCAGAGGGTTTTGGGTTCATTACCAATCAGTGGGGATTGCGTGATGCCAACTATCACCCCGACTTCCCAACAAGTGCAGCAGCAGCAGCGTATCTGTACGAGCAGGGTGGGGGTGGTACAGTCGATGGTGTGCTGGCGGTCACTAGTGACCTCCTGACGCGTCTAGTGGCGCTCACAGGTGGTGAGATGCGCTTAGAGCGCTTCGATGCACCGATACCGGCTGAGGATTTGAATCTAGTGCTTTCGCTAGCGATTGAAGCCAAGGTCGATGGTGCGGCTGCTCCCAAGCAAATCTTGAATGAAGTCTGGACAGCCCTCGTACCCAAACTTCAAGATCTAACAGCGACTGACTTGATCGAGCTACTCACGACTGCGATTGCATCGAAAGATATTCAAATCTGGTCAGCACGTCCAGAGTTTGCTCAGATTGCGGACGCGACTGGTATGACAGGTGCTCTCGTCGAGACTACTGGTGATTATCTCTTCGTTGTTGATACTAGTATCTCAGGCAACAAATCTGATCGTTATACAAGTAATACGCTCACTCATGAGACGAATATTGCTACAAGTGATACGGCTGTCGACACACTCACTCTCACTCGGACACATGCTTGGAGTGCTACCGAGGAGGCAAGGATTCAGCTCCTCGCCAATCGCTACGGTCTACCATATCCAGAGGAGCTGCGTGATATCCTCGGGCGTGGGCGTAATGTCGACTTGGTCAAAATATTTGTCCCAGCGGGTAGTGAACTACTCACGGTCAAAGGTATCCCAGGTGATCGGATCGAGACTCACACCGATGCTGCGACTGGACGTACGTATTTCATATTTAGTCTGACAGTACAGCCTGGAGCGAGTCGGACAGTCACACTGGAGTATCAGCTCCCCCAAAAATTCCCAACTAATTATTCTCTAGTAGCAGAACACCAAGCAGGTACTCATCCATCTAAACTGACGAAAGTAGTACGGCGTGAGGGTATTGTAGTACTGGAAAACACAGTTGATCTGACTACCGAGCAGGTATTTACTGTAAAGTAGCACAAGGTGTTGTAAGATCTTGAACAATGTTAGCCAAAGTTTATTCCGCTGCCACAGTTGGACTCGACTGTGAAATCATCGAAGTCGAAGTCGATCTAGCACGGGGTATGCCCAACTTTACGATCGTCGGCTTGGGTGACGCTGCTGTCCAAGAATCACGTGAGCGCGTACGGAGTGCGATCAAAAATTCTGACTGCGAGTTCCATGGACAACGTATTACAGTCAATCTCGCTCCTGCTGACCTCAAAAAAGCTGGACCAAGCTACGATCTACCGATTGCGGTTGGGATTTTGCTTGCATCAGATCAGTTGAAACTACACGGTACGGGGAAATTCCTTATCATCGGTGAGCTGGCGCTCAATGGTGCGACGCGTCCAGTAGCTGGGATTCTCCCGATCGTCCTCGCTGCCAAGGCGAAAGGTTTTCAGCATTTCTTTGTACCTGCGGAGAACGCTAAGGAAGCTAGTATTATAGAAGGTATCTCTGTCTATCCGGTTGAGAGTTTGAAGGATTTCCTCCGACACAACCGTCGAGAAAAACTCATCGAACCAGTACCACATATTGCTGCTGATCAGCTCTCTGTCGAGGAGCACTATGATATCGATCTCGCACATATTCGTGGACAAGAGCACGCCAAACGTGCTTTGACAGTCGCTGCGGCGGGTGGACACAATCTACTACTTTCAGGACCACCAGGTAGCGGTAAGACGATGCTAGCACGAGCCTTTCGGACGATCCTGCCGCGTATGACTTTGCCGGAGATGCTCGAAGTGACGAAGATTTATTCTGTAGCGGGGCTGCTACCCAGTACCGAACCACTCATCACGACACGACCTTTTCGTAGTGTGCATCACACTGCTTCGGGTGTGGCGATCGTGGGTGGTGGTACGCGTCCGGGTCCAGGTGAGATCAGTCTCGCACACAAGGGTATCTTGTTTCTCGATGAGTTGGCAGAGTTCCCAAGTCAGGTACTGGAAGTCCTACGCCAGCCGCTCGAAGATGGTGTCATCACGATCAGTCGAGCAAGTGGTACGTTGGTGTTTCCCGCACGTTTTTCGCTCATAGCAGCGATGAATCCCTGCCCGTGTGGCTATGCGACTGATTCAGAGCGAGCGTGTAAGTGTTCGTCCAACGAAGTGGTGCGCTATCAAAAGAAGCTCTCTGGGCCACTCCTCGATCGTATTGATATGCACGTCGAAGTTCCGCGTATTAAATTTGAAAAATTAACTGCGCCCAATAGTGCGACAGAAAATTCCGCTACGCTGCGAACCCGTATCCAGTCTGCCCGTGATCTCCAAAAGTCTCGTTTCTCCAAACTAAAGATCACTGCCAATGCTGAGATGAGTAGTGAGCAGGTAAAGCAGTACTGTCTGGTAGATAAAGAAACCGAAGATGTATTGCGGCGGGCAGTTACACATTTCCAACTTTCAGCACGAGCGTATTATCGTGTGCTCAAACTCGCACGCACCATCGCTGATCTAGCTGGTGAAGCGGAAATCTCCGTCAATCATGTCGCTGAGGCTCTACAATATCGTCCAAAAATAGGAGATAGCTAGACTGTTTTGTCCAGCCACGCTTGTAAAAAAATCCGTGCGGCTTCGGAATCAATGAGGTTTTTTTGATCTTTAGTTTTTATGCCCGCTTCGGTCAAATTATTGGCTGCCGAGATAGTACTGAGACGTTCGTCTATTTGTCCTACCGGTAGGGTGAGTTTGGTTTTTAGTTTATTTACAAAAGTCGCGACCTGTTTGGTCTGCGCAGAAAAGTCGCCTGCAAGTGTGCGTGGTTGTCCTACTAGGATTTGTTCGATTTTTTCAGTAGTACAGAGTTTGTCCAAGTTGTTCCAAAACTCATTATTATTTCCTAAAAAATCGCGAACATGTGCGATACCGATAGTGGTATCAGCGATCGCGATACCGATACGTACTGTACCGTAATCGAGTGCGAGGACTTTTACCACAGTTGTCCACTAAAGAACCACTTTATAAAATCCCAAGTGCCGACTTCGCCACGTAGCGCTCGTTCTTCACGGAAGTACCAAGTCGATAGGCCAGCGAGTCGATCGCGTCTTAGTGCGATTCGACCGAGGTTAAAGTTTTTGATTTTTTTATCAGCAGCAAAAGTATAGACTGGTGTATAGAGGAAAATCGCAGGTACTTCCTTGGCGATGATAGAGCGCAAGCTACTAAGACGCTTACGACGCTCAGCAGAATCAAAAGTGCTACGGGCTTGTTCTAGCCAGGCATTGATCCCAGAGCTTTTGATATTACTAAGATTGCTGCCGCCTTTTCGCGCTTCGCTACTATGCCAAAATGGATAAGTATCAAGGTTGTAACCGAGATTTTGACCAAATAGTACAATGTCATAATCACGTTTTGTCAGTCGGTCGAGGAATTCATTATTGGGTAGCGCCTCAATGATTAGATTGACTCCGCGTTCGTGCCATTGTGTTTTTACGGCTTCTGCCACTGCGACGAATTTACTATTGTCAGCTGGTACGAGCAGCTTTAGCACTAGGGCATCTCCGTTTGAGTTGCGACGGAGACGAGTCTGCTCTATCGTTGGACTGGTTTTGGTTTTTTCTTTTGTTGCCACTGTTGTGTTGTTTGCCGTGACAACAGGAGTTAGTTTTTTTGTCAGCCACGCTTTGCGTGCTGATTCAGATTGTGAATAAAAAATCGTCACTCGGTCTAGCTCGCCAGTGTTTGTCGTGACGATATATTCATTTTCACCTGTTTGTAGCGTACCAATATTTGCTGAGGCCTTGTAGCTCCAAGTTTTTGTCCCAGTGGTGAATTTTTTTAGTTGATAGTTGTTGACCTTGACGAAGGTAGTACCACTCGGTGCAGTACCTTCGAGGAAAAACTCGTCCTCGGCGGTCGCATAGTAGCGCTGATCACTCGGTGCTGTGATGAAGTCCGAGTCTGTCTCAGTGCTCGTGGCAGCAGGATTAGTTTTTGTATCTGGGCTAGCCTCGACTGTCTCTACTATTGGTTTGGTACTGTCATCTGTGTAACGCCAGCCAGCATCGTAGAGTGCGCCATCGGCACGTTCTGCGCTGAAGTCATACTTCCAGTCAGAAGTGTCGATCTCCAGTAGTGGTGTGTCAATGATTTTGGATTTACCTTCGATACTCTCGACCAGAGCTATTTTATTGAGTGCTAGTTGTAGCCCGAGACGAGTTTTGGCGTTGCTGATAATGCCACGATCAGTATTGAAAAAAAGTGCGACGTACTGCGGCAAGTTGAACTCATACAGCGCTAGACGAGCATCGTTGCTCAGGGTCGCGAAGTGCTCTGCCGAGAGATCTTGTGTGCCGGTTACGCCATCGAGATTCTTGAAGAGACTTTCTTCTGAACCAAATAGCCTAAAAATCACCTTATCTAAATATGGTCGTCCTTCAAAAAATCGCTCAAATGCTGTCAGTCGGATCTGACCATTGGTGACATCCTCGACTCGATATGGCCCACAGCCGATTGGTTTTAGGTTGAACTCGGCAGCAGGTAGTGTGCGTACAGAGACATCTTTGAGTAAATGCTTGGGTAGGAGTCCGATATTTGTATTGTAAATGAAGAATGCATATTGTTTTTTCAATGTCATGGTCACAGTGCGTTCATCTACTTTTGTGATCAGTACATCAGCAAAATCAGCAGCAAGCGCCGGATTTGTGAACTCTTCGTGCTGGATAACCTCTCGAAAAGTAAAAATCACATCATCAGCAGTCACTGGTACACCATCGTGCCAGAGTAGATCATCACGTAGCGTAAAAGTATAAGTCCGTTTATCCGGTGAGAGTGCGTGACTAGCTGCGTAGTCCACGACTTCGTTTTTCACGGGATCGAAACGAGTCAAGCTACAAAAAACTAAACTACTAACATCACGATCTAAGCTCGTTTGAGCAAGGACAGGATTCAAAAATCGAAAACTTCCTGTCACACCTTCGACATAAGTACCGCCGCTACCTGGCACAGGGTCCGAATGGTCTGTATAAAACTGTGATCCGATTTGGTAAATCGAAATCACAATTATAAAAGACAGCAATCCGAGAACAACTTTTTCAACGAGTGTAGTAGAGTGCAGTAGGCGCAGCATGAATATAAAACATTAGTAGCCACTTACTCCGTAGCAAAATTATTATTTGAGCGTAGCTCTAAATTACAAACAGATAGGCAATTGCGTTGGCACAAAAAAGTCCTGCCAAAATGCCGGTCAAAATACCAAGTAGGCGATCTACACCGCGCTTGGTGGATTGACCACCAGTACCACCACCGGCAATGGCTGAACCTAAACCGGTTGATTTTTGCTGAAGTAAAATTACTACTATAAGTAGTATTGCGATGACGATCTGAGACCAGTAGAGGATGTTTTGCATTTGAAAAGGTAAGTTATTTTTTTACAAGCCAGTGGGTGAGGAGATTGAAAATACCGAGTCCAAAGCCAGTATAAAGGTAGGTCAACCAGACTGGGTTGCCCGTGACGAGGATATGCAGATTAGTTAGCTGGAGTGTATTGATGAGCCAGACTAGTAGCCAAAGTACAACTGCATTGATTACAAACATAAAAAGTCCCATCGTCAGAAATGTCACCGGCATAGATAGTAGTTTGAGTACTGGTTTGATAAAGAAATTCAAAATACCGAGTAGTAGCCCACCAACTGCGAAGGCAATGATACTGCCAGTTACAGTCGTTGGACAAGTGTCAGCTGATTTGGTCAGTAGGCAAAAATCCAGCACAAAATAATCTATCGCATAGAGTGCGGCAGAATTAACAATGAGCGAAAGTATAAAACGGCGGATCATTGAGATTATTTTCCGTGTTTTCCGCTACTTTTGCAACTTCTTGATTGTGATTTTTATACCTTCTACCTCAGTTTTTGCGTCAGGAGTTTCGATAGTCACTGAGAGCTTTTTTGCGAGGGTTTCGGCTTGGATATACTCTGCCCACTTTTTTAGCACCTCATCTGCACCAGCAACACCCAGCTCTATGCGATCCGACACATCGTAGCCTGCCTGTTTTCGCAAGTCCTGAATCGCACGGACAAGGTCGCGGGCGCGTCCTTCTAGCTTTAGCTCGGGTGTGATCTTTGTATCAAGGGCGACGACGATACCAGCTTCGCTTTCGGCTGCCGAACCCTCCTTGCCTACAAATCCAACTGAGACTTCCTCACCAGTCAGTACTTCGCCTGCGATATGGACGCCGTCCGCTTTGACTTCGAATTTCCCAGCCTTAGCCTCCTTAATGCACTCTTGGACTTTTTTACCCAAGCGGGGACCAAGTGCACGCGCATTCACATTTACGACTGTCTCGGCTATTATCGCTGGATCTTTGGCGAATTCGATCTTTTTTACATTGAGTTCTTCTTGGATAGTTGCCAGCTCCGTCTTTAGCACGTCAGATTCGATCCCCGCTGGCAGAGCGACGGTAGCACTGGCGAGCGGCTGTCGGACTTTGATCTTTTCACGACCACGAATCGCCAGTCCTGCTGAGATTATTTTTTGGACTGTGTTTATCTCGGCGGATAGTTCCTCATCTATCCGTTTCTCATCCACTACTGGCCACTCGGTCAGATGTACCGACTTTTCATCGGTGAGATCACGATAGATTTTTTCAGCTAAAAATGGACAGACAGGAGCGAGCAGCTGGCTCACAG
>CAYVMX010000014.1:0-5879 GCA_964452725.1 uncultured Candidatus Peribacteria bacterium | reverse complement strand
CGATAGATTTTTTCAGCTAAAAATGGACAGACAGGAGCGAGCAGCTGGCTCACAGTGGTCAGTACGTGGAGCAGCGTAGCGTAGGCTTCGTTTTTGTCCGTATCGCTCTCACTCTTCCAAAAACGACGACGACTACGGCGGATGTACCAGTTCGTCAGACCGTCGAGGAAGCCAGCGAGCGGGCGTACCGCTGCGTTGATCTCATATTTATCCAGCTCTTCTGTCATAGTTTTGACCAAAATATTTAGCTCAGAGAGAATCCAGCGATCGAGTTTATTGGTGAGCTTCGCTGGTAGTTCAGTTTGCTCCCAGCCGTCGGCATTGGCATAAGTGGTGAAGAAGTAGTAAGTATTCCACAGCGGCAGCAGCACACTACGTAGCGTCTCCTCGACACCACGCTCGGTGAAGCGGAGTTCTTTTGCCTCGACGACCGGCGAGCTCATGAGATACAGTCGCATCGCATCGGCACCGTAGTCGTGAAAAATCTTGCTCGGGTCAGGGTAGTTTTTTTTACTCTTACTCATCTTTTGACCGTCCTCGGCGAGTACGAGTCCGGAGCAGACTACGTTTTGATAAGCAGGTTTGTTTTGCAGCGCTGTAGCTAGGACATGGAGCGTATAAAACCACCCACGTGTCTGGTCTTGGGCTTCGGCGATGAAGTCGGCAGGGAGCTGGGTTTGGTCTTTCGTCGCGCTCTGCGCGTAGGGCATACTGCCGCTCTCGAACCAGCAGTCCAGTACTTCGGGGATACGTTGGAGCTTACCCCCACACTGACAGTCCCAGCTCATCTCATCTACGAAGTGTTTGTGTAGATCGTCTACCTTTTTGCCAGTGAGTTTTTCTAGCTCAGCTTTTGAGCTGACACAGACAGCTTCATCGCAAGAGTCACAGCGCCAGACAGGCAGCGGCGCACCCCAGTAGCGGTTGCGGCTGATAGCCCAGTCACGTGCGCCTGCGAGCCACTTGCCGAAGCGTCCAGCTTTGATATGTTCCGGTACCCAGTTGATTTGTTCGTTGTTTTTTAGCAGATCCTCTTTGATCTTTTCCACTGCGACGAACCAGCTAGAAGTAGCGTAGTTCAAGAGCGGCGTATCGCAGCGCCAGCAGTGGGGGTAGCTGTGTTTGTAGTTCTCTTGTTTGAAAAGCTTGCCTGCTTTGTCCAGCCAAGCGACGATCTTACGATCTGTTTTCATCACATCATCAGCTGGTTTGACTGGCTCACCAGCCCAGTCTTTTACTTCTGATTTGAATTTTCCTTCCATGCTGACGTGCTGAATAGTCGGCAGATCATTGGCTTTTGCCACTTGCATATCGTCCTCACCGAAGGCTGGCGCGATGTGGACGATGCCCGTACCGTCTTCTGCTCCGACGAAGTCCGCGGCGACTACTCTGAATATGTTGCCACCAGAATTTTTGTAGTAAGGGAAGAGCGGTTCATATCTAAAATCCGAACTTTCTAATTCTTTGCCAGTTTTTTCTACGATAATTTTAATTTCTTGATCACTAAATACTTTTTCTATTAGATCTTTTGCAAGCCAGAATTTTTCATTGCCAGATTGAACAAGGGCATAATTTATTTTCCCCCCAATTGCTAGCGCGATGTTTCCTGGTAATGTCCACGGTGTTGTCGTCCACGCAAGAAAGTAGGTATTTTTTTCTGCTGCTTGGACTACACCGTCTGAATTTGTAAAAGTTTCTACTTTGAATTTCGCAATGGCACTGAGATCAGTAATGTCTTTGTAGCCTTGCCCGACCTCGAAGTTGCTCAGCGGTGTGACACAGCGCGGGCAGACGTGCATCGGTTTCAGTCCTTCGTAGATCAGACCTTTCTCCCACAGCTGACCAAAGACCCACCAGACGGAGTCCATGTACTCGATGTTCATCGTCTGGTAGTCGTGCTCCATGTCGATCCAGCGACCCATGCGACTCACTGTCTGCTTCCATTCCTGCGCGTAGCGCAGGACGCTGTCACGGCAGGCTTCGTTAAATTTACCTACGCCGTACTGTTCCAGCGCGGCTTTGTCTGCTAGTTTTAGTTCTTTTTCGATTAAGTTCTCCACGGGCAGTCCGTGGCAGTCCCAGCCCCAGACACGTGGTACGCGGTAGCCCTGCATTGTCTTGTACCGAGGGATCAGGTCTTTGATTACGCCCTGGAGGATATGCCCGTAGTGTGGCAGACCCGTAGCGAAAGGTGGACCATCGTAGAATTTGAATTCGCCTTTCGTCGGCTCTCGCTCGACCGACTCCTCGAAGATCTTTTCTTTTTGCCAGTATTTCAAAACTGCTTCCTCTAGCTCGGGGAAGCTCTGTTTGGGATTGACTTTGGGGAAGTGATTTTTATTTGGCATGAGGTGGTAGTTAGTCTTCGAGTGAAGTCGAGAAGTCCTCGATAAACTCGAACAATATTATTTACCGAGGGCCCCGTGCGGGGCGGTACCACCTCAGGATTGTACTTTCTTCGTTTTGGTTTCGGGAGATTGTGCTCCCGTCTGGATCTACTCAGGCTCAGTGCCTTTTCTGCCAGCCCCTTGCGGTTGATCGCCGCTCAAATGGGTTATTTAACTGAGTACTAGAGTAGTTCAAATATATTTGTTTTACAAAAATTTTCCTTTAAAATAGGAGACCCGATTTTAATTATGAAGAATTTAGAGTCAGAAAATCCGACAGATACACGTGTAGCTCATCAAAAAAAGCTTGACGAACGAGAAGCCAGGCTTGGTGTTGGTGCGGTATTTTCTCTACCATTCGAAGTAGCCGAGCATATTCGCAAACGAGAACTAACTGAAAACAGACGGAGAGTTGAGGCAAATGCAAAACGTCCTGCTTGTAGTCGGCAAGCGGTCTTTGAAGAGGCAGCCTAGACTACCTGCACTGGGTCGACATCTACCCGACAGCCCTCTGGTATTTCGATATTCTGCCAGAGTAGACTAGGGTCTCGTCCCTGCCAGATGACGTGCCAGTGGTATTTATTGTGAATCTTACTGATCAGAGCCGGAGTAGCGTGGACACGACCAGTTTTGGTTTGTTTGATCTGCTCGGCGAGAGCGATCGCCGACCTGCGAGCCTTACTCTCGCTCACATTGACGAAGGCGAACTTCACGATCTGCCCAAAGGGTGGATAGCCAAACTCTTGGCGTTCTTTTAGCTCTGCTGCGGCGAAGGTGGCGTAGTCGTGTCGGGCAGCAGCACGGATAGCGGGGTGCTGTGGTGAGTAGGTTTGGATTATTACTTCACCAGTTTTGCTCGCACGTCCTGCTCTACCAGCGACTTGGGTCAGCAGGCAGAAAGTTTTTTCCGCGGCGCGGAAGTCGGGGAGGTGGAGACCGACATCGGCGAGCAGCACACCGACGAGTGTGACGTTGGGTAGGTCGAGACCCTTGGCGACGATCTGCGTGCCGACGAGGATATCCGCTTCACCCGAGCGGAATTTTTCATAGATTGCCTGATGACTACCGCGCGTAGTAGTAGTGTCTTTGTCTGCGCGTAGGACTTTCGCCGTTGGACAGATCTGCGCTAGCTCACTCTCGAGCTTTTGTGTACCCGTACCGAGCTGCTTGATTCGTAGGCTGCCACAGGCAGGACAAGCACTCGGGATCGGTTCGAAGTGTCCGCAGAGGTGGCAGAGACAGCGATTGTTGAACTGATGGAAAGTCAGCGGCACAGAGCAGTTCACACACTCCAGTGCCTCACCACAGTCGCGACAGACGATGCTGGTCGAGTAGCCGCGCTTATTGAGCAGCAGGACGACTTGTTCTTTTTTCTTGAGTCGTTTTTGGATTTCCTCCGTCAGTCGTTCAGAAAAAATCGAGTAATTCTGTTTCTTGAGTTCGTTCGTCAGATTCACGATCTCGACTGGTGGTAACGGTACATCGTCGATACGTTTGGGCAACTCGAGCAACTGGATTCGTCTCGCTTGCGCTGCCGCGTAGCTCTCCAGACTCGGAGTGGCGCTACCGAGTACGAGTTTCGCACCTGTCAGCTCAGCCATCTTCGTCGCGACTGTGCGAGCGTGGTAGCGAGGGGACTGATCGTTTTTATAAGTCCATTCGTGCTCCTCATCGAGGATTATGATCCCTACATTATCTGCCGGTGCAAAGAGTGCACTGCGGCTGCCGATGATGAGTCGTACTTCACCAGCTTTGATCCGCTCCCAAGTGGCGAGTCGCGCTCCTTCGGCGAGGTGGCTGTGGATTACGGCGATCTTTTTCGCCTCAATCGACGCAGCGAAATAGCCGACGAGCTGAGGAGTCAGGGCGATCTCAGGTACGAGCAAGATCGCTTGTTTGCCAGCATCTAGTACTTTCAAAATCGCTTGGAGATAAACCTCAGTCTTGCCGCTGCCGGTGATGCCATGGAGGAGACATGTTTTTTTGGATTTCAAGATACTTTTCAAGGCGGTAGCTTGAGCAGCATTCAGCTGCTTTTTTTTCTGTGGCACAGGTTTCAGTTCCACTTGTTTGGTCTTTCTTTTCAAAGGAGTGTCGTTCCACACACGCTCGGGTAGCCAGAGTCGTAGCGTCTTGCCGAGGTGCGCATGGTAGTACTGGTTGATCCACAGAGCAGTTTTTACTTGCCAGTCAGTCAGCACCGCCTTGCGAATTAATTCTTTAGTTGATTTAGTTTGGTAGTTTGGTTTGTTGGTGTGGACTGCGATGACGACTCCGTTTACCACGCTGTTACGTAGTGGCGCAACGACTAGGTCGCCTGCCTGTACGTCGAAATCTGTAGCATAGGTAAAGGCAGTGGGAGCAGTCGGGAAAGCTAGATCTACATATTTCACTAGCTGATTTTAGCAGGTTCATTATTCCGAAAATTAGTAAAAAAAGTGTTGACTTTGAATTGCTAGTCCTTTACACTGCTCTGGCGCTTTTGTTCGGAGTGTATCTTTTGCCTCCGACTTCAGAGTCGTTTGTTCCTTCACATCTCGGTCGATCAGCAAATTCATTCAACTGTCTCGGCAGCCATAGGTAAGGTCTATGAGAACATTAGTTCTCGTAACGCCGGAGACAGTAAACAAATATTCAGGATGCAGTAGAGAAAGTCTGCTATCAAGTAATTGATAGCGATCAAATTTACTTTTTTTTACTCATTTTCTTAAAAATGAGATTCAAATTTTTTTTCGAAGAGTTTGATCCTGGCTCAGGATGAACGCTGGCGGCGCGTCTAATACATGCAAGTCGAGGGAACCCTTCGGGGTGACCGGCAGACGGCTGAGTAACACGTTGGCACTTGCCCATAGCTCGGGGATAGCCCGGAGAAATCCGGATTAATACCCGATAGTCCCTACGGGGTAAAGAATTTCGGCTATGGAGAGGCCTGCGTCCTATCAGATTGTTGGTGAGGTAACGGCTCACCAAGTCTATGACGGGTATCTGGTGTGAGAGCACGACCAGACAGAATGGGACTGAGACACGGCCCATACTCCTACGGGAGGCAGCAGTAAAGAATCTTCCACAATGGGGGCAACCCTGATGGAGCGACGCCGCGTGAGGGATGACGTCCTAACGGATGTAAACCTCTTTTGGGTGGGAACAAATTTTTGAGCTTACCACCCGAATAAGCACCGGCTAATCACGTGCCAGCAGCCGCGGTAATACGTGAGGTGCAAGCGTTATCCGGAATCATTGGGCGTAAAGCGTCCGCAGCCGGATAGTAAAGTCTGGGGTTAAATTTCGACGCCTACCGTCGAAACCGTCCCGGAAACTTACTGTCTAGAGTCATACAGGGGTGCCTGGAATTCTCGTTGTAGGGGTAAAATCCGTAGATAACGAGAGGAACACCAAAAGCGAAGGCAAGGCACTGGGTATGTACTGACGGTCAGGGACGAAAGCGTGGGGAGCGAAGGGGATTAGATACCCCCGTAGTCCACGCCGTAAACG
>CAYVMX010000013.1:0-30811 GCA_964452725.1 uncultured Candidatus Peribacteria bacterium | reverse complement strand
CGTCCGATGAAAGCTGCGACGAGCATAATCAGTGTACTCTTGGGCAGGTGAAAATTCGTCAGCATACCGTCGAGAAAGCGAAACTCATAACCTGGATAGATAAAAATATCAGTCTCACCAGACTGGGCTTTCAGCACGCCTGCCGAATCTGTGCAGCTCTCGAGCACGCGACAGCTCGTAGAACCGACAGCGATGATTCGCCTGCTCTCTGACTTAGCTTGATTCAATCTTTTGACAACTTTTGAGTCCAACGTAAAAAACTCGGCATGCATCGGATGATCTTCGATTCTTTCAGTCTTGACTGGTAGGAATGTACCAAGTCCGACATGGAGTGTCAGCTTTTCGATTTGGACACCTTTGGCTCGCAGCATTGTAAATAGCTCATCTGTGAAGTGGAGTCCAGCCGTCGGTGCCGCTACACTCCCTGCCTGATCGGCATAGACAGTCTGGTAGCGTGGGACTTGTTTCTCGGTCTGGTGGATATACGGTGGCAGCGGAGTCGCTCCGTACTTTTCCAGAGCAGCATCAAAATTCGATGTAGTAAACTCAATCACTCGCTCACCACTTTCGAGGATTTTTAAAACTCTACCTGTGAAGTCCGCTGCGATCGTAAACTCTGCACCCACTTCGAAATGCTTCCCACCACGAACTAAGCACTCCCAAATTACCTTGTCATTCTGAGCGAAGTCCGCCGCAGCGTATGAAGTCGAAGAATCCCGTTTCAGATCTCGAACCAAAAAAACCTCATGCCCCTCAGTTGTTTTCAATCGTGCTGGTATCACTTTTGTATCGTTGATCACTAGTACATCACCCGCTCGGAGTAGCTCTGGTAGGTCGTGGAAAATCTTGTGTTGAGCTTTTTGTGAATCTCGCTCGTAAACCAAAAGCTTTGAGCTATCCCTAGGCTCGGCGGGAGTCTGAGCGATATACTCAGGTGGGAGATCGTAATCAAAGTCGGAGAGCTGCATGTTAAGATAAGCCTACTTTTTTATTGTGTCTGTGAAAACCCCCCAGCATCACGAACCGACTTTCGATTTCCTAATGTTGAACGAAAAGTCTGCTGCCAAAACACTTAAGGCAAACCAAATTGCTCTTTCGATCGCCGAAGCTAAACATTTCCAAAAGGAAATCGGGCGACCTCTCACGCTGACCGAGCTGACTGTACTCTCTATCCAGGGTAGCGAACACTGTAGCTATCGCAGCAGTCGTCGACATTTGAAGCATTTGCCGACCAAGGGTAAAAACGTGATCCTCGGACCAGGTGAGGACGCTGGTATCATCGAGATCGCACGGGAGGGTAAGCACCGCTGGGGTCTCGTCGTCGGTCACGAAAGCCACAATCACCCCAGCCAGCTCGTTCCTTACGAGGGCGCAGCGACAGGCGTGGGTGGCTGTGTCCGCGATATCCTCTGTATGGGCGCGCGAGTCATCGGTGTGCTCGATCCGTTGCGTTTCGGTGATCCAAGTAAACATTTGACACGCTGGCTCACGCGCGAGGTAGTCAGAGGTATCGCCGGCTATGGCAATCCGCTCGGCGTACCCAATCTCGGTGGTGATCTAGAGTTTGACCCGAGCTTCGATGCAAACTGTCTGGTAAATGTACTAGCACTCGGAGTGTTACGTGATGATGAGATAATCCATAGCTACGTACCCGAGGAGGCGGCGCGCGTCGGCTACGACATTATCATCGTGGGTAAACCAACCGACCGCAGTGGCTTCGGTGGAGCGAGCTTCGCCAGTAGCGATCTGAGTGAAGCCAACGCAGAGGCAAACAAAGGTGCTGTCCAAGAACCCAACCCCTTTCTCGAACGCCACCTGCTAGTCTCTACTTATGATCTATTCAATGAGCTAAAGAAACGCAAACTACTGGATAAAGTCAGCTTCAAAGATATGGGTGCCGGTGGCAACGTCTGCGCCAGTGTCGAGCAGGTCGAGCCTAGTGGCTTCGGTGCGGAGATCGATCTAGAAAAGATCCACACCGCCAAAGGCGACTTCCCGCCACACGTGATCGCCTGTGCCGAGACTCAGGAGCGGTTTTGTTGGATTTGCCACCCAAAAGCAACGAAGCTAATACTCGACACTTACAACCAAAAGTGGGAACTGCCGCGTATCGCAGCAGGTGCACGTGCCAGCGTCGTGGGCAAAGTAAAGTCTGGCAACTACGTATTGCGCTACCACGGCGAGAAACTCGTCGATACACCACCCAGTGTACTCACCGAGGGGCTCAGCTATTGCCGACAGTACAAGCGTGCAAAAGCCAAAGTCCGAGACAATCCACCCGACTGGCGACAGCTCAACCTAACCAAGGTACTACGAAAACTCCTAAAGAACCCTCAAATCGCCAACCGTGCCCCGATCTACGAGCAATACGACAAGCAAGTCCAAGGCGCGACCAGCACAGATGCCGGACTCGGTGGCTGTGGTATCGTCCGACCGCTAGCGAATACCTCTGCTCCAGCGAAGCTAAAGCAGATCGGGATCGCCATCGGGCTCGGCGGCTCCAGCACGCTAGGGCGATACTCAGCGCAGCTCCAAGCCCAGCACGCCGTCGTGGAGGCAATCACGAATGTAGTGGCCGCAGGTGCGACACCGCTCGCTCTCACCGACTGTCTAAACTATGGCAATCCTGAACGCTCCGCGCAGATGGCAGAGCTAGTAGATGGTATCGCTGGATTACGACGAGCTGCTGAGACACTCCAGACACCTTTCGTCAGTGGCAATGTAAGCCTGTACAACCAAAATGGCAATCAGAGTATCAACCCTAGTGCGATCGTCGGCTGCTTCGGAAAGCTAGACGATGCGAACAAGGCCATACCAAGCAAGCTCCAAGTAGCTGGCAATGCCCTCGTACTCGTCGGAAAACGTACCAAAAATCTAGGTGGTAGTACCCTACTAGATAGCTTGCGGAAAAGCTCGAGCAAAACTTTTACACTCGATCTTGGTTCGATCAAGCGTGAAGTCCAGACTGTACTCAAAGCTGCAAGGCAGGGCTGGCTAGCCTCTGCGCGCGATATCCACCGTGGTGGCGTCGGAGTAGCCGTGTGTAAAATGGCATTTGGTACCCAGCTCGGCTTGACTCTCGATTTAGCTGATTGGACTGGAAATTCTTGGACGAATTTATTCGCAGAAAACCCCGGCTTCCTACTGGAGGTCGCACCGAAGAACCTCTCCCAGCTTGGCACACTCGCTACTAAAAACAATGTTGAACTCAGTATCATTGGTCAGGTGTCTGCCGAACCAGAGCTGGTAATCGCTGGCTCTCGCAAAGTGCTCGTCCAAGAAAAGATCTCTAAGCTCGAAGAAATCTGGAACGAAGGGCTTAGGCAAATACTTTTGAGCTAATTTTACGTATACCATCAGCACCTTCTACCAGTTTTAGCTCGACTCTTTGCTTTGGCAGCAGCTCTTTCGAGAGCCGCTCACTCCACTCCACTGCCACTGTCGCAGCAGAGTTTTGGAAAGCTTCTTTGAGATGCTCTGCCAGCTCCATGTCGACTGCCTCCAGACGGTAAAGATCGAAGTGAATAAAAAGCTCCCCATTGTCGTTCTGAGCCATGGACGAAGAATCCCGTTTCTGAATATCATAAACTTTTTCGTAGACAAAAGTCGGACTTTTGACTTTGACGACGACACCCAGACCCGCTGCCAACCCGCGGATCAGAGTCGTCTTACCCGCACCTAAATCCCCAAAAAGCAAAATCTTGTACCCACGGAGTTCATGAGCGAGCGTTTGCCCGAGCAGCTCAGTCTCCTCGGCAGAATACGTAATATAACTTGATTTAAGACTCAAAATTTGATAAAATGATCTGATACAAAAATATTTTAAACCAAAAACAAAATGTCCTTTGAAAATAAAATAATTCCACCTGTATCTGGTCAAAAACCAAGTTTTTGGCAAGAGCACAAAAAAATTATTCTTGGACTCCTTGCTACACTCATTCTCAGTGTTGGAGTATTTTTTGGACAGAGTGCGACAAATAATTTTAGGGCAAGTATCTTAAATACTCAACAGCCCGCACCCTTCGATGGCACAGCGCTACCTGTACGCAGTATCCCCGACTGGGCTAGTCTCTCGGGTGCTGAATATCAACTCGTAGCCTCTGCGCTAGCCCCTGACAAGCTGATTACACTACCTAACTATGATCCTGCGATCTTTGGTGCAAAGCTAGCGAGCCTCAGCTGGAGCAGCACGACTGATCGTGCCCTGATAAACAAACTTGTAACTTATGCTACCCCTTATATGGGTAGCTACGAGACTAATAGCAAAGAATACGAAGGCAGTCATCTCGCTATCGACATCAAACTCCCAGAAGAAACTCCCATCTACGTAGTCGCCAACGGTACAGTGGTAAAAGTCGTCGAAAGCTCTAGTGGTTTTGGTAAGCACATAGTAGTACGTCATGATAATGTCCCACTACTCGACTCCAATGAAACAGCCACACTTTATTCTTCGTATTCTCACTTGGGTAAAATCCAAACCACCAAAGGAGCAATCGTCACACGTGGTGAACAAATCGCACTCTCAGGCAATACTGGCATTAGCTCTGGTCCGCATTTACACTTCCAGATTGATAGAGCTACTGCTCCATGGCACCCTTGGTGGCCGTTTTCTTCAGCAGAAGCAGCCGCAGCTGGTGTCTCGTTTTTCGATGGTGTCTCATCAGGACTCAATCAAGATCAAGCTATCGCCAATACAATCAATCCTATGCTTTGGGTACAGCGTTATTTGGCTACTGATACTAGCACCAGCTCGGATCTCCATGCCACAGCGGTCACACCACCACCAGAGCCAGCGCTCACTCCTGTAGCTCCTGAGCCAGATCCTACCACTATACCCACTCCTGTAGCTCCTGAGCCAACTCCAGACCCACAGAGTCCGACTATTGAGCCTATTGTCACTTCTAATCTCATAGCTGAAACAAAACCTGTCGACTCAATCAGTAAAGTCGCTAAATTCTCAATTAGCAGCAATGATAAATTCTTAATCGGCAGTCCAGAAGAAATCACTATTCAGGCTCTCGATCTAAACGACGAACCTACTTTAAATACTAACTTTACCGGTGAGGCAACTCTTTCTACTTCGACGAATTTTGGTACTTTTACGCCCGCTACCATCACTACTGATGATTTCCAAGATGGCAAAGCCACTGTACTGCTAACCTATCCTGCCGACCAAAGCTTCACAGTCAAAGCCCAGCAAGGCGCATTACTTGGTATTAGCTCCACTATTCGTCCTCGATTATTCAACGATGTCTCCATCGTTCACCCAAACTACAAAGCAATCAGCTATCTCAAAAATAAAAAAATCATCGGTGGTTATCCCGATGGCACATTCCGACCCAATCAGACCGTTAGTCGTGTTGAAGCACTCAAAATGATTGAACTAGGACTAAACGTTGATTGTAGCACTGCACCCGCCCCAAACTTCCCCGACACAGAAGCCAGCGCTTGGTATAGTTCGTTTATTGGCTGTGCTGTCCAGCACGATATCGTCGGTGGTTATCCCGATGGCACATTTGGTCCAGGCAATACTGTCAATCGTGCTGAATATCTGAAAGTCTTAATCGGTAGTGCCAATGTTCAAACCAGCATACCAACCAGTACACCATATAGCGACGTGTCCGTCGATGCTTGGTTCGCACCTTTCGCTGCCTATGCTGCAGAAAAAAACATCATCTCAGGAGATCAACTCGATGGTGGATTTAGTATGACTCGCGCCGAGGTCGCCGAGACGATCTATCGCATGATCGTCCTACGCGAAACACTCGCAACTAGCTATACAGAGGACTTGGCAATCTAAATTTCCTTGAACACAAAAAAAGCGCGTTGCCCTATACGAAGCGCTTTTTTACAGTAAAATGTTTTTTACTTATGCAAGGTAAATTCATCGCCCTCTACGGTGTCAATAATATCGGCAAAAGCACACAGACAAACTTACTAGTTCAACGTCTACTTACAGCTGGTGTACGTGTAGAGTATGTGAAGTACCCGATCTATGATCTAGATCCGACTGGTAAAATGCTCAATGAAATCCTCCGTGGTAAGAAAAAATCTAGCGTCCAAACTTTGATTGATTTTTTTCCTGGTACGAAAGTCAAACGCCCTGGTATGCCCAAACGCAGTGGCCAACAAAATGCAATCTTTCGTACACACAGTATTGTAAAAAAAGAGCTTCGTCAGCATGTCAGCGAAGAAGAGCTCCAAATGTGGTACAGTCTAAATCGCTACCAGTACGATCCAATCCTACGACGCAAACTAGACCAAGGTATTAGTATCATCGCAGAGGACTATATCGGTACAGGTCTCGCTTGGGGTAGCGCCAAAGGCGCTGATCTCAGTTGGCTCGAGAGCGTCAATAAATATCTCAATCGTCCAGATCTCGAAATCCTCATGGACGGTGAGCGTTTCCTTGCTGGTAAAGAAAAAGTCCACCTCCACGAAAGCTCTGATCGCCTAATTGGTAAGGCTCAGAAACAATTTCAACAACTCGCAAAGAAGTATAACTGGCACGTTATCAACGCCAATCAACCCATTCAGCCCATCACAGAAGAGATTTGGCAGATCGTCGCGCCACTCTTTCCACGACGGCGAGACCATACCGAATGGCTTGCCTCACCACCAATTCCCAAACCAAAAGAGACCTAGACAGATGACTTGCATTCTGGTTTTAAGCAGGTCTAGACTGAAAGTAATTCTTTAACCTGCGTAACTATGACCAAGCAGGAACTCATTGAGGCAACTGCCTCTACAGCTGGTACCACCAAGAAAGTCGCCGCTGATGTGGTTGATGCTCTCGTCAGCGCAGTGACAAGTGGTCTAAAATCTGGTCAGACCGTCACACTGACTGGTTTTGGTACTTTTCGTGTGAGTCATCGTAAGGCTCGCAGTGGAGTCAATCCACGCAACCCTACAGAACGCATCCAAATCCCTGCACTACGTGTCCCCGCCTTCAAGGCTGGCAAGACACTGAAGGACGCGATTCGCTAGGCTTTCTGTATCACTGCTAGTCCTGGTAGCTGCTTGCCTTCGAGGAACTCCAGCATGGCACCACCACCCGTACTGACGTGTGTGAATTTGTTTATATCGATTTTGAATTGCTTAAGTGCCGTAATGGTATCTCCCCCACCAAGCAAAGTCTCAGCCATGGTCTGTGCACAAGCTGTAGCGACTACTTGCGTACCACCAGCAAAAGGCTTTTTTTCGAAGTAGCCAAGTGGTCCATTCCAGATCACCGTCCCTGCCGACTGAATCAACTCAGCGTACTGCTGACGTGTCTCAATGCCAATATCATAAATCGAAAGATTGCAGCTCACTGCGCTAGTGTGTAAATCCACAGTCGGTGTATTGTCTGTTGGCTCTGCTGTTGCATCGGCACACACTACATCGCTAGGTAAGATCAATTTATCACCGAGCTGCGCTGCTTCCATGAGGATCTCACGCGCAATTTCAAGCTTATTCTCCTCATACAGACTCTTACCAATCTCAAATCCCTCTGCTGCGAGAAAAGTATTGGCCAAGCCGCCGCCGAGCAGGATCGTGTCTGCCAGCGGTAAGAAAGCTCTGAGAATACCAATCTTTGTATCAATCTTCGCACCACCAATCACGAGCACCAGTGGTTTTTTAGGTGCTTGGAATAGTTTGCCTAGCTCGTCAATCTCTTTCTTTACCAAGAAGCCAGCAACAGTCTTTAAATGCTTAGCAATACCGACAACAGACGCTTGGTCACGATGTACTACACCAAAGGCCTCCTGAATAAAAATGTCACCATAGCTAGCTAGTTCGGCAGCAAAAGCAGGGTCATTGGTTATTTCTTCAGAATGAAAACGAGTGTTTTCCAACATGAGCACTTCACCTGTTTGTAAATTTTCAATGGCTTTTTTGACCGCTGGACCAATACAGTCATTTACTTTTTGAATTTTCTTTTTTAACAATCTTGCTAAGACTTCAGCCACCGGATCGAGACGATATTTCTCTACAACCTTTCCTTTTGGCCGTCCGAGATGACTCAAGAGGATTACTCTGGCTTGCTGCTCTAGTAAGTACTGAATAGTAGGCAACGCTTCTCGAATACGAGTATCATCGATGACTCTGCCATCGTTCAAGGGTACATTGAAATCAACACGTACAAGTACACGCTTACCTTTGACATCGATATCCTGTATGGTTTGCTTCGACATTAGCGGCATTTTAGCATAGCCACTTTCGGTAATTTATCTAATGAGATTTACCATCTCGACAGCGGCGGCGGCATAGTCTGCCCCCAAACCTCCACGTGCGACAGCCTGCTCTGTCGTATCAGTCGTCAATACGCCGAAGAGTATCGGCACGCCACTCGTACGTCCGAGCTCAGCTATACCATCTGTAGCAGCCTTACAGACGAAATCAAAGTGGGCAGTCTCACCACGTACTACTACACCGAGTGCCACTATCGCTTCGTATCGCTTAGTCTGGATAACATGCGCCGCTACTGTCGGAATCTCAAAAACACCCGGGCAAAAATATATATTATATTCTGCACCCAACTCAGTTAATTTAGCTTTGGCAGTTGCTTGAAGTTTTTTTAATGCACCACCATCTTTCTCAGCAAACTCACTCGATATTATCGCTATTTTGATACCCTTACCGTCTTGTGTACCTCTGTATTCAGTCATATTGATTAGTTATTTACTTCCAAACAGGAAAAGTAGAATTATAAATAAATTACTTTTTTAGGAGTTTCTCCGTGTGCTTCGCCAGTATGTCTACTTCTAGATTGATTTGGTCACCTATTTTACGGGTTTTTAAATTTGTTTGCTCGATAGTGTGCGGGATAATACCAACTATTAACTTAGTACTTGTGATCTGGATTACAGTCAAAGAAATCCCATCAAGTGCGACTGAGCCTTTTGCGACGATGTAGCGCGTCAAAGCACGTGGTACGGTGAACTCGAAGAGTACTGCATTTTTGTCTTTTACAATCTTAGCTACTTGAATAGTGCTGTCGATGTGCCCTGTAACAATATGCCCATCTAGTCTCCCTCCGACTTGAACAGGTCGCTCCAGATTTACTTTGGAGTTAACTTTCAAATCCCCTAGATTAGTGCGCTTTAAAGTTTCTGGAATGGATTCAACGGTAAAACTACTTTTAGTTTTATGGACCACGGTGTGGCACGCACCATTAACCGCTACTGAATCACCGATTTTGAGACCTTTGCAGGTCTGCAAAGCATGAATAGTGAAAGCAGTATCTCTGGAATTCTTTTTGATTCCTTGTACTGTGCCGAGCTCGGAAATAATACCTGTAAACATAAGATCAGTATTCTATTACTAGTAAGTTTAAGAGTTGCTTAAATCTTTATATTTTCTCGTTCTCCGCCCGCGTGCAAGCACACGACAGACTCGTAGCCGACCGACTTGGCAAGTGCTACTGCTTTGGTGAAACCTTCCGCGATGCGACTCGTCTGGTGTGCGTCAGAGTTGAGCGTGAGCGGAATATCGCGTTCTCGCGCCGCTTTAAGTAGCTCCACATTGGGATACCAGTCTTTGCAGGGCTTAGTCAGTCCAGCGGAGCTGAGCTCCAGAACCAAATCTGTCTGAGCAATCGCATCAAGCGCCTTGGTGGCTTCTTCTAGGGCATTTGACGGCGTCTCCTTCACGAACTTTTTGATCAGATCCAAGTGTCCGACGATGTCGAAGTGCTCAGCACCGTGCTCTACCATCTCCACCACGTGCTTATAATACGCTGTGTAGATTTGTTCAATGGAGTCGTAATTGAGTATGCCCTCGCGTTCCTTGAGCTCGGGGAAATCGTAGCGCTGCTCCCAATCTTCCAAGTAATCGAACCCCCAGTGTCCAATATAGTGCACCGAACCAATGATGTAATCATAGTCGCTCTCCGCTCGCCACTTTTGCCATTCGGGTAGATAATCCACCCCGAGCCAGTCGAACTCGCTACCTTTGAGCAGTTCAATCTTACTCGCGTGTTGTTTTTTCAGTGCATCCATCTCTGCTAAATACTCTGACCACTGAGCCAAACCTCGTACCTCACCCGGTGGATCGTCGCGGTAGCGGAAGTCCGGATGACGCGGATGATGCTCGGAGATTCCGTAAGTTCGCAAACCCTTGGCAATCGCCGCCTCCACCATCGTGCTGGCAGAGTCTGCCCCGTCGGCATAGGTCGTGTGTGAGTGGAAATCGAAAGTAATCATAGATTTTGTTATTTCCGTGCAGGTGAAAATCTAGAAGTTAAATAAGTAATTTTTTTAACGCCACAGTTAATTTCTGATTCTCTACCGTTGTACCTACTGTGATTCGTAGACAGTTTTTTAGTTGTGGTGAATCGAAATCCCGTACGACAATCCCAAACTTTTTACTGAGACTCTGCTGAATCTTAGCTGCCGCTTGACCCCGTGGAAACCGTACCAGTAAGAAATTCGCATCGGACGGAGAGACTGTCAGTCCGAGTCGCTTTAGATTATTTTTTAACTGCTCGCGTTCAGACAGAATTTTCTTCACACCTACCTCCATCTGTTTCTGCTTATTTAAAGCTTTGGTGGCAAGCTTTTGCGAGAGTGTATCGACCGAGTACGGCGCGCGGACTTTGGCAAGGATCTCAATCACCTCAGGCGAACTCAAGGCATAACCAACCCGCAGACCTGCCAGTCCCCACGCCTTGCTAAAAGTGCGGAGGATTACAAGATTCGGATATTTCTTTAACAAACTTTTAACAGTTCGGCGCGGACAAAACTCGATATACGCTTCATCAACGATGACAATTCTTTTTGATTGTTTGACGATCTTTTCGACTGTTTTAATAGGTAATGCTTGTCCGGTCGGATTATTCGGTGAACAGAGGAAGATAACTTTCGTCTTGGCAGAGATTGTTGCCAGCACTTTGGCTGGGTCGAGTGTGAATGTTGAATCCAGCGGTACTTGCTTCACCTTCGCACCTGCCAGCTCTGCGAAGACTCGATACATGGAAAAAGTCGGTGGTATGATGATGACCTCTTCATCCGCCGCTACGAAAGCAAACAGTGTGAGCCAGATCAACTCATCGCTACCATTGCCGACGATGATCTGGCTAGATCGAACTTTTGTATACTTGGCGAGCTTGGAACGCAGTGAATCTGCCAATGGGTCGGGATAGCGATTTAATTCGACTCCCTCAACCTTTTTTAAAACTGAACCAAAAGCATTCTCATTTGCATCGAGGAAAATCTTGGCGCTCTGTGTGAGGTGCCGCGCAGACACATAGCCCGCGAGCTGGCGAACCTGTGGACGGACGAGCTGCTGGATTAGTTTAGTCATCAGTATCGAATCGAATGGTAATACTCCGTGCGTGCGCGTCGAGTCCTTCTAGCTCACCGAACTGCTCACAAGTTTTTTTAATACTACTTAGTCCCTCTTTGGTCAGCTTTTGAACTTGGATTTTTTTACCGAAGCTCTCGACCGAGAGTGCTGGGAAGTTGCGCGCAAAGCCAGCTGTGGGTAGGACGTGGTTGCTACCCGTCGCGAAATCACCAGCTGACTCAGAGGAATACGGTCCGAGGAAAACTGAACCAGCGTTCACAATCTTTTTTAGGACTGCTGAGTCATCTTTGGTGACAATCTCGAGATGCTCTGGTGCGTAGGAGTTGGTGAACTCGATCGCTGCATCCAAATCTTTAGCGACTAGTAGTTGGGTATTTAGGACTGCTGTTTGAACAATCTCCTGCCTCTTTAGCTCTGGCACTTGTTTGGCCAGCTCAGCTTGAACTTGTTTGGCCAAATCTGTCGAAGTTGTAAGTAACAAACTACTAGAGTCCGGTGCATGCTCCGCCTGGCTGAGCAGATCCGCCGCGATGAAGTCGGCGCGCGCAGTTTCGTCCGCGAGCACTAAAATCTCAGAAGGTCCCGCTGGCATATCGATCGCCACATACTTGCTGAGCTGCTGCTTGGCCTCTGTCACCCACGGATTACCTGGACCAGTTAGCTTTTCGACATTGTAAATATAGTAAAGCGCACCGATCGCCTGTGCACCACCAGCCTTGATTACCTTTGTCACGCCTGCGATCTTCGCCGCGGCGAGTACCACCTCCGGTATTGCACCTTTTGAGTCTGGTGGTGTCGCTAGGACAATCTCTGTACAACCCGCAATCCGTGCTGGGATAGCCTGCATCAGGACAGAGCTGGGGTAAGTCGCGCGTCCACCCGGCGCGTAGACCCCCACGCGCTCAATCGGTCGCCACTCCCGCCAGACAGTAATCCCTTTTTCTGTTTCGACTGGCTGCTCAGCTTGGATATTTTTGAGTTGCGCCTTGTGGAACTTTTCAATATTGGTAGCAGCCTGCTGGAGAAACCCATACTGACCGACATCAACCGTATCTAGCTCTGACTGTGATACTTCTAGTGATTTCATCTTCACACCATCGAATTGTTCAGTGAAAGCCAAAACTGCTTGCTCACCTGCTGCCTCAACTCGTTTCAAAATCTCTACAACCTTTTTTTTCACTTCTGCCGAACCAACCTCACTATCACGCGTGAGTATCTGCTGCCGTGTGGCCTCATCGATATCGGCGAGATTAAGGATTTGCATTTAGGGAACTAATTTCTCAACATTGAGCAAGAGAATATCTTTGGCACCCGCTTGTTTTAGCTTGGGTAATACCTCCCAAAACTCTTTCTCTGTCGCCACAGAGTGAACAGCGACTTCGTTATTCTTAGCAAGTGGTAGGACTGTCGGCGCATCAAGTGCCGGTAGAATCTTTTCAATCTTTTTTAAATTATTAGTCTGACAGTTGAGCATGACGTATTTCTTCGTCCGAGCTGCTAGCACTGCTTCTACGCGCGCCAGCAATTCTATGAGTAGTTTAGACTTGGCTGACTTAGTATTGGCGATCAATACTACTTCGCTATTCAAAATCGGTGGATCGAGCGGTACAAGATCATGTGCCTCTAGCGTCGTGCCTGTCTGCACGAGATCGACGATCGCATCGGCGACTCCCATCTCAGGCGCGATCTCGACTGAGCCAGCCAGTTCAGTCAGCTGGATTGGTACTTTGAGTTGTTTGAAGAATTTCTTCGTCGCATTCGGATACTCTGTAGCGATTGTCGCGTTTTTTAGGCTTTTAATAGTTTTGTACTTGCTACGTTTTGGTACAGCAACTGTCAATCGACACTTACCAAACCCGAGCTTGGCAATTTCTTTAACTTTGACTCCGCTCTCGATGACTACATTTTGACCAACGATGCCAATATCAGCATTACCTCGCCCGACGAAAGCTGGGATATCATCATCGCGCAGGAGTAGAATATCTGCTGGGAAGTCTTTACACTTACCGATGAGGTAACGTCCGGAGTTTGCTGCGTCTAACCCTAGTGCACGTAAAAACTCGACTGAACGCTCAGCTAAACGTCCTTTTTTTTGAATCGCGATTTTGAGACGTAAGGACATAAGTTTTGAAATACAGCTAGTAGTACTGACACTCGACGTGGTAGTTCGCATCATCCTAGTGACCAATCAGAACCTACTTGGTGGCACTGGGTGGACTTGAACCACCGACCTCGGGCTTATGAGTCCCACGCTCTAACCAGCTGAGCTACAGTGCCAAGATGTATGATGATAAGCTGCCTGTCCACCGTAACCTTGACGGAAGCGAGAGCCACAGTGCCAAATAGGCTACTATTGTACTAATATATTGTTCGTGAAGCAACCTTATCCCTATCGTACCAGTCTCACTCTTACAGCGTTAATAGCCTTTTTAGGCGGTATTGCGCTTGGAGAAATTTTGGATTTACCATTGGTGATTCCTATCGCCCTCACAGGAGCAGGACTACTACTGGCACTACTTGGTCGACGACAGATCATACTGCTAGTGTTTGGAATAATCACACTGAGCAGTAGTCTAGGATTTGCACGCTTTGATATTAGCCGTTATGACAACCTCCCTACTACCCTCGCTTATTACAATGATCGTGAGACGAAAGTAATCCTGACTGGCACAGTATCCGAAGATCCTGACCGCCGTGCCGACCATACGAAGCTGACAGTCGCAGTCGATACACTCGTACTAGATGACCAGCAATACGATCTGACAGGCAATGTCCTACTAAAAATCGCACGTTTCCCTGAGTACGCCTACGGCGACCGATTAAAAATCACTGACAAGCTCGAAACACCGTTTGAGACAGAGGAGTTTTCTTATCGAGATTATCTTGCTCGACAGCAGATCTACTCGGTCATGTACTACCCCAAGCTAGAAATAGTTGGCGAAAATCAAGGCAATTTCTTTTGGGCGACACTTTACAACGTACGACGTGCTTTTGAGACTAAGCTCAACCAAATTTTTCCCGAACCACAAGCTAGCTTCGAAGCTGGACTTTTGATCGGTAGTCGTCGTGGGATTCCAGATTCTGTACTAGCAGATTTCAATACTACGGGTCTCACACACATCATCGCCATCTCAGGCTACAATGTCGCACTGGTGATTGCGTTTGTTACGGGTCTCTTTGGCACTATAGTGGCTCGTCGCTGGCAGCTACCACTGGTCATTGTGTTGGTCGTATTGTTTACTTTGATAGTTGGTGCAGGAGCACCAGTCGTCCGAGCAGCTATCATGGGTATCATCGCCTTCGCTGCACTGACAAGCGGACGACAACACCATATCGAAATTACAATCGCCTTTACAGCAGTCCTCATGGCGCTACACAACCCTAGAGTTTTGACTGATATTTCATTTCAGCTTTCTTTCGCTGCCGTGCTGGGTGTGCTCTATGTCGGTCCAGTTTTGCAACACTATCTCCATCGTATACCAAAGAAATTTGCGATCCAAGACTCACTCGTACTCACACTCGCTGCACAGGCGACTGCCGTACCACTAATTATGCTCTACTTTGGTCGGTTCTCGCTCATTGCACCACTGGCAAATATCCTCGTCGCACCGGCGATACCACTGGCCATGTTGATAGGATTCGCAGCGGTGCTAATCGGTCTGGCTTATTTACCAGCAGGGATACTGCTTGGCTTCGTCGCCTATATACTGCTCTCCTACATGCTTACTGTCGCGCAACATCTCGCCAAAATACCACTTGCCAGCATGGAAATCAGCTGGTTTGTATTCTCAATTACTATTGTCTACTACTTGATCCTCGGCTGGCTACTCTGGCTCTGGCATAGTCGACAGCAGCAGCTCAAGCTCACTTAAACAACTTTTTTAACCGCTGCCGCGACTTTCTTTGCCACAGTCTTATCTAGTGCCGATGGAATCACACAACTAGCTGTTGGCTGCTTCACACACTTGGCAATCGCCAGTGCCGCAGCAAATTTTACCTCCCGTGTGATATTGGCTCGCATGTCCAGCACTCCACGAAAAATACCGGGGAAGGCTAGAACATTATTGACCTGATTGGGGAAATCACTACGACCCGTACCTACGATGGTCGCACCAGCTTTGCGAGCTACATCGGGCAAAATCTCAGGATTCGGATTTGCCATGGCAAAAATAATTGGATCACGCGCCATGGATTTGACCATTGCTGGTGTTACTGCATCTTTGACCGAGACACCAATGAAGCAATCGACATCTTGCATTACATCTGAGAGAGAACCTTTCTGCTTTTTAGGATTGGTAATACTCGCCATCTTCTTTTTCATCGGATTCATATTTTCTTTGCGACCAGCATAGATCGCTCCCTGCGTATCACAGAGGATGATCTGTCGAATATCATAATGGTATAAAAGCTTGGCAGTAGCGATACCAGCTGCCCCAGCACCATTGATGATGATCTTTAAGTCAGTGATCTTTTTCTTTACAACTTTCGCAGCATTGATCAGACCTGCGAGGACGACGATCGCTGTACCATGTTGGTCGTCATGAAAAACTGGTATCGGCAAACGAGTTTTGAGTTGTTTTTCGATGTAAAAACAACGCGGTGCTGAAATGTCTTCTAGGTTGATACCACCGTAGGCTGGTGCGAGTTTACAGACGATATCAACTATTTCATCGGGATCTTTGGTGTCGAGGCAGATCGGTACACAGTCCACACCACCAAACTCTTTGAAAAGCACGCTTTTACCTTCCATCACTGGCAGTGCTGCCTCGGGTCCGATATCACCGAGTCCTAGTACCGCTGTACCATCGGTGACGATGAGGATCGTATTCTTCTTCCAAGTGTAGTCGTAGGCACGCTCCTTATCTTCGGCGATCTCGAGACAAGGCGCTGCAACACCCGGTGTATATGACAGACTCAAATCTCGTTTGCCGCTTAGCTTTTCTTTGAGTGTGAGCTGGATTTTGCCTTTTAGGCGCTTGTGATACGCCAGTGCAGCTTTTTTGAGATCAGCCATAAAGATAGGTTAGGAGTTGATGAATTCAAATGCCTGGTTGGCAGCATGAGCACCCTCGGCGACACCAGTGATTGCCTGTTTCCATTCGATATTGGTCACGTCTCCTGCGGCGAAGACTCCCGATACATCGGTCCGGCTCAAACGATCGGTAATGATCTCACCGTTCTCTGCCAATTTTAGATTCAACTGTTTGGCCAGATCATTACGCGGCAGACGTCCGATCTCTACGAAGACACCATCTAATTCCAAATCCTTACCTGTATCGAGCTTTACACCTTTGACTACACCCTCACCGTAGATTGCTGTCACATTTGTATTGAAGATTGGTTCGATATTATCCTTGGCTTCCATACGACGAATATTGATCGGTTCAGCGCGGAACTGATCTTTACGATAAATGATATATACCTTTGCTGCGTGCTCAGCAGCTATTAGCGACTCTTTGACTGCTGAATCACTACCACCGATCAATGCAACAGTTTTATCTTTGAAAAACGGTGAATCACAAGTCGCGCAGTAGCTCACACCTTTGTTCGTGAACTCTACTTCACCAGGCACATCGAGCTTACGATGGTCTGTACCAGTTGCAAGGATTACCGACTTGGCTTCGTAAGTCTCTTTGCCTGCCGTTACTTTGAACCCAGTATCAGTCTTTTCGATTTTTTCGGCAGAGACAGTCTTTAGTTCAGCTCCCAGACTGCGCGCATGATCGAGCAGCTCCTTGGCAAGTGCTAGTCCAGATAGACTTTTGAAACCAGGGTAATTCTCGACGAGATGCGTCTGTGTGATAGTACCACCCTCCAAATCTCCGAGGACAAGCGTACTCATCTCGAAACGCCGTGCATAGATGGCCGCGCCGAGCCCAGCACAACCTGATCCGATGATAACAACATCAATCATAATAAAATGCATTAATAACTAAAAAATATTTATAATATCCTGAAAAGTAATCACTAAAATCAAACCAATCAGAACTATAAAACCAGCTGCATGAATATAGCTCTCGATCTTGGGACTCGGACGATGACGTGTAATACCCTCGTAAAGCAAGAAGACCAAACGCCCACCATCGAGTGCCGGAATCGGGAGAATATTGAAAATGGCGAGTGTGATCGATAGCATCGCAGCGAAGTTGAGCAGAGCAATGATATCCGTAGCACGATAAAAAGTCTCGCGTGCGATCGCTACAGGTCCACCAATATCAGCAGGTATCTCAGCACGCATTAGCGACTTACCTAGACTACCCAGCGCACCAAAGATCGCTGTAGTCAATCGCAAAGTATCATTTGCAGCCTGTCGAACTGCCGCAAACGGTCCATAGCGAAGCCGTACAGCAGCCAGCGGTTCAGATATACTCGTACCGATTTTACCTGCGGTGTTTGTAGTTATGAGCGTATGAAACTGATAGTTGCGACGTGTAATAGTCAGATCAAACTCTTGCTCTGGCGCTGCCTCCAGTGTCGCGATGAAATCCTCACTTGACTCTACTGGTGCGCCATTTATGGCTGTAATGAAGTCATACTTTCGAATCCCAGCAGTATCTGCGCTACCTGGTACGATCTCACTGATCAACAATCCTCGTGGCTCTACACCGATCAATCTAGCCTCTGGTCTATCAGCGACGAACTGCTCAACCTCACCAACTGGCACTAAATAACTCGTACCCAACAGCGCGACAAACGTAAGCAGTACAAAACCCGTTACAAAATTCATAAACACACCAGCACAGACAATGACGATTCGTTGCCAGACTTTCTTCGCTGCGAAGGAATCTTTGTCGCGCAGCATATTCCTACCGTGGGCATCTTCACCTTTCATATGTACGAACCCACCGAGTGGTAGCCAGTTGAGCGAGTAGAGTGTCTTTTTCTTGTCACGAAATAATTCTTTGGCGCGCGGAGGCAAACCCAGACCAAACTCCTCAACCCGTACACCAAACCGTCGCGCCGACATAAAATGTCCCCACTCATGCACCAATATCAACAAGGAAAATATAACCAGAAACGCAATGATAGAAATAAGTAACATAATATTTAAATTTTCATTACATCAGACTCTTTTTGTTTCGCCGCTTCGTCGATTTTCTTATTAATTTCATCAACTTTTTCTTGGATTTTTTTCTCTAAAACTTTCTCATCGTCCTCAGTGAAGTCACTATCCTCACCAGCAGCTCGCTTTGCCTTGCTAAGGATATCCTGCCGTGCACGACGAATAGAAATCCGTGCTTCTTCGGAGATCTGACCGACTAGCTTAGATAGATCACGGCGACGCTCTTCTGTCAGTGGCGGGATATTGAGCAAGATCCTTGTACCATCATTGTTTGGATTGAGGCTCAGTGGTGATTCTTGGATTGCCTTCTCGATGCCTGCCAGATTCGCCCGATCCCACGGTTGAATAGCAAGTGTCTTGGCATCTGGTACAGAGATTTGAGCAATATTTTTGAGTGGCTGCTTGTCTCCGTAAGATTCGACTAAGAGATTTTCTATCAGCGCAGCACTCGCCCGACCGATCTGGAGTCCAGCTAGTTCAGTATGCAAATGGTCGAAAGTCTTGGTAAAAGCCTCATCGGCTTGTCTGAGCAAATCAGAAATACTCATGTTTTAGAAATTATCGTGCCTACATTATACCCTTTCACTGCCCTTAGCAGTAGACCTTTTTTGCTGAAATCAAAGACCGTGAGTGGGATTTTTGCTTTGGCTAGTAGGTGAAAAGCTTTGGTGTCCATGACTCCAAACTGTTTTTTGATCGCCATGGCGTAGTCTAGCTCTTTGAGCAGCTTAGCTTTTTTATTCTTCTGTGGATCAGAGGAATACACCCCTTTGACATTCGTCGCTTTGAGCACTCGCTCACAGCGTAGCTCTGTCGCACGCATCGCTGCACCCGTATCCGTCGTCACATATGGTCGTCCTGTGCCACCCGCTAGCAAGACAATCCCACCTTGATTTAGGACTTGAATAGCCGCAGTTGGGGAATATTTTTTAGCTAATTGTTTTGGTACAGCCACAGCTGAAAAAACCTCCACTTTGATTTTAAGTTTTTTTAGTTCAGCGGCTAGTACGACCGCATTGAAAACTGTCGCGAGCATACCAAGATAGTCTGAGTTTTCACGAGGTAGTGATTTGAGATTTTGATTATCGCGAAACCGCCAGATATTACCACCACCGATCACGATCGCCAGTGCTACACCTGCTTTATTCACCGCGGTAAGCTCTCGTGCGAGCTTTTTTACTGCTGTAGCAGTCACACCGCTATCACCACCACCTAGACTTTCACCAGAGAGCTTGAGGAGGATCCGAGTGTATTTTTTAGCAGACATCTAAGTTATTTTAGCAGATTCACTGCTCCACCCCTCACCTCCCACACCTGCTTATTCTGGATTGAATCTAGGTGTTCTACTTTCGTCGTTGTGATGAAAGTCTGATAGCCTTCAATCGATTGCAACAGTCGTTCCTGTCGACCTCGATCCAGCTCACTGAAAACATCATCTAGCAATAATAGCGGTCGCTGCTCTGTCCTAGTTTCGAGGAATTTTAGCTCTGTCAGCTTGAGTGCGAGGATCGTACTGCGGATCTCACCACGACTACCACCTGCTGCTATATTTTCACCGTCCAATTCAAAAACCAAATCTTGTCGATGCGGTCCATAGTTCGTCGTACCGTAACGCAAATCTGTTGCTTGGAGTTTTTTTAAATTTTCGAGGTATTGATTAGTAGTCAGCTCACTAGCATTGAAACCCGTAAGCCGCGCTATGAGTTTTTTATTTTCGCCAGAAATATTGTAGAAGTTTTGAGCTAACAAGTCGGTAGCAAACTCAATCAACTCAGCGCGTAACTGTCCGAGCACCATACCATATCGAGCTAATTCAGAATCCCAAAACTCTAACTCATCAACTTTAGCCTTTTGTTCAGCGATCCTACTCAATAAAGCGTTGCGATTTTTCAAAGCCTTGGCATAACGACTCGCTGCTCGTAGATAGTCTCGACTAACTTGCGAAAGCAATACATCGAGATACCGCCTACGCAAACTTGGACCGAGGAGGATGAGATTCAAATCCTCAGGCTGAAAAAACACTGCTGGCAACCGCCCGACGAATTCCGTCGCCGAGACTTTATGACCATTTATCTTACAAACCTTGGTGAAACGTGGAGCCACGAGCGCTGCCAACTCTAGCTGTAGTTTTTTCCTTTCGGAATCTATGACAGTCCCAACCAGTCGAAAATGATTTGTACTATATCGGATTAGATCTTTTTCAGCACTTGCACGCAGGCTCTTGCCAATCGCTAGCGCATAGATCGCCTCAAGTATATTGGTCTTGCCTTGAGCATTCTGCCCAATGAAAGCTATAGCTGACACATCAAAAGCTAGCTCTAGTTGGGCTAGGTTACGAAAGTTCGTTACGGAAAGAGTTTTTAGCTGCACCTATTTATCTTACCCTTCTGTCGCTTTTTTTAATTGATAATCTCTCCCAAAAGCCTCTGGGCAAAAAGTGTATGGCTCTCCGCTGCGACCTCCTCCGAGACCAACTGTAAACTCAAGCGATCACCCTCAGCAATATTGGTCGGTACAAGCTCTCGTGGTATATCGAACTCCACACCCGAGTCAGCCAGCATTAGCACTACCTCACCACTACGAACCTTTTTGACACTTACAGTGGTGCGTCCAATTTGAGTCGGGAGTTTAATTTTCTGAGGATGCATCTTGAATAATTTGAAGCAAAATTTTGAGATAATTGGGGTCTTCGACGAGTTTTTTGATTTCGGCCACAGTGACCCAACGGTACTCGACTAGCTCGTGTGGTTCGAGCTGTATATCATCATCAGTACCATTGAATTCTGCAAGGAAGAAATGGACTTCTTGTCCGCAGAATTTTTGCTTGTGGGCTGTCTCAGGATAGTCAGTGAAGACTGCATTAGCTGGGAAGTCATACCTGTAGACTCCACGCTCCGTACCAATAATTTTAAGCTTGTTTGTCCCCAGCTCCTCGTAAAACTCTCGCTCGGCTGCCTGCTGATAGCTTTCACCGGGCTCTACACCACCCTGAGGCATCTGCCACGCATGAGTGTGACGTGGCTTACGGACGAGGAGATATTTACCATCTACTCGTCGAGTAATTACCGAGCCATTGGGACGATAATTGTTAGAATCCACCACCACTTGTATTTTTACCAAAAAATACCCACTAAATCTAGTAGACAGCTTGCTCTCGTTATTCCTATCTGTCATTTCAGATTTCAGCTGAAACTTCCTAAGCTAGTTTTAACGAGCAGCCAATAATACCCCAGCAAAGATCAATGCGACCCCAATCCCCTGTGTAACTGAGACTGTCTCCTTGAGCACAAATACAGAGAGCGCTAGCACTATGACGAAAGTCAGCCCTACATAAGTCGGATACGCCACTGCGAGCTGAACACGCTGGAGATAAAGTAGATAGCCCAGTATATTCGCACCAAAGAGTACAAGTGCTAGCCAAAGCAGTGGATTTTTGATCGTCTCGATAGACAGTCCACCTGTCTGACTGGCTGCCAACTTGAGTGTAAAGTTTGCTGTCGCATTGAGCACCGTCGCAATGATGAGAATCATATAAGTCATTTTTAATATTTTACGCGATAAAACCACCAACTGTAATCTCCCTTGAAATACGCACACTGCTGAGGTGTACCGAGAGGTATCTTATGCACGAGAGTGAACTCAGTACCGTTTAGTATTTTAGAGCTATTTAACGCTAAATCTGAATCAATTAGTGGCTGTAGATTTGACTGCTGCCAAGCAGGATACAATGCGTACATATCCTCCTCCAACACTAACCAATCTGGCTGGTATTTGTTTATGAAACCGAGCTGGTCGGCAGTACGGACAAAAGGCACAGCCTTCATATCTAGCGTGCCGTCCATAGATAGCACTTGGCGACCAGAGTAATATGCCGACTGGTCTACCTCCTTGAGCGCAATTACATCGGTCGGTGCAGTGTTTTTTTTCAACCACATGCCTGTCTCTCGCCGAGTACGATCAATCACCGGCACTTCACATCCTACTATTTTTTGGCTCTGCTTGATGAGCTGTTGAGTGGAAATCACCACACTAGCGCTCAGTACTATCAGTAGTAGTATTGTAAAAAATCTACGTTTCTTTAGCTGCCATAACCCCAACAAACTGAGGATAATGAAAAACGGTAATGCTGCCAACAAATACCGATATCCTTGTGTCATCGGCAGGACGAAAGTGAAGAATAGTAGATGAAAAGTAAGCCAGAGCCAGATCGGCGTGAAAATATAAAGTCTGTCATTCCGGACTTGATCCGGAATCTCAACCTTACCTTTGACGAAATCCCAAATCAAAAACAAAAAAAACGGCGTCAGCATGGCAAACTTAGTTACCAAAATTTTTAATATCTCGGGTGTCCAATAAATACCAAAAGTCTGCCGAGCCCACTGCTGCGCATGTAGTATGCGTGCTACTGAGCTGGGGAAAATTTGTCCTGTCTGAGCGTAGAGATAAATATAATACGGCAGCGGGATCAGCAATCCAGGCAGTGCGACTGTCAGCAGTACTCGCCAGCCTCGTCGAATGAGTAAGGGGACACCGAGAAACACCGCAAGTAACCACCCCTCTGGACGCGTCAAAATCGCTAAACCTAGCAGCACTCCAAGAAATATTTCCTGCCAATAACCTCCTCCTTTGGAGAAGGAGAGCTGGGGAGGATTTCCCAGAATTTTGTAATAAACGAGGAAACTCCCCAACACTAAACTGACAAACATTGGTGTCTCCATGCCCTTCGCCGCCCAGTGCGACAGCACATAGCTCGTCGCCACGAGGAAGCTTGCTACCAGTGCCAAACCTCGATCACCACTCAAACGTCGAGCGAGGAAATACGTCAGCACGATAGATAGTGCTACAAAAATACTGGCAAGAACTTTGACACCTTCGATGGCCCCGTCGCCAAACATTGACCAAAGTGGCACGAGGAGCAACGACCAAAGTGGCGAAGTCGAACCTGCGGAAAAAACTCCGTTATAAAAAAAAGGCTGTCCTTGCGCGATCCCCCGCGCAAAAGTAAAGTGAATAAACGCATCACCCATCACAATGTCACGTACTAAATAGACTTGAATGAGCGCGAGTATGACGAAAACTATGAGATAAAACCAAGTCGGAATACGTAACCACAAATTCATCTAAACCAAAGCTAAAACCAAAACTGCTGTAATAATAAATCCAAGTACTGCTACAGCAAACTGTTTATCAGTAAAGATCAGATTCTCAGGATTTTCCTGTGCCACCTCACCTTTGAGCAGCGTAAGATACCGCCAGAGACCCCAGCCAGCAAACGGTACTGTCAAAACCAGCCAAAGTGATGGCGCAGCAAGTAATGTATAAGAAGTATAAGCAAGGAAAGTACCAAAAGTAAGCAGCGCCAGTGCAACCTCCAGATGCGACAAGTTATAACGCACCAATGTTGTCCGTGCAACTTCACCACGATGACGTAGCTCTTGTTCGCGCTTGCCGACAGCAAGCAATAATGTAAGCGTAAATGTCAGTAAAATCAGCCATTCACTCGGTGAGACCCCAATCACCACTGAGCCCGCCATCACACGTAAAACAAAACCAAAAGCAATCGTAACCACATCTAGCAAAAAAACATGCTTGAGCAGTAAAGAATAGCTCAACATAAAAGCAATGTAGCCACTGACAATCTCCGCCAGAGCCTGATTCAAACTATATGCCCAACTGACTGCGATAATAGTCAAAACTGCTGCCACTGATAGCGCCACAGAAACAGACAACTCACCGGCAGCGATTGGACGAAATCTCTTCTTGGGATGAGTACGATCATCTGCGCGATCTAGTACATCATTGAGCAGGTAAGTACTACTCGCTGCGAGTGAAAAAATAGAAAATGCTGCCACTACTAACCATACCGTCGTTGAGTCTGTAAACTGCTGTGCAAAAACTAGTGGCACAAAAACGAAAATATTCTTGAGCCATTGACGTGGACGAAGCGAGGTGAGCAAGGCGATTAGCATTACTTACTATTTTAGCAGATGGCGTTTTATCGCGTCCTACGCCAGAGCAGTGCACCGACCGGTACGATATACGTCAAATATACCAATAACTCCAGCACGGTCGGATTATCATTGTAGCCAAAGAGGGCACGGAAAATTAATCCTGGCAGTTCATGATCATTTAGGGCTGTCTGTAGATTGTAAAGCTCCATAAGCCCAAAAGGTAATAACCCGATACCCTGAAGTACACCAATAGCATTCGCAGCTACACCTGCTGCAAATAGTAAAAGCAAAACATTAGTGATTTGAAAAAACCGCCGTAGTGGAGCACATGACAACCCCGCAAAGAAAATATAACCAATAGAAATCGCACCAAGTATGCCAGTGAGAAAACCTTGAAATGCGCCAACTGGATCGAGCTGACTAGCAGCAAAGAGAAAAATCACTGTCTCAATACCTTCACGCAATACAGAAAAAAACGCGACAGCTGCCACACCTAGCTTAACCTGCTGTGTGATTTTTTCAGCGACTCGTATTCGTAGCCGCTCAGCCACACTCTCCTGTCGTGCCAACCAAAAAATCATCACTGTCAGTAATGCTACTGCAAGTAGCATTAGGCTACCTTCGAGTAGCTCTCTCGCATAGTCTGTCAAACCACCAAGCAACTCAGAAATACCATAACCAATAGCAACAGAAGTAATCAGAGCTGCTATCATGCCCCACCACACTTCACGGACAAGTATCGGCTGCTTCAGCTTTTTTAGCAATGTAATGATGACTCCGATCACCAGTACAGCCTCCAACGCCTCACGGAATGTAATCAGAAAAGCAGCGAGCATAATTGAAAGATTAAAAAAATAAAACTACTTAGCTTGGCATTTTCGACATTGACCAAAAAGATTGAGCTGATGAGAAGTCAGCTCGAAACCATATTGCTTGGCAATTTCTTTTTGAAGTTGCTCAATCGTATCATTTTCAAACTCGACGATCGTGCCACACTTTTCACAGATCAAGTGGTCATGATGTGTCGCAGCATCGACTACCTCGTAGCGCGCCTCTTCTCTGGCGAATGCTTGTCTGGCTACTAGTCCACGCTGAGTAAGGAAGGCTAATCCTCGATAAATAGTTGCTAACCCGATCTTAACTTTGCTGCGCTGAAACAAAGAATAAAGCTCCATCGCTGAGAGATGCCGATGGCTACGTTGTAATGCTCTCCAGATTTGATCGCGGGCAGTAGTTTGACGCAGTATCGCAGCAGTCATAATTTAATTGAAAATGAGAATCATTATCATATTAGTACAATCATTTTGTATAGTCAAATCTAAAATAAAAAACCCACACTTTTGGTGTGGGCTTCTTATTTTGAATTCAAAAATTACCTTAGAGAATACTAGTAGAACTAGCAATCACAGTGGCGAGGATTAGCGCGATCGTGTTGATCACCTTGATTAGCGCATTGATCGCTGGACCAGCTGTATCCTTGTAAGGATCACCGACAGTGTCACCTACGATAGCGGCCTTATGCGCTTCGCTACCTTTACCGCCATAGTTACCATCTTCGATATACTTCTTCGCATTGTCCCACGCACCGCCGCCGTTGGCCATCATGAGCGCGAGCAGCAGACCAGAGACGATCACACCGATGAGCAGACCAGCTAGTACGACAGGTCCGAGGAAATAGCCGACTAGCAACGGAGCAGTTACTGCAAGTAATGCTGGGGCAATCATCTCGACTAGGGCCGCTTTGGTGACGATATCCACACATTTGCCGTACTCGGGTGTACCCGTACCGTCCATGATACCTTTGATCTCACGAAACTGACGACGAACCTCTCGCACTACCGCATTGGCAGCACGACCGACAGCCTGCATACAAAAAGCTGAGAAAATGAAAGGCAATAATGCACCGAGCAGGAGACCGACGAGGATATTGGGATCGGAAAGCGAGAAACTAAAGTCACCAGCCGGATTGTTTGCGAAAAGTGTGTCTTTGTAAGCTTGGAAAAGTACGAGTGCTCCGAGAGCAGCACTACCGACTGCGTAACCTTTGGTCACTGCCTTGGTCGTGTTGCCTACAGCATCGAGCGCATCAGTAGTTTTGCGGACTTCTGGAGGCTGATTGGTCATTTCGGCGATTCCACCAGCATTGTCTGTGATCGGACCGTAGGAATCCATAGCGATGACCATACCCGTCATGCTCAGCATGGCGACAGCCGCGATCGCGATACCATACAACTCAGCAAATGAATAAGCTGCAATGATGCCAGCTACGATGATGAGTGTTGGCCAGAGTGTAGATTTGAGACCGACAGCTATACCTTCGATGATGTTGGTACCCGCACCAGTCTCACTGGCTTTGGCAATACCGCGCACAGGGGCAAAAACTGTAGAAGTGTAGTACTCCGTGATGAAAATGAGCGCGATTGTGATGATATAGCCGACTAGACCAGCGTAGAAGATACCGATGTCCAACCCCATGGCAGTATTGATATAGTAAAAAGCAATAGCAGCGAGGATCCCCGAGACAAATGTACCCTTGTACAAAGCAAACATAATGTGGCTGCCGCGGACGAAGAACACACCGATGAAAGTCGCAAGCACAGATGCCGCACCGATCGCCAGTGGCAATAAGACATGGTTTTCGGTCACACCTGATGTACCACCGAGACTAAGTGCAGCGAGGATCATAGCAGCGATAGTCGTGACTGCGTAAGTCTCGAAGAGATCCGCACCCATACCGGCACAGTCACCGACGTTGTCACCGACGTTGTCTGCGATCGTCGCAGGATTACGAGGGTCATCTTCGGGGATACCAGCCTCGACCTTGCCTACTAGATCAGCACCGACATCCGCTGCCTTGGTATAGATACCACCACCTAGACGCGCAAAGAGCGAGATCAGTGAAGCACCGAATCCAAATCCGACGAGTGCCTCCGTTGCCTGCAATATCTCAAGTCCAGCGAACTCTGTAAGATAGTAATAAAAACCAGCGACACCGCCGAGCGCCAAACCAACAACGAAGAAACCTGTCACCGCGCCGCCATTGAAAGCGACTGCGAGTGCTTCTTTTAAACCTTTTTTGGCAGCCTCAGTCGTACGGACATTGGCGCGGACAGAGACTGACATGCCGATATAGCCAGCCGTACCAGAGAGGATAGCACCAGCAAGGAAACCAATCGCGAGATTCCAGCCATTTGGCATGAGAAATGCCAACGCAATAAAAATCAAAATCGCGAACACTGAAATCACTGAATACTGACGGTGTAGATAAGCACTCGCACCTTCTTGAATATGGCGAGCGATGATCTGCATTTTTTCGTCGCCGGCAGGTGCTTTGATCACACGGAAGATCGTGACAATCGCAAAAAGAATCGCAAATGCTGCTGCGCCGATGCTAGCCAGTACGATGTTATCGAGGAGATAGTCCATGAGTAAGAGGGTTAGTGCGAGCAACTGCCCACTGGTGAATAAAAATAAAGTGGTGTGATTTTAAGCAAAAAAACTACACCTGACAAGCGCATTGAGCACAAAACCTGCTCTTAAAGTGTTTTGTCCAGCTCTAACAAAACACCAGTCAATACCTCAATCGCCTGCTCATACTCAGTGAGATCAAGTCGCTCCTCGGGTGTATGGTCGAGCGTGCTGTCCCCCGGACCGTAGCTCACCATCGGTACAGTAGGAAAAGCCTTTAGAAAAGTATTCATATCTGCCGTACCAGTTTTGACTTTGAACTTTGGCGTACCGCCAGCTATTCGAATAGACTTGAGGAAGGCTCGGACAACCGGTGTATTTTTCGGTGCGAGGCAGGCTTCTGTTGTCCCCCAGCTAGCTAAATACTCTACTTTTCCACTGCTCTGAATACTAGTGATGAATTGCTTGAGCTGCTCATGATTGTAACCCAGCGGTGTTCGGAACTTCACCCGTACTTGGAGCTGCTCAATACCCTCAGTCTCACTAAAGTCGAATTTTTCGATTCTGTACTGCAGCCCACCCCACGCACCTTTGTCTTCGTTGAACTCTTTGGCATATTTGCGAATTTGCTCGACGAAGACAACTCCATCTTCGATCACGTTTTGTGTACTCATGTTGGCTGAGTGTGTCGCGGTTTTACTCTGGGAGTATTCCAGTACGAGCAGGCCTTTGTAGCCGAGCGTAACTCCTTCCCAGTCGCTCGGCTCGCCGATGATCGCCGCAGCGGGTTCTATCCGTTTTATTAGTTCTTGAGCACCTCTACCACCAGTCTCTTCTTCTACTGCACCAACGACGGTGATTTTGATATTTTTTAATTGTGGTGCTGCGGCTAATGCTGCAAAAACAAAAGTGGCAAATGGTCCTTTGGCATCGACCGAACCCCTACCGTGCAATACATTCTTTTCAACTTTGACAGGCAAATCCCCTGGTACAGTGTCGATATGTCCGAGCAACACAACCTCCTTTGTCCCTGAGCCGATCGTGAGGATCGCGTTGCCAGACTCGTCGACATCCGCAGTCGTGAACCCCAGTGCTTCGCCCTGCTCCACGATGAATTTGGTCACCTGTTTTTCTTCGCTGCTAGGTGAGTAAATCTTGACGAGCTGAGTGAGGAATTCTTGAGGAGTCATGAGAGGGTTATTTTAGCGCTTCGGCTAGCTGCTTCACAACCTCCTCTAGCTGTACCTGTGCGATCACCAGTGGTGGCAGTAGTCGGATAGTCTTCGGACCAGCTGGTAGTACCAAAACTCCCACTTCTTTCAGCGCGGCGACGATCGGCATCGCTGGCACAGTGAGTTCGACAGCCAACATCAGTCCTAATCCTCGCACTTCTTTGATCTTTGGCGAATCAATCTTTTCAAGTTCTGCCTTGAGCCACACACCTTTCTCAGCCGCCTGCTCTGCCAATTTTTCTGATTCGCAAAACTCCAGCACTGCTAGCGCAGCCGCACAAGCTGGCGCTGAGCCACCGAAAGTTGTGTTGTGGAGTCCTCGTGGTGGAGTTTTGAAGAGATCGTGACGAATAGCGGTTACACCGATCGGATAACCACCTGCCAAAGCTTTTGCCATTGTAACGATATCTGGCTGAATACCAAAGTGCTCCAGCGCGAGGAACCGACCAGTGCGACAGACTCCTGTCTGCACTTCGTCCAAAATCAGCAACGCACCGTGCTCATCACAGAGCTTTCGCATTTGTTTCAAAAATTCTGGCTCAGCAACATACACACCGCCCTCACCTTGAATAACTTCCAGAATCACCGCTGCTGTCTTGTCCGAGATTTTTTCCGCTAGAGTCTCAGCTTTGTTGAACGCGAAGAAATCGAAGTCGGGTACGAGCGGCTCGAAAGGCTGACGAAACTCTGGTCGCCACGTCGCTGATAGCGCCCCAAAAGTCCGTCCGTGAAAACCCCGCTTCGCCGCGAGGATCTGTGTCCGACCCGTTGCCAGTCGTGCGAACTTGAGCGCAGCTTCATTTGCCTCCGCACCAGAGCTAGAAAGGAAAAATTTATTAACTCCATTTGGCATCTTCTCTGCCAGCTTGGTCAAAAACTGCTGTCGAATCTCATGTGGGTGACGTGCAGTAGTGAAAGCATAGTTCTGCCACGCTTTTTGAACTGCTATCGCAACTTTTGGATTCCCATGACCAACACTCGCCACACCGTGCCCACCGACACAGTCGATGTACTCCTTGCCAGTGCTATCCTTCACAGAAGCACCCGCACCCGAGACAATCGCGAGATCGGTCGGCGTAAAAGTCCCCGCAGACAACTCGAACTCTTTCTTGGGATCATTCATAAAACCTTGCAAATAAAGTAATATAATGTTATCGTAAAAGACGCTCCTTAACAATTCCGACCAAAATAAATCCTCTCTTTTGTAAAAAAACCTACAAAAGCCTGAACGAAATTTTTGTGGAGCGCGTGTAGTCTTTGGCGGAGCTGGGCATGTACCAGCTGTAGCCAAAGACGAACCTAAGCGAAGCAAAACATTTCGTGAAGACTTTGAAGGGAAAGAGAGCCCGTGAGAGGAAACCGACAAGGTTTCCTTTCACGCCTAGATTTGGGGGTGACAGGCCTCGACAAAGGGATCTTCGGGTACGAAACCGCAATCACGGGATGACTGGCTCCCGTCATATCCGACAGTCACACACAAATGCTAAACCATTTGCTCGCGCACAACGTGCGCTCCGCAGCCTTGCTGCCAAAGTAGAAGTTCCGACTTTTGCTCCGGCTCTCGCATACGCTGCCTAACCCAAACCGACCGACTTTTACCTCGGTCGTCTACTTTACCGGTTCACCTGCTGATCGTAGAGTAGCCTTTTAGCAGGTTCGCTAGTTTGAATGCTCGACAAACTAGTTAAACTTTCGAGCTTAGATGTTTGGGCTTTTTGTTCGCTTTCTATCCAAACATTGAAATTCCAAAACGAACTAAGATTGTACACGGCTCGCGCACGACTCTTTGGACCCGAGTTCGATTCTCGGCACCTCCACCAGACAAATGTTCTCCCCGCACGGCGAGGAGGTTTTGGTGTGGCTGTGTG
>CAYVMX010000012.1:0-30840 GCA_964452725.1 uncultured Candidatus Peribacteria bacterium | reverse complement strand
CCCACCAGTCAGCCAGAGAAATGTAAAGATGATCATACCTAGTCCGAGAATTTTGTAAAAAGTATATGTACCGCCGCCGCCGAAATGCTGCTCGGCAAACTTCATTGGACCTGTGAAACGCTTGATCGGCTCGGTATAAACGAGTAGTGCGACTCCGCCACCAATACCGAGGATTGCGTAAATCAATGTTTGCATGTCTGCTAGCAGGATACCGCAAATGAATGGTTTCCGCTATAGTAGTCTGGTGCTACGTTCTCGCTCTCAGGCTCGTTTCCCAGTCGATCACACACTCGCAATCATTGTATTTGTGCTGGCGATTTTTGGGCTGATCATGATCAGTAGTGCGAGCGTCTACGAAAGTCACCAAGTGTATATCAACAATCCTGAACTGGGACGTGATTGCTCGGACATCGCGGTCAATTGTAACGATTTTTACTTTTGGCGACAATTTCGCAATATCATGATCGCGCTACCGTTTTGGCTGATTGCGACGAGTATTCCTTACCTTTTTTGGCGACGGATCGCACTACCATTTTTCATTGTAAGTGTCTTGCTACTATTCGCGCTCTTTGTACCAGGATTATCCACTGGCTACGGCACAGCTCAAAGCTGGCTCAATATTCCAATTTTGAATTCGATTCAGCCATCAGAACTAGCGAAAATTGGTTTGATCTTTTACTTTGCGCGTTGGATGGAGCGCCGACGTGACCAGATCGCTACTATCAGCGAAGGTTTTACTCCTTTCACAATAATCCTCGGCATCATCGCTGTACCACTCGTACTCCAGCCCGATTTTGGTACGACGCTTGTAGTGTCTTTTACCGCGACAGCGATCTACTTCGCAGCAGGTGGACGACTCAAGCACATTTTCATCGGTGGTATCATTGCTACTTTGTTGGCAGCTTTTACTGTCGTGGTTTTTGATATGCAGTATGTAAAAAACCGCTTCGCTGCCTTCATAGATCCGAGTCTCGACCCCGAGGGTATCGGCTTTCAAGTCAAACAAAGCCTCATCGCTGTAGGCAAAGGTGGTTTCTTTGGGCAAGGTCTAGAAGGCTCAACCCAACGCTTCGGTTATCTGCCAGAGGTTCAATCCGATGCGATCTACGCGGCTACCTCTGAGGCCTTTGGTTTCTTTGGCTCTATACTTATAGCTGGACTGTTTCTCGCTATCGCCTATCGTGGATTTCGAATTGCGTCACACGCACCAGATCGTTTCGGTCAGCTGGCTGCTATCGGACTCTCTACGGCGCTCACAGGTCAGGCGTTTATCCATATCGGGGTCAACATCGCTCTGCTGCCACTCACTGGTATCACACTACCATTCGTCAGCTACGGTGGCTCCAGTCTATTTGTCTCTTTTATCATGGCAGGTGTCCTCTTGAATATATCTAAATACTCCAATGTCCAAACAACAAGTCACTACCGTGAAGGACGCCCGCAAAGACGTCACGCCTAAACCACACATTGTCTTCACTGGTGGTGGCACTGGCGGACATGTGATACCGTGCTTGGCTGTCATCACCGAGCTCCACAAGCTAGCACCAGCAAGTAAGATCAGCTACATCGGGAGCCACAGTGGAGTCGAGCGCGGACTAGTACGAAGAGCTGGACTACCCTACTACTCCGTCGCCACAGGTAAGCTGCGCCGCTACCCTAGTCTGGCGAACCTCACTGACGCTCTACGTGTACCAGTCGGCATAGTACAGGCTGTACAGCTACTCAGACGACTCCGACCCGATGCTGTCTTTGCCAAAGGCGGCTACGTCTCTGTACCAGTCGCACTAGCTGCTGGCTTTTTGAAAATCCCACTCATCACTCACGAGTCAGACATCACACCTGGACTCGCGACCAAACTCACTGTCCGTTTCGCCAATCAAGTCTGTGTTAGCTTCGCTGAGACAAAGAAGTACCTGTCTGCCAAAAAAATCACCACCACTGGGAATCCTGTACGACCAGTCGGTAGCGCTATACGTGGTAAGAGATTTCTAAAATTTCGGAACTCGAAACCAATCCTACTAATCACTGGTGGCTCGACTGGTGCAGTGTTTTTGAACCGACTAGTCGCCAAAATCACGCCCAAACTAGCCAAACAGTCCAATATAGTCTGGCTGACTGGACCAAATAAAAAGCCAAAACTAAAAACTAGGATTTCTGACCTCAGAGTTTTTGGGTACTTGGACAAGGAATATCCCGATGTCCTCGCTGCCGCCAGCCTTGTGATTTGTCGTGCTGGTGCTGGTACGCTTTTTGAGCTGGCAGCTGCTGGCAAACCTAGTGTGCTGATACCACTGCCTGCCGCTGGTAGTCGTGGCGACCAACTTTTGAATGCTGAATTCTTTGCCAAGAAAAATGCTGCCAAGATCTACACCCAAGAGTCGATCAATCCAAGTGCTTTTGCCACCGAGATCACTGAGCTACTAGTAAGCAAGCGTAAACTCAATACTATGAGCAAGGCTGTCCAAAAACTCGCTACACCAAATGCAGCTTTGAAAATTGCTAAACTAATCTTAAAAAATGCTCAATAGAATCGCCTTCTATGTCGTCGCGATACTCCTCGCTGTACTGCCTTTCCACGCTTTTGGCTGGACATGGTTTCATTCTTTTTTTTGGCAAGCAAACTGGACAATCGTAGTTCAGGCTTGGAAAGAAATCTTCGTTGGTTTACTAGTTTTGCTAGCACTTTTTCGACTCCCCTCTCTAGCCAAAAAAAACTGGCAGCTACTAAAAACTCCAGTCAATTTATTCGCACTGGCGCTCATACTCCTTGCATTAGGCTATGCGATTTTTGGTCCTGGTGATCCGCTACAGAGAGTCTATGGACTGCGGACTGCTACGCTCTTTTTGGTCGCCTTTCTGGCTATACAACTATTTGAATGGTCACCGATACAACGAACTCGCTTGATCCAGATCACACTGGGATCTGCCGCTTTCGTTATACTCTTTGGCATACTCCAAAAAACCGTATTACCACCTGACTTCCTCGCCTACTTCGGCTACTCGGAAAACATCAGTAGCTGGCTACCAGGTGGCAATCTGCCAATGTATCACCTAATCGGTGAAACTGATATTATCCGCCTCCAGAGTACGTTCGCTGGACCCAATCAGCTCAGTACATATCTACTCGTAGTGCTACCACTTGCTGCTATAGCATGGTGGCGACAACGATCCAATCGTCTGGCAGCCATAGTCACACTTGGTAGCCTGCCTGTATTTTTCTTCACATACTCACGTGCTGTCTGGATCGGTCTAGCTTGTATCCTGCTCTCACTCGTGACTTATCAGTGGCGCAGCAAATTAAAACCAAAGCTGAGGAAAAAACTCTTACTCGGTGGTATAGTCGCCAGCATAGCATTGATTAGCTTGATAACTTTTCAATCTAATTTTAGTGAAATCGTCTTTCGTCGCGCTAGCACCAGTGCTCACTTCGAACGCAGTTTGGCTGCTATCGAAATAGTCAAAGCAAATCCGCTCGGACTAGGAATCGGCACAACAGCTGGCGTCAGCCAACGCTTCGATAGTACGAGTATCGGACTCACTCCGGAAAACACCTATCTCGGCATCACGCTAGAGCTAGGCTGGCTCGGCGGACTACTTTTTCTAGGATTTTTGGCTGCGCTCTTACTGATATTAAATAGAATCAAATCCCCACTGCGCTATAGTCTAGTCGGTATCATGACTGTCGCACTTTTTTTGCATCCACTCGAAGACTCCCCCACTGCCCTGACGCTTTTTTTACTCGCTGGTATCACGATCACGGTAGTTGAGGAAAGCGACTCACGCGCCTAAACTAAAAAAGTGTCCTCAGTAGATCCTGCCAGTCCGTCCAAGATACACGAAGAAATCCACGCACTACATACGAAAGTCCATCGTGCGCGTGATTTTTTTCCTGGGCAGCGAGCCAGTGAAATAGTCCAACTCTTCATTCGTCGCCATTGGATTCTTGAATTTAAGATTTTTTTACGGTTTTTGTTTTTTGCTGTCATTGTGCCAGTAGCTATATTTTACGGTATTTCGTTTATTCGGCTTGACGATACTATTTGGCAGTGGCTCTATTTCAACTATCTATTTTATCTCTTATCGATCTGGCTTTATACTTTTATCGAGTTCTTAAAAAACGAACTTTCTGTACTCGTTATCAGTAATGAACGAATTGTAGATATTATTCAGACTAGTCTTTTTTCTCGTCAGGTGCTCGAAACCAATCTCAACAAAATCCAAGATGTCATCGGTACAACGAGTGGATTGCTTGGTACTTTTTTTGATGTCGGAGACCTCGAAATCCAAACTGCTAGCCGCGACACCGGCTTCACCACGCAGGGTATCAAATCACCTCATCTCACTGCAAGAAAAATCCTTGATGTTCAACGTCAAAGCGCACAACGTCGTCGCGGATCTGATGTGTCTACGCAGACCAGTACAGTCGGCAGACGCCCCAATGATAATCTCTCCGATACAGAAATTCAGCGCTTACGCAGCGGTGGCGAATCACTACCTATCACCCCACTCGGTCGCCGTGAAGAAAATGATCAAATCTAAATACTATGAACCTCAATCGTACATTTCCTGGCATGCGTGAAGACGAAGTAATCAAACTTTGGATTCATAAACATTGGATCGTTTATTTCCGTATATTTTTTTATACTACATTGTTTGGTGGTGGTTTGACTCTCGTTATCACACATATCTCTACTCGTTTTTTCAATGGTATGGCATTTTTACAGATCATACTTTTTATATTGATTATCTACCTACTTAGTATGTGGCTTTGGGCATACTTACGTTGGATTGATGAAGATTTTGATTGTGTAATAATCACTGACCAAAGAATCATTGATATTACCCAAGATGGGCTTTTTTCACTTTCGATCTCCGAGACTAGCCTCGACCTATTACAAGACGTACGTGACACAACAAGTGGTTTTTGGAGCAATCTCTTGCATTATGGCAGTCTATCTATCCAGACTGCTGCCCGTGATCGTGTTTTTCAGATAGATCATATTGCAAATCCTGGGAGTATTACTCAGGCAATTTTGAACGAAAAAGAAGACTTTCTGACTCGACACGGTGATCGTGTAGCACAAACTGGAAGCGCTAAAAGTAAAACCAGCAAAAGTCTATAATAAAAAAAGTAAAAAAATAAATGCCAAAAAAGTACCTACTACATATACTCGGCTGCCAGATGAACTACTCTGATGCCGAGCGCATTACTACTGTCTTACAGGCAGTAGGCTGGCAGCAAACACCTGATTTGGCATCAGCCGACTTGGTGCTTTTCGTCACTTGCTCTGTCAAAAAAAAGGCCGAAGACCGCGTCTACAGTGAGCTAGACAAACTTGCTCAACTAAAAATCCAAAAACCAACACTCAAAATAGGACTCACTGGCTGTATGGTACGCCAGACTTCTATTCAGAGTGATATAAAACGTGACACATTGCTAAAAAAATCCTCTACTCTCGACTTTGTCTGGCGCATAGAAGACACTGTTCAGCTACCAGAGCTACTAGGCGGCAAGCCTTTAGCAGCCTATGAAAAAACCTATTTTTCTATACCGCCTGCTCGCAGTAGTCAGGCTCAAGTATTCGTACCTATCATGACTGGCTGCGACAACTGGTGTACCTACTGTGTCGTGCCACTCACGCGTGGTCGTGAGATTAGCCGTACACCAGCCGAGATCCTAGCTGAGTGCCGACAGGCTGTCGAGCACGGTGCACTAGAGATCACACTCCTCGGACAAAATGTCGACAGCTACCAAAAAAAATCTAGTGCTTTCGCCAAACTACTCGACCAAGTCGCTCAAATACCAGGCCTGAAGCGTTTACGCTTCACTAGTAGCCACCCAAAAGACTTCGATGAAAGTGTAATCGACGTGATGGAGCGTCATGCCAATATTGAACGTCACCTTCACCTACCAGTACAGCATGGCAATGACGAAGTGCTGCGACGCATGAATCGCGGCTACTCTGCTACAGAGTATTTGGATTTGATCAAAAAATTTCGGACGCGCCTACCGACTGCCAGTCTGACGACTGATTTAATCGTTGGCTTCCCAGGTGAGACTGATGCACAATTCGAAGATTTATTAGAGTTTTATCGACGAGCTGCCTTTGAGTTTGCCTACTTTTCACGCTACTCTCCACGTCTCGGCACAGCTGCCGCCGACCTGCCCGACCAGATAGCTGAAACCACCAAGACCAAACGCTGGCACACACTCAACGAACTTCTCAAGAAAATTACTAGTCAAAAATACGCCACACTCAAAGACCAAATACTCGAAGTCTTGGTAGAAAAACATACAAACGGAATCTGCAAAGGACGCAGTAGTGAGTTTTATTTGGTTGGATTCCCCGGCACAGATGAGCTAATCGGAAAACTCGTCAAAGTAAAAATTACCAAACCGCAAACATTAGAGCTAATCGGTGAATTGACCTAGATCTTTTGTAAATAATCCCCCAGTGCTGCCTGCCAGCTACGTAACGCTGGCAGTTTGGTGTTTAGTAGCACGGAGCACGCTGGACGCGCTGCTGGTGTAGGGTATTGGCTGGTCGGTATCGAGATGACCTCGGTAGATGACCCTATTTGCTGAAAAATCTCCGTCGCAAAATCTGCCCAGCTAACCGTACCTGCATTGGTCAGGTGAAAAATACCCGTCGCACCAGAGATGATCAGATCCTGTACTGCCTCTGCAAGGTCGTAGGTATACGTCGGGCAACCAGTCTGATCGGACACGATTTTTATCTCCTTGTGTTTTCGACTCAAACGCAACATAGTCTCGACAAAATTTTTACCATTTGGCCCAAAAAGCCAACTCGTCCGTACGATCACATACCGACAGCCAGACTGGAGAATGGCTACCTCACCTGCCAATTTACTGCGACCATAAGTATTGATCGGATTTGGATCAGCGTCTTCTGCATAGCCCTCCGAGCTACCTCCGTCGAAGACATAGTCAGTTGAAAAATGTACCAGTAGCACACCAGATCGCTGACAAGCCTGAGCTAAATTTTTGACAGCTCCGCCATTGATAGTAGTCGCCTCATCTGCGTGCACCTCACAATCATCGACAGCTGTATAAGCCGCTGCATTGACAACTACATCTGGCTTTAGCTCTACGATTTTTTGCTCCACAGACATAGAATCTGTGATGTCCAGTTCAGATTTATTGAACACCAAAACCTCATTATCCGAACCCAAAACTGCTGTAAGTGCTGACCCCAGCATACCCTCGGCACCAGTGAGGAGTATTTTAACCACGATAAAAGTCTACGACTTTAGTTAGTTCAGCTTCGAAATCTGTCTGTATAGGTGACCAGCCAAGTTCTTTTTGGATCTTGCTAGAGTCGATCGCATACCGTCTGTCATGTCCGAGACGATCCTCTACGTGCTGAATCAAATCTGTCGGTTTATCCAGAATCCTAAGTAAAGTTTTTACCAAATCCAAATTAGCAACTTCATTGTCACTGCCTACATTGTAGATCTCGCCTGCCTTACCCTGTCGCAAGACGACGAGCAAAGCTCGACAATGATCCGCCACATGGATCCAGTCGCGTACATTCAAACCGTCACCATAGACTGGTATCTGTTCATCTTTCAAAGCTTTGGTGATGACGACTGGGATTAGCTTCTCCGATAGCTGATGCGTACCGTAGTTATTGGAGCAGCGCGAGATCATGACTGGCAATCCGTAGGTACGGTAGGCTGCCCGACAGAGTAGATCTGCTGCTGCCTTGCTCGCTGAATACGGAGAGTTCGGTGCGAGCACCGACTCCTCAGTAAATCGCTCCGTCGAGTCGAGTGGCAGACTACCATAGACTTCATCTGTGCCAACCTGTAGAAAACGCTCAACTCCCTGCTCTCGCGCAGCATCGAGTAATGTCTGTGTCCCCAGCACATTCGTTTCAACGAAGATACTAGGATTTTTGATGGAGTTGTCCACGTGGCTCTCTGCCGCTAAATGCGCAACAAAATCAGTGCGCGACATCAGCTCACCTACGAGCTGACGATCGGTGATCGAACCCTGAACGAACTCATAGCGTGGATTAGCAGTCACTTCTTTGAGATTGTCTAAATTGCCCGCATACGTCAGAGCATCGAGATTTATGACATGCCAGTCCGTCTCAGACAGTACTAGCTTCACAAAGTGACTACCGATGAAGCCAGCACCACCAGTGATAAGGAGAGTCTTGGGGTTCATATATTGACTTTATAGATTGCCACCAGTTTACGACAGTCCAGAGTCAGATCATAGTATGGCTGCTTTGAATATTGCTAAATAAGTTGTTCAAAAGGATATTTAAAGAGCAGTCAAGGACTTTTTATAACCTGCCCCCTAGGTTCTGATATACTATAAAAAATTAATTTTTATCTCAATATGCCATCATGATTGATCCTTATAAGTCTCGCTCCATCACAAATCTAAAAAAGGCTAGTGGTCAGATCACCCGTGTAATCAAAATGATCGAAAAGGGACAGTACTGCATCGACATAGCCCAACAGGTCAATGCCGCACTAGGCTTGCTAAAAAAAACTAATAACTACATCCTCGAAAGTCACCTCCTAACTTGCGGTACTACTAAACTCACCACTGGCAGTAAAACAAAAAAAGCCGAATTCGCCAAAGAGCTTGTCCGTGTTTGCAGCATCACCAACCGTTAATTCTTTAACAACCTTTCCCTATGAAAAACCTTTTACGCTACATCGTCGGAATGTTCGCACTACTCCTGATCACCCCGCTCGCACTAGCCGATGGGTCTGGCGGTGAATGTGGCTTCGATGCTACAGGAGATCACATGATGGGCAGCTGGGGTATGGGTTCTGCTAGTCAGCTCTCCACAGGTATGTTTGGTGTCGGTCTGATCGTTCATGCGCTGATCTGGCTCGTCTTCATCGCACTGACTGTCTATATCGCTCGCAAAGTCTGGGACGCTGCCGCACCAAAGCAAACCAAAAAACGATCCAAATAACCTCTTCCATTATGACTGATATCGCCCATACCACCGAAAGCTCCCAAGGCTTCGCCGAGACGGTCGCGCTCCTCACCGAGCGGATCGAGGCAAGCAAGTTCAAAGTCCTCCACGTCCACGATGTCCAAGCAACGCTCGCAGGTAAAGATATCGAGCACGGACCATACAAAATCGTGGAGTTTTGCCGAGCGCCCGCTGCCAAGCAAGTCCTCGACGCCGACCCTCTGATCGGTCTTTTCCTACCTTGTCGAGCAGTCGTCTACGAGCTAGACGGCCAAGTAACCGTCGCCGCCATGAGTCCAAAGCTGATTCGACAGTTTTTCCCCGACACTGATCTGGGCGAACTCCCCGAGACTATCGACGCCGAGATTCAAGCGATCGTTGCTAATTTAAACTCTTAAACCAACTCAATCACCATGGTAGCGACCAGCCAAGACCAAACTACCGATAAGGCAAAAAAATGGCTGATGCTCACTGCTTTCGCATTGTTTTCTGTCTTGCTCGTAGGAGCTTTTTACTTGTTTAGTACGCCGGGGCAGACAGTCAATCTCACTTTTGCTTATGTCGTCGGACTTTCCATGATCGTTCTACCTTGTACTCTGCCACTGGCTTTTGTCATTGTGCCGCTCGCCATGGGCAAATCTCCCCAGAAAGGCTTCCTCATGGCACTTTTCTTTGGGCTCGGTCTCTCGATCACACTTTCACTCTACGGACTCTTCGTCGCACTAGCAGGTCAGACTCTGGGGCTAGACACCGCGATCGCCAGTGCTGGCTCAGTGAGCAAGGTACTCTTTATCATCGGCGGAATTTCTGCCTTTGTCTTCGGGCTTTCTGAGCTAGGTCTGATTCGGTTCAAGCTGCCAGCCTTCAGCGGTGCTTATCCCGACTTTATCCAAAAACGAGGCGACTACCTCAAAGCGTTTTTCCTCGGACTTTTCCTCGGCAACGCTGGTGTCGGCTGTCCCAACCCGCTGTTTTACGTCCTGCTGGGCGATATCGCCGTCGTAGCAGACGTGGCGAATGGCTGGTGGCTCGGCTTCATTCATGGTGTCGGACGAGCCACACCGCTGATTTTCCTCGCTATCCTCGGTATCCTCGGAGTCAATACAGTCAGCAATCTCGCTACCAAAGCCGCAGGCGTCAAAAAAGTCACTGGCATAGCACTAGTAATACTCGGCGCTTTCATCTTCATTACTGGTACTTCGCACCAGTGGTATGAGGGGACTGTCGTCCACAAGGGCTGGAATCAAGTCGTAGAGATAATAGTTGGAGATAATATCGCAGAAAAGGGTGACGGTGATGAAACATCCGCTGAGACTACGAACAAAGCTCCAGAACCAGAACACGATGGCGGCAGCGACTATATCCCCGCACCGTGGTCGTGGATCACACTACTGCTACTGACGATCGGACCACTGATCTGGTACAAACTCAAACAGGACTCGCTCAAAGCCACTAAATAAATTTTAATTCTTAACTCTCTCTACCATGCACCAGATCCAGTTCCTCACTATGAAAGACTGCCACAGCTGCGAAGCTGCCAAAGCTATCTTTGACAAAGTCCTACCCGACTTCAAGGACAAGGTAAAAGTCGCTGAACTCGATATCACCTCGGAAGAAGGTCAAAAACTAGTTGGTCAGTACGGCATTATGGCATCTCCAGGGATTGTTATAGACGATGAGCTTTTTTCCACTGGAGGCGTCGACAAAGACAAGCTAATCGAAAAGTTAAAGTCTCTTTAGCCTACAGCTGATAGCTGATTTCTCCGAAAATTCAGAGAAATACTCTTGAAAATTTCCAATACAACATATAAAACAATTCTTTAATTCCCTCCTCGTCATGCTGCACTCAAAAAAACTCCTGCTTATCTTCATTCTCCCACTTTTCCTGCTGTTTACAGGCTGTAGTGATAACTCCACGACCAATCCAACTCCAACAAACGAACCAGCGAGCAGCCAAAGCGTAGGCTTCATCGACATCAAGCTCAACAATCTCAAACAAGGAGAAATCCCCATGAGCAAAGGTAAGATCGACATTCCCTTTACTTTTTACAACGGTGGCAAAGAGCCCGTCACACTACTCACAGGTCGCACTAGCTGTATGTGTACGGAGGCAGTTGTGAAAAACGCCGATGGCACCGTCTCACCACCCCTGACTTTTCACGGTGCTCTCGCCCAGATCAACCAAGTCGTCAAGCCAGGCGAAGAGGCGACGCTCCTCGCGATTTATGACCCACTTGCTCACGGACCAGACGCGACCGGTCCGATCAAGCGCGATATTATCATTCAAACCAACTCTACTCGGACACCAGAAATAAAGTTTTCGTTTCAAGGGAATGTAGTGAAATAGTCTAATTAAACATTTTAAAGCTATGCGAAAACTACTCCTATCATTCAGCGCACTCGTACTACTGCTACTCGTGGGCTGTAGCGATACTGCTGCACCGACTACGAGCCCGTCCGACACGACTCCAGCGGCCACGATGGCTTTCGAATTCACAGAGACCGAGCATGACTTCGGTCTGATCAAACAATCAGGTGGCTCAGTCTCCTACGAGTTTCCATTCGTCTACCGTGGCAGCGAGTCGATCGAGATCACTGGTACACCGGGTAACTGCCTCTGTACTACCGGATCTCTGGACAAGGATAGCTACGCACCAGGTGAGGCTGGCATTTTGACAGTCGATTTCAATCCCAATCTCCACGCCGAACCACTTGGTCGCTTCAACAAGACGGTCGCAATCCTAACCAACCCGTCACTTGACCCAATCCCCGAAGTGACAATCTGGCAAGAGATCGACCTAGACTGGGGCGAAGAGGCCTTTGAGCTGAGTCAGCACGACGATCACCTAGACGGCGATGAGCACCCAATCGTCAAAGACTCTGAACCAAAAAAAGAAGCAAGCTCAGCAAAAAAAGCTACCCCCACAGCCCCGACTGGCGCGGAAGTCGCTGAGATCGCCAATGACGGGCAAGCACCCGCACTGGCACCCCTGCCCGCAGATGGTATTCGTCGATTCCGACTCACTGCGAAGGAAGTGACAGCTCCACTAGCAGACGGTGTGAAATACAACTACTGGACGTACAACGGCACAGTCCCCGGTACCTTCCTCAGAGTGCGTGAGGGTGAGATGGTCGAGTTTACATTGGCGAATGACTCTGGCAATCGCAACAAACACTCGATCGACCTCCATGCCGTCAATGGTCCAGGTGGTGGAGCAGGTGCGACTCAGATCTACCCTGGACAGGAGAAAACCTTTCGCTTCCAGGCACTCAATCCGGGTATCTACATCTACCACTGCGCTTCATCGGTCATTCCCGAGCACGTCGCCAACGGCATGTACGGCTTGATCTTAGTCGAACCCAAGGAAGGTCTACCCACAGTCGATCGTGAGTACGCACTAGTCCAAGGCGAGATTTATTCAATACTTAAACGTGGAGCAAAAGGCACGACCCAACTCTCAGGTGAAAAAATGTACGCCGAAGACCCAGAGTACATCGTCTTCAACGGTAGAGTCGGCGCACTCACAGGTAAACGCGCACTCACAGCAAAAGTCGGTGAAAAAGTCCGACTCTTCGTCGGCAATGGCGGCGTAGGCAAGGTCTCAAGCTTCCATGTAATCGGTGAGATCTTCGACACGGTCTATCCTGAGGGCGGCACACCAGTCCAAAACAACATTCAAACGACAGTCGTGCCAGCTGGCGGAGCGACGATCGTAGAGTTCACCGTAGATGTCCCCGGCACTTACAAAATCGTCGACCATGCTCTGAGTCGACTCACGAAGGGGGCACTAGCTCTACTGGAAGTCACAGGCGCAAAAAATCTGGAAATCTTTAACGATGAATTGAAATAAGTTATGCAGCTCAAAAAATTTTCTATCACGTTTGTTGTCTTACTCAGTGTAGTCGTGCTCGCTGGCTGTACTGACAATCCCCCACCAGCTACCAGTCTGGAACAACCAGTGACTCTGCCGCCAGTAGCCGAGACTTCTACCGCAGCAGTAGGAGCTGAATCAACCGCCTCTACAAAAGTCGATTACATCGAATTTGATGCGGTCGTACTAACTGCCGACAACCTCACCAAGCAGGACAACCAACTAAACGGTGCACTAGCCGGTATCAGCCTCAGTGCTAGATCAACGACGATCCTCCTCACACTCAATAATCACCGCGACGATCTGACAACACTGGACTACACAGCGCTCGCCACGCTCGACGGCGTAGCAGCCGAGAGTTGGCAGCAGACCACCGTCGCTATGGGCGGACACCATGTCAGCGGTATACTTACCTTCGCCAGTACCGAGACCCCACAGGCACTCACACTCACCGACTTGCCAGTTGGCACAGCTGTACTCAGATTTGAAGCCACTACAGAATGAAAAAACTAATCAATCCTTACATCTTCGGTGCACTAGGACTACTTGGTATGGCGGTGTTTTATTACGGTTTACTAGCAGCGACGACTGGCGACTATCTACACCCCTTCTTTTTCTTCGGAGAGAAGTGGTACTTCCTCGCTCCACTCTTCCTCGGCTTCGGCTGGCAGATGCTACTCTTTCAGCAGCTCCGGATAGTGACACACGAAAACAGCCTCAAGATGGCAGGAGCTTCTGTCGGCACGAGTGGCGCAGCGATGGCAGCCTGCTGTGCTCACCACTTGGCCGAGATTTTTCCGCTGCTCGGTCTGGCGGGTGCAGCAGCCGTCGTCACAGACTATCAGGACTGGTTCCTCGGACTCGGTGTAGCGATGAACACTATCGGTGTGATCTACATGTATGCCAAACTTAATCAGCATCGCAATATGGCTTGCTGTATAGCTTAATCTTCTACATGACCAAACTAAAATCCCTCCTCGCACTTCCGCAATTCTGGCTCTACCTCACAGTCAGCACGCTTGGTATCCTTGCGCTAGAGACTTTGTTTCTCGGACTCTGGACAGTGCCTATCGTGGATTATCAGATTAATTACATGGGCGAAGTTACGACTTTTGATTTGATCTTCACGGCGATCTTCGCACTAGTTTTTGGGTTTGGTGTTGCTCTCTTCGTACTAGCTCGGAAGTTCAACGCCACGACCTGTGCAATCGCTGGCTCGAGCTCGGGTATTGTAGGTTTCTTCACGCTGCTTTGTCCCATCTGTCCGGTCTTTTTTCTTTCATACTTCGGGCTCTCGGCTTCGGTTATGACTTTCGCACCGTACTTTTGGTGGCTCCGACTAGTCGCACTCGCTATCCTTTTGCTCGGTATTTTCCTGCTCTATCGCCGCTTCACACTACCGGCGAATCTACCAAAAGTAGACGGCAACGCGCTAACTCAAAAGATTGCTGTTGGTTTGATCGTACTACTACTACTCAATAATCAAGCCATGGCACTCCAGCTAGGTCGCCAAATGCTCGGTATCGAGCCAGGCGCACCGGTGGAGCTTTCAGGAGACTTCGCTCAAGATATCTCCGCGCTAGTGATTCCACAGAGTTTACCCTTCTACGGACCAGAGTTGGGGCTGGATTTTTCCAATCTCAATGCAATCAATACCTCTATCCGCAAGATGGGAGTCATGGCACCACAGCAAGGCAGTACCCCGCTAGAGCTAACCGAGACAGAAATGCAGCGCTATGTCGCTATCGGTACCGAACCGACGATTACTTGTGAGTTTTGCTGTGGGGTGAAGACGCTCGTACGCAAAGACGGCTCACCGACGTGTGGCTGTGCCCACTCTATCGCTATGCGTGGTACAGCGGCATATCTAATCCAAAACTACCCTGAAATGAGTAACGCCGACATCTCCTATGAGCTAGTTCGACAAAAAGGACTCTACTTCCCCAAGCAAATGCAACAACGTTTAGCCGAGCAGCTTGCGGGAGACACCACTGACTTTACGCCTGATATCAGTTATCTCACACAAAACCTCAGTGCAACCGAGCTAGGCGATCTCCAGTCCAAAGCTCAAGGGTCAGGATTCCAACCAAGTGACTCTCCAGGCATGGTCGGCGGCTGTTAACTCATTATCAATTAATCTCTTCATTATGTTCTCTCCTCGCACACTCACCGCACTCCTCATCGTCACGGTCATGGCGCTGAGCTATCAGACTTACGCACTAGCAGCACTCGGCAATCAGCTATCCTCAGCCCAGATCGGTATCGGTGGTTCGACTAGCGTCAGCTTCGGCAGCGACGGATCGGCACCCGATATGGTCGGCGGCTGCTAAATTTAATTGCGAATTACAAATTATACTTTTTTAACTAACTCTCCCTCATGCCAGCTAAATGCCCCAAATGTGCCCGTAAATTTGCCAGCGAACGTGGTCTAAAAATCCACACTAGTCGCTGCACGCAAACAAAATCTACTACTAAATCTAGCACCAGCCCAAAGTACAACTGGTCACAAATTTTGATTGGAGCACTAGCGATACTTCTGTTGATTAATCTAATTGTGATGGGGTTTTTCACCGCAACGGTGAACAATAAGCTGACAGAAGCGATTGAGCTAACCAAGCCACAAGAGGTCAGCCTGACTCTAATCCTGCCAAAAGATTGTCCAGACTGTCAGAGTCTTGAGCCGCTCCGAGCCGCCATTGCAAAGCAGGATGTAGAGCTGATCTCTGATCAGACTCTCTACGACGATACATCTGAAGCACAGGCGCTCATCAGCAAGCTTACAATCCAAAAACTACCAGCTCTGATCCTTCAAAGTAAAAAGCCGCTCAAGCAGCAAGTCAAGGAAGTGATCCAAAACGGCAGCCGAGAGACTTCGGAGCTAGAGCTAGTCTGGGAACAGACCGCTCCACCGTATCTAGACTTGGCGACAGGAGACACAGCCGGACTCGTCACTGTCACCTACCTCACCGACGAGAGCTGTAGCAACTGCTACGACGTCATGGCTATCCAAAAGCCAATCCTCACAAATTTTGGGCTCGCAATAGCAGATGAAAAAATCATTGATCGACAGACAGCAGCAGGACGCCAACTGATTCAAAAGTACGATATCACCAAAGTTCCAACTATCATCCTCTCAGCAGAAACCTCTGCCTACGCACAAATAGACTCAATCTGGCAGCAAGTCGGCACAGTCGAACCCGATGGTAGCTTCGTCTTCCGTAATCCAGATATCTTGCCAGCAGCCTATCGCGACCTGACAACTAATCAGGTAGTCCAGCCACCGCCACAGCAGCCATCGCAGCCACAATAATGAATCACTCAAGCCACCCCACCGAGCAGTTTAGTAGTGCTGGTCATAGCGGTCATGCCGCACCAAAAGTAACAGCCGAAAATGCCACTGCGCTCAAAGTCACAGGGTGGCTGACAGGCATTTACTTTTTCATCGAGCTGGCGATCGGGTTTTGGACAGGCTCGGTATCTGTTACTTCCGATGCGTTTCACACCTTCTCGGCAGTCGGCGGTGTGTTGATCGCACTAGTAGCAGGGCATCTCGCGAACCGTCCCGCAACTCGTTTTCAAACTTTTGGTATGATTCGAGCCGAGATTATCGGCGCACTTTTCAATGGAATTTTCCTCTTTATCATGGGTATTTTCGTACTCTGGATGGGTTATCTACGTCTCCAAGACCCTGTCGAGCTAGAGACTGGACCGATGCTCTGGGCTGCGGCAGGCGGACTCTTCACAGAGTTTATCTCACTAAAGATGCTGTACTCTAAGCAAAAAGATAACCTCAATATGAAAGGAGCTTTTTGGCACGTGATCCAGACTTTCGTCGGCAGCATACTTATCATTGTCGCCGCAGTCGTGATTCGCTTTACTGGCTTTTTGGCGATTGATCCACTCCTCGGTATGATTTTTGGTGTGGTGCTGCTCTGGGCGAGCTGGAGTATCATCCGCGAGGCGCTACATATCCTGCTCGACAGTGTGCCGAGTGATCTCGACTTAAATGCTATAAAAGCAGAGATTGAAGCACTCTCTGGTGTAAAAAATATCCACCACCTCCATGCATGGGCACTCACCTCGGGTAAGAATATCGTCTCCGCGCACGTTTTGGTCGCCGATCTCGCCGGAACCGATGAGCTACAAGCACAGATCCAAACCCTACTCAAAGAAAAATTCCGGATTTACTTCTCCACTGTTCAGCTAGAGACGAAATGTCTGGAGGGTAAAGAGTCAGCAGCGATCAATATTGCAGGTTAAATTTTGGTACTCTTGAACCTACCCCCTAGGTTATGATACACTAGATCTGTTTCTTAACCCTACTTCTATGTCCCACTCTCTACTTGGTGGCGGTTGCCACTAAAACATTGGTAAAGCTCGGCAGGGATTCGCTCTTGCCGAGCCCACCTTTCTTCCATACTTAGCCAATTCAATCAAAAAATTATATATGACCAAAGAAACCTTTCCAATCATCGGCATGACCTGTGCGTCCTGCGCCGGCAAAGTCGAAAAAGTACTTGCCGAGACTGCGGGTATCCAGTCCGTAGTTGTGAATTTCGCAGCGGAAAAGGCCACCGTCGAGTTTGACGAGGCTCAGATCACATTAGAGAAAATTGTCGAAATTGTAAAAAGCACTGGCTATGAAGCAGTCTGCGAACTTTCAAAATCTGATACTAAGCAAAATACCGGACAATCTGAGACTCAGAGTACCGGAATCCAAAAAATCACGATCCAAGTGCTAGGTATGAATTCCGATCACTGCGCAGGTGTGGTGAAGAAGGTTTTACTAGACCTCGATGGTGTCCAGTCTGCCGAGACTAGCTTTGCCAACCAAAAAGCAGAAATCGAGTACGACGCTGCCCAGATCGCCCCTGCGAAGATGAAGCAAGAGATCGACGGAGCAGGCTACGAAGCGATCTTGCCGACAACGATCAGCTCCCCAGTAGCGACCGAGATAGAGAGTCAAGTCGAAGCAGCAAAGAAACGTGAACTCACTACCCTAACGCATAAATTCATCTTTGCGGCGATCCTGTCTACTATCGTCCTAGTCGGCAGCTACGCTACGCAGCTAGGTCTACCAGTATGGGCAGGAGACTTCCGCCTGCTTTTCATACTGACGACACCTGTACTTTTTTGGTCGGGTTGGCAGTTCTTCCGCGGGGCATGGGGTGCAGCGAAGCACAAAACGACGGATATGAATACGCTAGTCTCGATCGGCACTTTCGCCGCGTGGCTGTACTCCACCGCTGCGACCTTTACACCCGAGATTTTCCCTGATATGGAGATCGAAGTCTACTATGACACGACTGCTATCATCGTCACACTGATCCTACTCGGGCGACTACTAGAGGCACGTGCCAAAGCTGGTACAGGCGAAGCACTCAAGAAACTAATCGGACTCCAAGCCAAGACCGCACTAGTCCGACGAAATGGAGAAGAACTGGAAATACCGATCAGCGAGGTAGTACTCGGCGATATCATCGTCGTGAAACCAGGACAAAAGATCGCCGTCGATGGTGTGATCATCTCCGGCAGCTCGGCGATCGATGAGTCGATGGTGACGGGCGAGAGCCTACCCGTGGAGAAGAAAACAGGCGATCAAGTGATCGGCTCAACAATCAACAAAACTGGTACTTTTGAATTCCGTGCGGAGAAAGTCGGGGCGGACACCATGCTCTCCCAGATAGTCAAGATGGTCGAAGAAGCCCAAGGCAGCAAAGCTCCGATTCAGCGTCTCGCCGACTATATCTCCTCCATCTTCGTACCGATCGTGATCGTGATCGCGATCACTACTTTCGTCGTTTGGTTCTTCTTTGGTCCGGCTCCCGCTTTCAACTTTGCACTGATCAACTTCGTCGCCGTACTCATCATCGCCTGCCCCTGCGCACTCGGACTCGCTACTCCCACAGCGATCATGGTCAGCACTGGACGCGGCGCAGAGCACGGAATTCTCATCAAAAACGCCGAAGCCCTAGAGACAGCCCACAAAGTCGACACCGTACTCTTTGACAAAACCGGCACACTCACAGAAGGCAAACCAGTCGTGACAGACTTCGAGCTTGGTGAAGGTTTCGTTGAAAAAGATGTACTCAAGCTCATCGGCACACTAGAAAAAAGCTCCGAGCACCCACTCGCCGAAGCTGTGGTCAATTTTATTCGCGACAAAGGTATCGAACTAGGCAAAGTGGAGGACTTCCAAATAGTGGAAGGCAAAGGTGCCACCGCCAAAGTCGACGGTCAAAAGGTCGTCATCGGTCGCCAGAGCTTCCTCGCAGAGGAAGGCATAGCAGGCCACACAACATTGGAAGAAAAAGCCATCGCACTACAACACACTGGCAAGACTGTCGTCTTCGCCGGAGTCGCAGGCAAAGGCGCAGCTATCTTCGCCATCGCCGACACAGTGAAGCCCGCCGCCAAGGCGGTCATCGCCCAGCTACTGAAGCAAAACATCACACCCGTCATGCTCACCGGCGACCACCAAAAGACCGCCGAAGCTATCGCGTCCGAGCTAGGGATCACCGAGTTTATCGCTGAAGTCTACCCCGCGGACAAAGCCAATAAAGTCAAAGAGCTCCAGGCCCAAGGTAAAATCGTCGCCATGGTCGGTGACGGTATCAACGACGCACCCGCGCTGACTCAGGCCAACGTCGGCATTGCCATGGGCACGGGTACAGATGTCGCGATCGAATCCGCCGATATCACACTGCTGGCTGGCGACGTGCAAAAAGTCCCACAAGCCTTTGCCCTCTCGCGGCAGACCATGCGGATCATAAAGCAAAATCTATTTTTCTCTTTCTTCTACAACTCACTTGGTATCCCCATTGCAGCAGGCGTCTTGTACCCAATCTTTGGTGCTACTGCTCTCCTCTCGCCTATCATCGCCAGCGCTGCGATGGCTCTGAGCTCTATCTCGGTCGTGACGAATAGCCTACGTCTAAAACGCCAAAAAGTTTAAACAAGGATTAGTTTGAGCAGATCTCATCTGCCTCAGGAGCACAGAAGTAGCCGCCACAAGTATAATGACTCCACTGCTTTGCGGTTAGAGATACCTCTGGATCGTTTGCAGTCTCTACTAGCTCCAGCACTCGCAAATGTGAGATCCACTCTGTCGGTAGATAAACATACTCCTCCCCAGAGGGGAATATATCATCGTACGGACTATCAGCACCGTAGCTAATCTCGTGCACGCCATATAGCTCGATCCCACCACCATTGTCATAGTCCACCATACCGTAGTCTTGCATCGCTCGAGCAATCGTTTTTTCATAAGTCTTCAGTAGTCTCAGCTCACCAGTCTCGGGGTCTGCTATCTCGAAAGTATCTAAACACAAAACCATTACCAAAGTCCGCTTCATACTGTAGTCCTCGCACCATTGCTGAGGAGCGCGGATCAATCGCCGAGTTGGTAGCTATTTTTTGATTCCAAAAACTATCTGACGCAAAAAGTTGAGCCGGCTTGACGAGTGGAATCCTAACCTCGTCGAGAGCCTCTGATCGATCGATGACCAGAGCAGACTCTACTGACGCACTCTCACCCTGCTGCTCCGTATCCAACACACAACCCGACAAGATCAAGCCCACGATGCCAACCACCGAGACAGCTATTTTGGGGATCAGGTACGACATCAAAGTTCAGTTAAGACTTCTTACGCTTGATATAGATGATCAGCACTATGATCACTAGCAGGACTACGATACCCACTAGGAGATAATTATCATAAAGCAGACCAGCCACATCAGAATCAGTAGATCCAGTAGATTTGGCTAGATCACTAGTCGTACTTGCTAAATTCAAGTCAAAATTCTGCTTGATCGGCCAGACCTGATTCTCCAGCGCGAGGAGATCAGCCCGAGTAATCGTAGCAGTTTCTGATTCAAAATCAGGCAAACTCGCCACAATAGTATAGTCGGTATAACCATAAACCTTCAGCGAATAGTCCCCAACATAGTTCGTCATAGTCTCATAGACTTGTCCTCCCGAGCTGGTTGCGACGACATTAACTTTGTCAGCAACTACCATGATATCGGGATTTTTTGGCAAGGCAGCTCGGATATTGCCCGAGATAGTGTGTTTTGGGATTGGATACTGAGTTACAGTGATCTGCCAGTCGCCCGGAGCATCTACTGTGAATTTACCCTTACCGCCAATGAAAGACGACCATTCCGCAGTTTCATCAAAATCTTGAATAGCTTCATAACCAGCCTGAATTAGGAGATTGCAATACTCCTGAGTAGAGCAAAACTCACCGTCTAGATTGGCATCACTTTGGAAATTAACCCCAAAATAACTATTAACATTCTCCGTTTGATGCGTGATCTTTACCTTGAGCGGACCCTCTGTCGCCTCAAAGACTGGTGTCTCACCAGCGCCACTACCACTCGCTGTAAGCACTACTTTACCAGCCGTCAGGTCTAGCTCCATAGCAGCTGCGACCACCCCACTAGAGCTAGTCAACCAAATATTACCAAAACCAAACAGCAGCACTAAAGTTAATAACTTTACAAAAAAACTCTGGATCAAAGATTTAGTTGTAGACATTTAGATTAAAAGTTAAATACTCAATACTCAATATAGCACAACCAACTACTGATAGCTTCAAGCAAAATTAATTGTAAATAAAAACCCCACTCCTGAAAAACAAAAGTGGGGTTAATTGAAATACTGATCAAACGCTACTACCCGCCACCTAGACTAGATGAGAGTAGAAGTCGTAAACCAATACAAATGAGCAACAGATAAAGCACATACAGAGACTTCAGTTTCCTCGGACTACTGTACTCAGGGATTCTTCTGCCTCCTGTAAAGAATTAAAAAAACGAAACTTCTTGGCAGCTTCCTGTATCTTATCGGAGCGAACACGCTCCGCTGCACCACCATCACGAATACCAAACTGCTCTGCTCGACGTTGCACAGCAGTATGCATACCACAAAGTGCGACGATCTGTACATGCTGCTCCTGAATAGAAGCACCAAGTGCACCAAAAAAAGTAGAACTGATCGCCGAAAAAGTATCCAGATTGATCATCAGCATTACTTTGCAACCCTCGCGAGATTCTCGACTAGTGATGTGATCAATAATTGCACACCGTAAAGCATTCATATCACCATCACGATCCTGTACGGTGACCATCGCAACATCAGCAATAATCTCCTTTTTGATTTCAGTTGCCATTATTTTGCTCCTTTGCAAGAAATATAACAGTGACCGCACAACCACCTTCAGAAAAGGCTAATGCACTCACATGTTCATCCATTTTAATAGACCAAAGTCCACGCCCACGAGGCTCACCAAGTGCCGGACATTGATCAGGAATGCGAGGCAAAAACCCCTCGCCCTGGTCTTGAATTTTTAATTCCAACTCTCCACTACGTACCTCCCATACGATTGTAATAGTTTTAGTTTCATCTCGCAGATTACCATGCTCAAAAGCATTATTGAGCAGCTCCTGCAAGATATATTCAGCCGAATCCCGATCATACTGATCCGAATAAAAAACGTGAATAACCTCAGCCTTGAAGCAATTTACAAACTCTCTGATAGTTGCCTCAGTATTTCTCATAGTCCTACTCTCCATTGGTGTCACTCCTTACATTCATTCAGCGAATCAACAATCGCAAACCCAGCACACTCCAAATTGAAACGCCGAAAAAGACTACGCAAAAAAATTGGCGGCGCGACCATATAAATCCTAGCTGTGCGATTTATCATACCGATGATACCACCGATAGCCATAGACGGCAGGAGATACTTATCTCCAAAGTCCAAAACAAATATCACATTGGGGCCTACAGCTTCCGTATGCTGCCACATCAGCTTATTTAGTTCATCTGATATCCTGCCAGAATCAATACTACATCTGAGCTGAAAAACTAATAAATTACCCGAACGCAAAACAGTCAGAGAATCATACTGCTCTAGCACAGACAAACTCACAGCAGAACGACTAGCAGTAGTAACCGCACCTCCTAGCTCCATGCTAGACAATAAATCAGTATGATCCGCGATAGAATCGCCATCTTGAAGCAGCTCAATATCCGTCGCCAAAGCATCTAGGCAGTCCCCCACCAGCTCTCGCACTACTAGTGTAAAAGCTACCTCACCCTTACGGACACTATCGAGAAAAGTCTCAAACCGATGGCACCAACTACTAAGCAGCACCATACGACCGTCATACTCAGTCAAACAGCTCGATGTCCCCTTGAGACTATGCACTCGACGAAAAATATCGTCGAGCACACCCTCAGGAGATTCAGACTCTCGAACTACTTCTTGAAGATCAGAGAAAACATCTACCGTATCAGCAGATTCCCTCAAAAACTCTTCAACCAAGTCTTCATTGTCCATTATTCCACACCTCCTTCCTTAGATTTTTCCAAGACAACAATAGTTAAATCATCATCTAGAGATTGATTACCCATAAAGCATTTCAAATGCTCAACAATAGCCGCACACAAATCCACCAAAGATAGATCTGCATTTTTTTGAACTAAAAGGCGTAAACGTTCCTCCCCATACTGCTCTCCAGCAGCATTACTAGCCTCGATCAAACCATCGGTGTGAAGGATTAAACGATCCCGCTCCTTCAACTGACCACTAAAATCGACCAATTGAAGCTCTGAAAATTGACCCAAAGGATTACCGCCAACCTCCAAAAATGTCGCCCTACCATCTTGGACTAAGAGAGGATACGGCTGAGCAGCATTAGCTATACAATAATTCCCTCGATTATTCAAAATCAGATAACTACCAGCGATAAAACGACTGTACGGCATCAAATCACTGATATCATCGTTCAGCATCTCCAAAAAATCACTCGCATGACTAGAAGGCGAACGAAGCTGATCCAGAATACCTAAAATCCGAATTGAAATAAGCGCAGCAGACATACCATGCCCACAAGTATCTGCGAAAAAAAGACCCACAGAGCGATTATTGATCTTCTTCGCTCGAAAAAAATCACCAGAGATAGTAGCAGGTGATTGATTAAAAATAGCCACCCGATAACCAATACTAGCAAAAACATCTTCGACCGTACTGGCCTTTGTCAACAGGCTATCCTGCATACTCCGAGCCAACTCCAGATCCTCTTGGATCTCGACAGCAACACGAGCTTTAACCTCAGCCTCTTGCAAAAGCTGCTCTGCCAAGTGTCGCTCACGAAGCGCTACTCCCAGCTTGGCAGCACGCTGTAATTTAAACTCCAGAATGTCGAAATCAATCGGCTTTTCGACATAGTCCTGCCCCAACCGCATAAACTCAACTGCCAAAGTCATATTGCTATGCGCTGTAAACATAATCACCGGCAAATCTGGCTCAATCTCTCGAATCCTCTCTAGTGTTTCTAATCCATCCATCTTCGGCATCATCTGATCGAGCAAGATGACATCCGGAGTTTCATTAACCAATAACTCAAGTGCCTCATTGCCACTTACTGCGAGCGAAACAACATGACCACGTTTACTTAGCCTACGCTCTGCCATCACTCGAATATCCCTACTGTCATCTACGACCAAGATCCGCATTTTTTTCTCCCTTTATGGATTTAAGAAGGAGGTAATATTACTAGTATCACCTGTCTTTTTCTTTGCCTTCTCGCACTATATGACATCTGATCAGACATCACAATTAGCCTATAATCTAGAATAGAAATTCTCACTACAGACTCCTTTCTTCCAAAATTTGACGAATCCGATCTTCAAAATCAATTCCAACTGGCTTGGCAATAAAATAATCGCAACCAGCTGTCAGCGTTTTTACTTCATCATCAGCCATTGCACTAGCAGTGAGTGCTACGATCAGTCCCGTGTAGCCCTCATCACGCAGTCTCCTAGTAGCCTCATAGCCATCTAGGATGGGCATGTGCATATCCATCAGGATTAAGTCAGGCTGGAGCGCAAATGCGCTCTCCAGCCCTTCCTGTCCATTGTGAGCCACCACGATATTGTCGTTAGAGATACTCATCCTCCGTCGCAATCTACGCCGTAGCATTTTAACAATATCCTCTTGATCTTCCACCAAGAGAATTATGAGATTATCTAGTCCCATTGTCTTCACCCTTTCTCAATCAAAACGCCCTAGGGGCAACCAAAAATAAAAAGTAGAACCACGACCTATCTCACTCTCAACCGAGATCTCACCACCGTGTAGCCCTACGAGTTTGTGCGTGATAGCCAAACCCAAACCAGAGCCACTCGCCTTACGAGTAGAAGAACTGTCCACCTGTCGAAAAACATCAAAGACAAATGGCAAATCCTCAGATCGAATACCACAGCCAGTATCACTAACATGAAAATAAGCCCGATCAGGACTCTGCCAAGTCGAAACAGCTACACTACCGATATCTGTAAACTTCACAGCATTACCCAGCAGGTTGACAAGGATTTGCTTCAAACGAATCGGATCCACCAGCAAATCAAAATCGATAACATTAAGGTCAAGTGCCAACTTCTTTTGTTTTGCCAGTACCTTGATCAGATCGATCGATTCAGCTACGACTATCTTCGTCGATACGACTGATTTTCCAAGGATCAGCTTGCCAGCTTCGACCTTAGAGATATCAAGCAAATCATTGATAAGCCCAAAAAGATGCTCAGCATTACGCAAAATATCTCTAGCGATCTCTGCAGTCTCCTCCGCATCTGTCAGATCAGCTGGATCTGTCAAAAGCGGGACATTCCCAAGGATAGCCGTGAGCGGCGTACGCAGCTCGTGACTCATCGTATTTAGAAATTCTGACTTCAGTCGACTAGCCTCCTCAGCTTTCTCCTTAGCAGCGACCAAATCTGCCTCTGTTTTCTTGTGCTCGGTGATATCGACCACGCAAGCGACAAAAAACACCTCTCCGTCCTTATCCGCCTCTCCAACAGAAAGAAAGATGGGAAAAATTGAACCATCTTTACGTTGAGCAGGTACTTCCCTTCCCGTGCCGATGATTTTTTTAACTCTAGTCGAGAGATAATTACTCAAATAATCATCATGCTTAGATCGATAAGGATCAGGCATCAGAATATTTACATTCTGACCGAGCACCTCGGTTGCCGAGTAGCCAAACATCTTTTCAGCAGCCTGATTAAAAAGCGTGATCTCACCATTTTGTGCGATCGTAATGATCGCATTCACAGCAGTCTCCACCACTCCATTCAAGCTAGCTGTTTGATCCTGCAACTCAATCATTAGAATTTCCTTGACTCTGTGGGTCTGGATATAATCCAGACAAAGCCCAGCAAATGGCACTATGTAAGCAATGAACTTTAGAAAATGCGCGATATTAAACGCATTGTCAAAATGCATCGTACTCCCAAAAGCCATATAGAGCTGCGTCGCCACCTGTGGCACAATACTAATCACGAGAGAGTGCGCAAACACACTCGGTGACTTTCTGTAAAGACGACGAAAGACAAACCACCCCCAGACATAAAGCAATAATGGTGCTATATCCCAAGGACGATGAATCACCCCATTGGGAAACATTATCTCTGGTAGTAACTCACTCGTCGCACAAAAATAAATAATCCCACAGGCACCAAAACCAAAAAAGAGACTAACCCCAAACACAAAGCTCAAACCATTTTTCCCACTGTAATTTGTAAATCTACCAGAATTGGTAAAAACACAAATCCCCATAATCATAATCAGAGCATTGAAAATCCGCGAAATTGCCCAAGTAAAAGGAATGAGATTGTGATTGTCTGCTACTACTTCGATCAAACGATCTGCCGTCAGTATATGAAAAGCGTCTATACAACCAGCGCAAAAGAGTGCCACCCCAATTATTGGCGTAGCTACTTCTCGTTTGATGTGGAAACTCACAAATGTCAGAACCACAGTAAAAAATGCTGCTATAAAAGCACCACACTCCAAAATAGTATGGACAAAACTGCCACGCAAAGCATGATGTATGACATCTACCACCTCTACCGGTGTATAGCGCGTATCACCATGTATATCGAAATTATCTTCATGAGTAGCAAAATCAACACCCACCCAGTTGAGCAATAGTGGCACCAAACAAATTGCCACCACGCTCCAGGTCAAAACCTGAGGAACTTTTGTATCCTGTCTAATCATTTCCCCATCTCCCTATAGATTATTGTCATAAGTACGATACATTCGCAATAAGACAGTTATTATTCCAAATATATTTCTGCCACACTTATCACTAAACATAAATACTACCCTCTCTAGTCTCTGACTACATAGTTTTGAAAAATAGGACAGGTCAAACACAGATCTGTACATTTTTGTAATCGCAAACTAACTGCTGGCAAATCTTGCCAAGCGCCCCAAGGCATCAAAACCTCAGTTACCTTCTCTGCCTTGGCTAGAGCCAGTAGAGCTGCTGGCAACACAGACGCACAACCAACTGGCGTCCCAATGGATTCATTTAACACCGATATCGCTATAAACATAGTACCTCCTCATGATTTTTGACACAGACTCACCGCATCGTTGATATTAGATTTTTCAATTGCAAATACTTACTAAAAAATAAAGCAAAGCAATTTAAGAAATTATTTTTGTTTTGTTGCCATGATTTCAAGGAACAAAATATGAAGCGCTCGGGGGTAAACCTCCGAGTTGATCTTTACACTCAGTTTTTCTACCCCATCAATCCTCTGTGTAGGGCTAATCATATTAATGAATCAACATTAAAAAAATATGACATTTGAAGTCACTTTTTCATAAAAATACACAGTCAAAAAAATAACTATCTCTTTATCCTTCGAACCTATAGAAGCAAAAATCTCGCACTATCCCCTTTCAGCTATTTAAAACCTCCGCCTTAAACGGAAAACTGGATTGCAGGCGAAATTAATCACTAACTCCTGCAGTCATGGCTCGTAAGGCTGGATTTGATGCCGCAAAAATAAAGAAGGCCAAACAGGCACGCGGGTTTTATTAGAAATGTTACGAATGTTACATAGGAAAGGGAATATTCAATTATATTTCTGGTTGACCCAGATCATCCAATCTTACGAAAGTAAGATTAACTTTGCCCAGTGTGTTAGTCTCAAAATCTAGGGTCAAATCTAAATTTTATGCAGAAAACACTACGCTTTACGAAAATGCACGGCATCGGTAATGATTATGTGTGTCTGGATCTTTTGCGAGAGACAATTGAAGAAGATTTTTCTAGGATTGCAAAAAAGACTTCAAGGAGAAGATTTGGTATTGGTGGCGACGGGCTGATCGTCATCCAGCCATGGACGGATGGTGATGCCGAGATGGTGATGTACAATCCAGATGGTTCGATCGCCGAAATGTGCGGCAACGGATTGCGTTGCACGGCTAAATATGTCCATGATCATTGTCAAAAGGGGAAAAAGGTTTTAAAAATTTTGACGGGGGCAGGGGCGAAGATTGTCAAAATTCAAACAGGAAAAGATGGCAATGCTGAAAAAATTACTGCCGATTTGGGTGAGCCTATTTTTGAGGGGCGGAGTATTCCCATCACTTTTGACAAAGCCAAAATCTTGAATGAAAAAATTAAAATTGGAGAACGAGAGTTTAGTTTTTCTGCTGTCTCAATGGGTAATCCGCATTGTGTGATTTTCGTCGATGACGTAAATGATTTCCCAGTTAAAGAAGTCGGCTCGCAAATCGAAATTCATAATTTTTTTCCTAAACGAGTAAATGTTGAGTTTGTACAGATACTAAATCGACAAGAACTAATCCAGCGAACGTGGGAACGTGGTGCTGGCGAGACTTTGGCTTGCGGCACAGGTGGTGCAGCGGTGGCAGTCTTGAGTCACCTGCTTGGCTATACGGATGCTCAAGTTACGATTCATTTCAAAGGAGGAGATCTACAGTACGAGTATCGCGAAGGTGGGTCTGTGCAGATGACGGGCGAAGCGGTAGAGGTTTTTCAGGGAGAGTTTCCTGTTAATTTAAATTAATACTTATGATTAAAAAAATCGATAAACATATCGAAGTCGTAATAACTTATATCGCTGACTTAGATATTATGAGTCTAAAAACCTGTAAAGCGATTTGCAGCATTTTACAAAATAATTATGCAAAAGTTGGCTTCACGATTATTAAAACTAAGTCTGATCTGGAAGAACTTGTTCAAAAAAAACCCGATTTGGTATTTTCAGGAATAAAGTATGTTGGGTTTGAAGCAGGGGCGATAACCAAAGGCTCTCCTGATAAGATTTGGCTATCTGATTATCTAGATCGAGCGGGTATTAATTACACTGGTTCCACTAAAAGTGCTGTTGAGTTGGAATTCAACAAAGGTGCAGCTAAGAAAAAGATGGAACATTGCGATGTGCCTACAGCTCCTTTTTTTGTTGCGCAGCCTAACCAGTTTCAAAACAAACAAGAATTACCTCTTGAATTTCCGTTGTTTGTAAAACCTCTCTATCAAGGCGGAGGAAGTGGTATCGGGCAAGACTCGGTTGTAACTAATTTCGACGATTTTCAAAAAAAAGTTCAGACAATTCATGGTGAATACCAGCAACCGTCTTTGGCGGAGAAATATTTAACCGGAAGAGAGTTCACGGTAGCGATACTTGATGCGGGCTCTCTCGGCGAATCGGTAGCAATGCCGGTCGAGCTAATTGCACAAGCAAATGAAAAGGGAGACAGGATACTAGGCTTCAAGGGAAAAGGGGCAGATCAAGAAGAGGTAATCGCAATAACAGACCAGAAGGTGCGTGAAGGTGTTGTAGCTTTAGCCAAACAAGCTTTTAAGGTATTGGGAGCTAGAGATTTTGGCAGGATTGATATTAGGATGGACGAGCATGGTACGCCTTACTTTCTCGAAGCAAACTTAATGCCAGGACTTGGCTCGGGTTACTTTTTCAGAGCATGCAAAGTGAATAGGGAGATGACTTACGAAGATATGGTTTTGAAGATTGCAGAGATTGGGTTGATTAGAAAACAACAATCCCGAGAGAATATAAAAACTGCAACTAATAATTTGAAATTGTTGAGGTGCAGCCCCTCGATGGCGTAATCTTTACAAATCTATTTGAGGCTTCCGATCGCCTCACCACGATACACGTTGTATTTTTCAATGTAGCCAAAACTCACCACCAACCTAGGGCAAGTGGGAATAAGATCGCTGCCCGTAATGGCTGAACAGCTCGGTCTGACACTGACCCGCTCGGGAGAACCACGAGGGTATTTTTAGCACCACCAAGGCACGTGGGTCTTGTTAGAAATGTTACGAATGTTACAGTGCGGGAAGGAGATAGGTGAGGCACAAGCGTTATTTTAGTTATTTGCTATGCATGCTAAAGTTCCACTAGTATGAAAATTATTACATTTAACAAAAACTTTCAGCAAGAAATTGTAGATGTTCTGCATGATGTTTTGAATACCGAATGGGGATCGTATATAGATAAAAAAAAAGACCCTGATCTGTTTAACATAAAGGGATATTACTTAAACAGTGGCGGTAACTTTTGGATAGGTTTAGGCGAAGACAATAGCATTGTTGGAACAATTGCAATTAAAATGTTTGATCTTAATAGTAAAAAAATTGGTTATTTAAAAAGATTTTATCTCAAAAAAAATTATCGCGGAAGCGGATTAGGAAAAAAATTGATAGAAACAGTTATTAAATTTTGCAAAAAGAAGGGTATAGGCGAAATTGTTTTAGGGACTAATCCAGAAAGCAAGAGAGCAATTCGGTTTTTTAAAAAAGCAGGTTTTTATAATTTTGAAATGTATAACAGTTTACCAACATTCGGAGATAAAATTTTTATGAAAAAAATATTTAAAAAAAAGGCCGGAGCTCACAAAGAGACTCCGGCCAAATTACCTATGTGACACTACGTTTACAGGAAACCTCATGTCAACCACTTGGTAAGTTAGATGAGTTTCGCTCGCTTCTTCTAAAGAAAAAAGAGCGAAACTACGTACTTCTACTGAAGAATTGGAGGAGGGAATTTTCGCATAAGATCGGTAACTTCTGAGCGAATACCTGCGAGAATTACATCATCCTTGGTGTTGACAGCAACCTTGGCAAGCCAAGAAGCCACCAGCTCCATT
>CAYVMX010000011.1:8797-35717 GCA_964452725.1 uncultured Candidatus Peribacteria bacterium | reverse complement strand
TGCCAGTAGCCCGAGGAAGGCACGGAGAATGGGGTCTTTCTGGTTCATGGCTTTATTTTAGCACCCTACCTACCAGCAGGCAGGTGAGCTTGCCGACAGGTGAAAAGGAGGTAAATTTATTAAAACCTCTATATTTATAGATATATTCCTATGTCACATTCGTAACATTTCTAATAAGACTCATGTACTTTGGGCACACTAAAAAATGATCTATAATACTCCCGTTCGGCTTGGTGTCTGACCGAGCTGTTCAGCCAACAGGGATTCTCGTCGAGAGTAGTAATCTAAATCCAGACTAATAAAAAATTATTATTTATGTATATCAAAAACCAGGATCTTAATCCTGTTGGGTGTTTTGGTTTTTTGTAAGCAAGAGCTCAATCTCGCTACTTTGGGCTCACTGCCACCAAATGATGACAGTGGAGGGATGACTATAGAATTAAACTACAGTCAGAGTAAGGTCGAGCGTGTAGGCAGCAACATCCTGTTGAGCAGGAACATTCTGACTTAGACTAACACCTGTAAGGTTGAAGAAGTCATAAGTAGTGGCACCAGCAGCAGCAGAGTAGAGAGTGATACTATCCGTAGTACCTTGATTAAAGGTAGCAGCAGAGCCGAGTGTAACACCAGTAGTAGTAGTACTATCAGAAGTGATAGTACCAGTAGAAGGATCGATAGTGAGCTGACCATTTGCAGCTATAGGATCATTGAAGTCCATGACAAATGTAGAACCATCAGACCAGGTAGCAGTATTACCACTGGTAGCCGCGATACTAGCGCTCCAAGTAGGAGTGTTTGTACGGTTGTAGACACGGATAGTCTCGGTAGCAGTACCAAATGTACCAGTAGAAGTCTGCTCGTCGAAGCTAAAAATAGTACTAGTCATAGACACAGATGGATTAGCCACAGGAGTACCTTGATAACCACCAGCAGTGCTGTCCATGATATTGATAGTAAGAGCACCCTGACCAACAGAAATGTTTAGCTTACTAGCTGGAGCAGCATAAGTAGGTGCTGATAGAGTGAAGAGTAGAGCAAAGGCAGCGGTTGTAGCGGCTACCTTTTTAAGAATTTTTGTTTTCATTTTTAAAAGGGGTAAAAAGTTTTTGAGCTTTTTGCAGCGAGATTAAGCTTTTGTTTACAAAATATAGTTCTTCAAAAGAAGAGAAGAAGCTATGAAAATCTGAACTGTTAAAGAGCACCATTTTTGTTTTTAATATTTATATTCTATCACTTTTTATTTAAATTGTCAAATCCAAGGGTCATTTTTTAAATCGCTGTGAGTGTGAGGTCTAGTGTATAAGTACCAGCAGGTTGTTGATTCGGTACGATTTGTAGTAGCTCTGCTCCAGTAAGATCGTAACTTTGGTTGATAGCGGCGCTACTGGATGTAAACAGTGTGATGTTGTCTACTATGCCTGCTTCAAATGCAGCAGGTGATCCAAGTGAGATGCCAGCTGTACTGCCGCCATCGGTGCGAGTGATAGTCGCGATAGATGGATCGATACCGAGTTGACCGCCGATACCAGGATCATTGTAGTTCATGGTTTGTCCATTGCCATCGTTCCACAGTGCCCCAACTCCACCAGTTGCGGCGATAGAGACACTCCAAGCTGGGTTGGTGGTTTGATTGGAGAGTCGGATTTTTTCTAGGGGTACGCCTAGTATGCCAGTTGAGCTTTGGGAGATGAATGCGAATATAACACTACTCAGTGTGATACTTGGGTGGAGTACAGAGGCGCCGAGATTATCAACTATGTCGATGGTGAGTACTGGCGTATTGGTAAATACTATACCGACAAAGTCGATGCCTTGTATCCAAGCAGGGAAAGCCTGACCACGCCTGCCGCGTTCGAGACTGATGTTGGTGTCGGTCGTATAGCGTGCATTAAAGATTGGGCGAGTATAGGCATTGCCAGTGCCGTTTTGACCATTTGTTGCCCAGCTAAAACGATAACCCATAGTGGCAGGATCTGTAGCTACATCGACTTGTGTCAGACTGCTATCGCCATCTGGTTTGAAGCGATAGTCGACTGCTAGATCGGGGTGTGTGAAGGTATAGATGTCGAAGGTTGCGCTATCAGCATATTCTCCTCCGAGTGCGACTGTATTTTCAGTGGTATTTTGATTTACGCCATCACCGAGTGTAACGAGGATACCCTCGGCACCATCTCCGATACCATCGTCTGTAGAGTAGCCTGTACCCCAGACCCAGGTATTGGCGCGGGTGACTGGTGCGATTGCGCCGGTGGTGTATTGAGCCACTTGATTGGCACCGTTGCCACCAGTGGTCTTGGTGACGGCTGTGTGCTGGATATTCCACTGGGTGCCCCACTCTATGACATAGACTGTGTGTGTAGCAGTTGCGAGACCACGTCCACCACCATCGAAGCGTTCCCAGTTGATAGTGTTGGCACCAGTTGGATACCAGCGACTCCAGCCTGAGGTGTATTTACGAGCCTGCGTGTCGACAAATTGAACTTCAGAGCCAGCACCAAAAGCACCACCAAAAAGGGCGACTTGATTAATATTTGACCAAGCCGTGCCGGACGTAGCAGTGCCGATAGTATCAGTGTTGTTTGTCGTAACCTCGAGGATATCACGAACTTGGAATCCAGAGCTGCTGTTGTCAGCAAGTGATTCGATCACAGTGACGACACCGCTCCAGCTGCCAGTAGCGGTGAAGCGCTGGAGTTCAATTTTGTTTGGACCAGTAGAGATGCCGAGATTGCGATTGATACCGGCCGGTAATCCGACGACACGTGCATAGCTGGTATCGGCACCGCGAGTGACATTGCCACTGGCTGAGCCACGGATCAGTACTAAGTGCTGTGCGGCTAGGTCTTGATCCAGTGTGAGCTCGTAGTTGGTACCGGTGAAAGTATTGCTAGGGATGTAGTATTCCGTTACACGGAAAGCGCTAGAGGTACTCCCATCAATGATCCTCGTCATGCCAGCTAGTGCTACTGGTATCACTGGTGCTACCGATCCTGTATTGACTGTGATGTCCGTGGTGGGATTGCTGATCTCTAGCTTGATAGTTTCGTTGTGGACTGCTGTACCTACATCTAGTACGACATAAGCACAAACTTGAGAGCTACTAATGGGTAGACTGCCAGTGAAAGTGATTTGCTCGGCAGTATCAAAGTTGCTGGCTGTGCCAAAGAGAGTCTCATCGCCATTGTAAGTACAAGTAGCGCTTGTTTCGGTGTAGAGTTTTGCGTTGGTTAGATTTGTGTTGGCATTGACTGTACCTGTTTCGTTTAGTTTGATCTGAGTGATTATTTGATTACTACTGTTTATAAATGTAAATGCTCCACCGATATAATTATTAGCTGTATTGATGATTAGCTCACTGATTTGATTACCGGTGCTATTGACCGTGAGCGCTCCAGGTGGTGGGGCAGTCGGTAAGCGGATGTGCTCCCAGCGATAGTCTTGGCTTGCTCCAGTGTCTGAGCGCCAGAGCTGAAAACTGGTAGCGCTATTTAGCAGCGCACCTAAAATTGCTCGAGGGTATTTAGTATTTGTGCCGCTGCTGTCATTGTTTATGCTTAGCAGTGAGACTGCTGGAGAGTAGCTCACACCTGTGATGACGTCCCAAATGTCTGGTTCATCGCCACCGTGTAGACGTGTGCCAGCGCCGCGTGTGACTATCAGTGGATCACCACCGAGTTGAGTGTTTTCTATCACCCAGGCGACGCTAGTCTGACCGGTGATATCGGCAGTATCACGGAGCTGATAAGTAATGGTGTCAGCTGTACTGAGATAGACAGTATGTCCAAAATCAGCGAGGTCTGGCATGCCAGAGCGTTTTTGAGTGTGTAAAAATGCTCGGGTTAGATCGTTGACCGCAGTGATAGTCTCAGTCTCGGCAGCACCAGTAGCAGTGTAGGTGTGCTCGGAGCGTTGGATTTTCCAGTTGGTGCCGGTGAACTCTACGATGGCATATGACGTCGCTACGGCATCATTGCCAGCTTCGCTACGTGTCAGGCGTGCGGTGGTATTATCTAGTAGTTCGGCAGTCGAGAGTCCGGTGTTGTAGTTTTTGCGTTTCTTGTCTGGGTTGGCCTGTCCGGTGATCCAGACGACAGTATCAGCAATATCAGCGATACCAGTGATACCAACAATATCTGTGGTGGTAGCTGTCGGGTCGTAGGCTGCGCTGCCTGCTCGGCGGACTTGGATTTCATTACCACCACCTGTGGATCCGATATACTCCACGATGGTGAGATTTACTTGAGTGTCATCTTTGTCGCTAAAGCGCGAGACTATGATTTGATTTAAGTCTGTCTCGAAGCCAGCTGAGATATAGGCGGTCACGTCTTTTGCATTTTGTTTGCCGTCATCATTGCTACGTCCAGCTCCAGTGTGAGCGGGATTGCTGATGAAGACCCAGGCGTTATTGGCATTGGCTGGGGCAATGAAGTCACTGGGTGCGGTGAGGATTCGTTCCGTTTCGTTATCAGCTATATCGGCTGAGATATGCTGTACGAAGAAGTCACTCTGGAGATTCGATGGATTGAATACAGGTGGAGTAGCTGGTGTCGATATAGCAGCAGGAGCGGTGACACTATAGTCACCCTGACCTCTGGCGAGCGGTAGGTGATCCAAAACCTGAGGGTCAAGTGCCAAGAGCGCAACTGGATCGAGGAGACCGTAGCCACTTTGGGTATCGTAGCCAGCAGTAATTAAATCTTTGGCAGTTTGGCGAGCAGCGTTGATGATTGCCGTATTAGTATTGCCACTAAAGCGCTCTTTGGCGAGCGCCAAGAGCCCAGCTACGGTCGCTGCGGAATAAGAAGTGCCGTTGGCAGTGCTGTAGCTAGCTAGTGCGATAGTGCTACGGATCGCTACCCCAGGGCTGACGAAATCTAATCCAGCTCCAGTGTCAGAAAACCAAGCTACATCACCAGTAGGGGTACTAGCTCCGACACTGACTACTCCGCTGTAGCCAGCTGGGTAATTCAAGTTGGTACTAGCATCATTGCCGCTACTGGCGACGATCAAGCTACCACTGCTAAGCACAGCATTGATTTTTTGTTCGAGTATATAAGAGTAGTCAGTACTGCCGAGTGCAAGCAGGATAACATCAGCTTGATTTTGCTCAGCATAATCGAGGGCAGAGAGGATGTTTTCAAGTGGACAGTTACCAGTCAAATCACAGACTTTGAGTGGCATGAGTTTGACAGCTGGTGCGACTCCGATGACACCAATAGTATTGTCTTGGGCGGCGATGAGTCCTGCCATGCTAGTGCCATGACCTAGATCATCAGTAAGGTCGTTATTGGCATCGAAAAAATTCCAACCATTGATGTCATCTATATATCCATTGTTATCGTCATCAATATTATTATTTGGTATTTCTTTGGAATTGGACCACTCTGAACCGACTAGATCGGTATGATCTAGATTGATACCAGTGTCGATCACGGCGACAGTGACACCAGCTCCGCGGAAGGGTGTCGTAGCATGCACTTCGGCGACACGTTGATGCAGTACAGTGGGGTCTTCCCCGTACCACCAGTCAGCGATTTGGCTGTTATTTACTTGAGTGGTGTGATAAATATAGTTAGGTTCTTGAACTATTCCAGCTGCTTCATCGACACTGATATTGGCTTGGGGGTGGCTGGTTATCGCAAGTTTAATTTTTGCTAGTTCTCCTGCCGTGATAGTTTTTTTTAAAATTGTAGTTGGTATTGGTGTATTTATTGGGGTGGTTGAGACATTCCAGTTGTCAGCATCATTTCCTTCATGATTAGTTTCAGCTGTATTTTCTTTTTTATCAGTCTCGTTATATTTAGAATTATCTTCACTGTCGACAGTGATCACATCTTCTTTATTTTCATTTAATTGATCTGACTCTAATTGTGAGTCCGATGCTGTATTTTCTTTTGTGTCCTTGATTATGAGATCACCAGTTGTCTCGCCATCAATTTCTGTAACAACAATCGATAGATCATCGATGGCGGGTAGTGGATCTTCTGTCGTGATCTCTACGAAGACTTCGCTATTTTTATCTGTAAATTTTGTATTAACATCGTCGATATTATCGACACTGATGACAGTAGTATTTTGCACTTTTGGACTTACAGCCTGTACTGGATCTGTATTTATAACTATTGCTGGTTCTGGTATTGCGTCTACTGTAATAATGGGTTCGCTGCTTGGGCTTGTCGCAGTATCTACATTGCTGGGGTTTATGCCAGAGTCGATAGTTGCATCTAGTGTGCTGTTGGCAGTGGTCGAAGTATCAGTCTGAGCATAGCTAAAAGTAGTAGTCCCGACTATACTAAATAGCAGTATCAAACTAAGTAAATAGAGCCCTACTTTGCGTAGAGCTCTGTTTAAAATTGAAAGTTTGATAGGTAGATAGGTCATTTGACCAATTATATTTATTTTTATTTTATTGTACCGAGATGCAACGCAGTTTAGTTGATTATTCTGCCATACTAGACGTAGGTGGTACAATGATAGAAGTACCTTCAGCGATCAAGTATGGTGGTTTGAGATTGTTTACCTTGGCGAGTACTTGCCAGTCGATTTTGTGCGCTTCGGCAATACTCATGAGGTCATCTCCCGCTTTGGCTTGATAATCTACCCATCCTTTGCTGCTGTATTTGCGACGACGGTAGATAGTAAATCCAATCAATAGAATCAGGATTGCTAGAGCGATTGAAATCTCGAAGTAAGGAATCACGTAAATAGTAATTTCTTTGACACCGATAGGTTGTTTGCTGCCGTTTTTTAGTTTGGCAGTGACATTGATGTTGACGTTGAATTTACCAAAACTTGGTACATCATTCCACTCAAAATTATTTTCAAAAGTAGTCCCACGTGCAATTAAGAATTCTGATTCTGATTCTTTGACGACTGCGTTAGTGAAAGCATCTGTAATTGTTGTTTTGTAAATTGCTGTAATTGAAGTATTGCCAGTGTTAGATACTTGTGTATTTATGATGTAGGATTTTTGATTAGCATCTATTTTTTGGTTGACAGCCATATCGACCAGAGATAGTTTTTCTGAGACTTCACCTGGTACTGTATTGTAGATGCGTACACCAGTACGTAGTGATATCTTGACGCCGCTACCTTCTTGGATGATATCTTCATCACCTGTGTTTGGATCAAATTTTTCAAACATGATTGCCCCTGCGGTTTCACCTACCTCAGCATCTTCTGGAATTGTGATAGTAAAGGGAATTCTTTTTTCCTCTCCTGGCTGCATTGTGAGCTCAGTGGTACTGAGTTTTACCCAATCTCCCATTTCTATCATTTCGTCTACGCGCTGTTTTAGTGCAAAGCCGCCACCAGAAGACGGTATAGAGTCAGCTGGATATATTACAACGTCCCAAGCCTGTGTTGATGAATTCGTCACTATCAGTACATCATCGTAGGTTGTACCTGGCGAGAGCTGATACATAAACCAACCAGAATTATCTGGATCAAGTGGGTTGGCAGGTTGTCCACCGATACCACTGGCAAAAGCAAGCTGAAAACTCAATAAGAAGGCAAAAAACAGTACGAGCGGACGAGAGAAAAAGTGTGTCTTGGTCATGTGAGATAGGGGTGAGGTTAGGATAGTGAATTTAATTTATTTCTGATCATTTTAGCAGAAATAGTCTTTTTGGTCAACTAAATTGATTATTTGAGACCTGGTTGAAAGTTTAAGACTACGGTTTGTTGATCAAGTGTCCCACTTTCACCATAGACTTTGATGTCATAAGTATTTTGTCCGATTATCAAGTCACCTTTTTTGGTACTAGGAGTGTAGATAAATTTAGCATCACCTGTTTTGAATGTGTCTAGTTCTTTGCCATTTACCATAATAAATTTGGTTCCGCTTGGTGCATCACCCTTGATCGTGACTGGCTCTATGGTAAAAGTCGCGCCATCAGTGATATCGGTAGTGATTGGTTCTAGAAAAATAGGCTTTTCTTCAGACTTTACAGTAGGGGCGGGGTCCTCAGTGGTGATTGAAACTGGATCAGCTGAAACTGGGTTAGTTGGAGCTGGAGCTGTGTCGCTACAGGCAGTCAAAAATACTGAAAAGAACAATAGTGCGAGGATTTTTTTCATAGGACTTGAAGTTAAATTAGTGGGATTTTAGCAAAAGGCAATACTAACTGCTAAAACTACTATAGACATAGTGCTAAATTAATTCTTTGAGCGTTTGCGCTCATTCTCCTTGAGAAGTTTTTTTCGTAGGCGAATTTTGGTTGGTGTGATCTCTACGAGTTCATCTTCTGCAACATATTCGATAGCAATTTCGAGAGATAATTCGCGTGGGGGGGTGAGCTTGAGTGCATCATCACTACCGCTGGCACGGACATTGGTTAGCTTTTTGCCTTTGAGTGGATTGACTACCATGTCGTCTGGGCGGGAATTTTCACCGATGACCATACCTTCATAGACTTCTGTCTGTGGTCCGATGAAGAGTGTGCCGCGTTCTTGAAGGTTGCCTAGGGCGAAGCCCATAGAAGTGCCTTGATCTTGACTGATGAGGACACCGTTGCCACGGGCTGGTATATCTCCGCGCCAGTCGTCGTAGCGCAGGAAGACGTGATCGAGTGTGCCTTCGCCGCGTGTATCGCGGATAAACTCACTAGCGTAACCGATGAGTCCACGTGTCGGGATTTCAAACTCAATGCGGGTATAGCCATCGGCAGCTTTCATATCTTTCATCTCACCTTTACGTTTACCCATTTTTTCGATCACGGTGCCAGTCATATCGTCTGGTACGTTGATGCTGGCTTGCTCGATTGGTTCTTGGCGCTTGCCATCGACTTCATGTGTGATGACATGTGGGCGACCGACTGCTAGCTCGAAGCCTTCACGGCGCATGCTCTCGATGAGGACAGCGAGATGGAGCTCGCCACGTCCAGAGACCTTGTAGCTGTCGCTGCCAGGGATATCTTCGACTTGGAGTCCGACATTGGTTTCGAGCTCGCGGTGGAGGCGGTCGCGGATCTGGCGAGTGGTGACGTATTTGCCTTCTTTACCAGCTAGTGGGCTGCTGTTGACGTTGAAAGTCATGGAGACAGTTGGCTCACCGATCTCGATGACGGGGAGTGCTTCGGGGTTGCTAGGGTCAGTGAAAGTCTCACCAATCGTAATATCGGAAAATCCTGCGATACCGACGATCTCACCAGCAGCGACTTCTGTTGCTTCGATCTTTTTCATACCCTGATAGACAAACATTTTTGTGATACGACCTTTGACGATATTGCCATCGCGGCGAGCGAGTGCGATCTCTGTGCCAGTTGTCATCTGTCCACGGATTACACGAGCGATGCCGATACGTCCGAGGTGGTTGTCGTATTCGAGTGAGTAGACGAGCGCTTGGAGTGGTTCTTCGGCGCTTTTTACTTGTGGAGTGATATTGGACTGAATCATCTCGAAGAGAGGATCGAGGTTGTTTGATTCATCTGTGACTTTGAGCTTGGCGACACCATCACGCGCTATCGCTAGTACCATGGGGAAGTCGAGTTGCTCATCGTTGGCTCCGAGGTCGGCGAAGAGGTCAAAGATTTGATCGTGGACTTTTTCTGGATTGCTGCCAGGTTTATCGATTTTATTGATCACGACGATGGGCTTCAGACCTAGCTCAATCGCTTTGCTTAGTACGAAGCGTGTTTGGGGCATGGGTCCTTCTTGTGCGTCTACTAGCAGCAGTACGGTGTCGCAGATTTTTAGTACACGTTCTACCTCACTGCTGAAGTCGGCGTGTCCGGGAGTGTCGACGATATTGATTTTTACATCATCGTGGAGGATCGCACAGTTTTTGGCAGTGATGGTGATGCCGCGTTCGCGTTCTTGGTCATTGCTGTCCATCATGAGCTCGCCGACGGTTTCGTGAGCAGCGAAAGCACCGCCTTGTTTTAGTAGGGCATCGACGAGAGTAGTTTTACCATGGTCGACATGGGCGATGACACCGATGGTGATGATTTTTTTGGTCAAAATATAGAGTGGTGTGTGGGTAAATAATGTAAAAATATAACCTGTCGAGCTTACGCGAAGATGGTCACTTTGTCTATGTCGAAATCGGTGGTGTTGATGAGTTTACTCGGCACTGCCAGAAGGTCGAAGTCCGTAGCGTTCAGCTTCTGCACGCGTTGCAAAACAGACGATGTTTTCTGGTTTAATGCGCTTGGCAGCGCTGCTGCCAGATAGGTGATAAATCTCTGAGTTGACCGAACTGACGAATTCACATGGAGCGGCCTCGGCTGTTTTGGGTGGGCTTAATAAAAATGGAATCAGTATACCGAGAACAATGACGATGGCTGTGGAGGCGAGGACTGGTTTTTTATTGCGTGCAATCCAGCTTTGTAGCTCTTCGGCGTGCTCATGGAGGTGGTCGACTCGGATAGCGATGTCACTTAGCTGTTCGGACATTGAAAGTCCGTTGTCGATTGTTTTCAAAATTTTAATATTAGAAGGTACGCTTAAGATTCCTTTGTCTAGCAAGATAGGCGCGAAGCCAAAGATTCTTTTTAAGCGACTTTTGTGTACAGAGATTGTGCCAGTTTTCATTTCTTCATTACCGATGCGTTCTGTGAGTTTTTCGACAGAGATCTGATTGTTTAGGTAGACTTCACGGATGATTGCCAGTGGAATACCCGTGAGACGTTCTTCGCGATTTTCATCGCGTAGGACTAGGCGAGTGCCATTTAATGTGAAGAGATTTGTGCGAATAAGCATATTGTAGGGTTGATGATTAGAAACTATAAATTAGTTTATGGCAAAAATCCAACATTGCAATATTTAGTTTTGATTTTGAATGGGTTTCTATGCTTCTTCGGTGAAGCTGTAAAAATCTTTTGTGCCGACGATGATGTGGTCAATGATTTCGACGCCAAGTTTTTCGGCAGTGGCGAGTAGCTCTGTATGCCAGGTGAGGTCTTCGTCTGACGGTGTGGCTTTGCCGCGGGGATGATTGTGCGCGATGATGATCCTCTGTGAGTAGAGCCGGACGGGTGGGTGAAAGATCGCTATGAGTGGGCAAGTGGTTTGATTTTCACCGCCGAGGGCGACGTTCTCTGAGTAAAAGGCGATGTTTTCAGCGTTTAAGCAAACGATGCGGACTTGTTCGCGGCGAGCAGTTTGTAGGTCGGAGAAGTACTCAAAAGCGTCGGCGGCGCAGCTGATCTCGGCGCGATCTTTGGCAGTGAGTCGACGGATAATCTCACCGACGGCTGAGAGTGAGCAGGATTTTGCGGGTGGCAGTTCGGTCGCGCTCGCAAGGTCACCGACGGCGTTGAAGCTGGTAAAGAGTCCTTTGAGTCCAAAGTCTTTGACCAAGAGTTTCGACAGGGTACTGACGTCGAGACCTTTGTAGCCAGTATTGAGTAGGATCGCGACCAGCTCACTGTCGGACAGGCTTTGTGGTCCGCGTTCAATCATTTTTTCACGAGGCATTTCGCCTGCTGCTGTGGCAGTGGCTTTGTGATATAGCTTACTTTGCTTGGATTCAGGCATTATTGCTTTTGTTTATTTTTCTTACAAAAGGTCGTGATCTGTTTTTTTATCTCTGTGATTTGCTTGGTAGTGAGTCCTTGTTTGATGAGGTACTGTTCAAGATCTTTGGCAGTGATATAGGGTGTTTTTGTTTGAGCGAGTGTAGCTACCTCAGTATGTGGGAGATAGCGTGTGGCGGCTTCTATCTGCCACCGTGCGAGAGTTGCTTTTGCATTGACAGTACTGAGCTGCTCCACACCGGTCAAAATCTTGATCCAGTTACTCGTGGAGATTGGTCGTTTGCCAGAACGCATCATGGAGAGATGTGCGTTGGAGATGCCAGTTATTTTTTCGACTTTGCGCAGACTAAGGTTACGAACGTCGATCAGCTCGCGAAGTTTGTTTGGAAACATAGAAAGGATAAAATTAGACAATTACAATCTAACAAGTTGTTATGTAGTGTCAAGGGAAAGTGTTTGAACTTCTGCTAACGGATTGTTAGCTTTCAATACGAATAGTCGATCTACATTTGCTCTTGTAAGCATACACATTTCAAGATTTACGATCTACTTAGTGGTTTCTCTAACTTTATTTCTAACTTTCTTCCTATGGCTGTTTTCTCATCTGAAGTTATGATCGATATGCTGACTGTCGAAGGTCTAACATTTGAAGTGACTGCCGAGCTAGATTACTCCAAGCGTCCGTTGGTTTTCGTCAATGTGTTGGACGACACTAGTGCTTTGCTTTCATCTCAGTTTGTCACTGATCCCGATTCTTTGCGTCAGCTTGCGACTTTCCTTAGTTTGGCAGCCGATAAGGCTGAGGTGGAGTTTCAAATGCAAAGTAAAAGTAAAATCAGAAAAATTAAGAGAACTAGTCTTTGATACGTGCACGGAGTTGTTCGGCATCTTGTGCATAAAATTCTGCTTGTTTGGCTGAGACTATATTGCGTTGTACTAGATCTAGCAGACTGTCATCGAAAGATTGCATACCAGCTTCGCGATTGATTTGGATTTGGCTATAGAGCTCGCTGAGGCGGTGCTCACGGATTGCGTTGCGGACACCATCGTTTGCTAGCAAAATCTCACGGGCGCAGGTGCGACCCTTGCCGTCGGCAGTAGGTATGAGTCGTTGACTCATAACAGCTGTCAGGCTATGGCTGAGCTGGAGCGCGATTTGCTGTTGTTGATTGGCAGGGAAGACATCGACAATCCTCTGAATAGCACGTGGTGCATCGTGAGTGTGGAGTGTGGCGAGGACTAGATGACCTGTCTCGGCGAGTGTGAGTACGGTGCTAATTGTCTCTAGGTCACGCATCTCTCCGACGACGATCACGTCGACATCTTGGCGGAGTGTGTGTTTCACTGCAGCTGGAAAAGATTTGGTATCTTGCCCAACGGCTCGTTGACTGATGACGGATTTCTTGCGTTCAAAGACAAACTCAATCGGATCTTCAATCGTAATGATGTGTGCCTCACGACGAGCATTGATATAGTCGATGATGCTAGCGAGTGTGGTGGATTTACCGTGACCATTTGGTCCGGTGATGAGCACTAGGCCATCTTGACGGTCGATGGTATCAAGGATTATTTGTGGGATATCTAGCTCTTTTGGAGTGGGTATCTGAAATGGAATTGCACGAATTGCAGCAGATGGTCCGTTGTTTTCATGATAAAAAGTCGCACGAAAGCGACCAATCCCCTCACCAGAAAAACCTACTTCAAACTCTTTTTCTGCGCGAAAGCGCTCTATGCCAGTATCGCCAGCGAGACCAATAAGTGCCTCTTCAATATCTTTTTCAGTGAGAGTTTCTTCTTCTGTGATTGATTCGAGTTTACCATTTGGTAGTCGAAGTAGTGGTGCTTCGCCGGTGACGAGATGGAGATCTGAAGCACCAGCTTTGATTTGACGCGCAAGGAGGATTGGTAGATTGATTGGCATTTTGTTTGGTATTTATTTAAGACATTTCTTTCTATTTTACCATAGAGTTACTATTTGTGCAAGTCAATGAGTCTGCCAATATTCGTCTTGACGACAGAGTAACTGCAGATCGGCTGGATCAGCGAGCAGCTTTGCGATGGCATGTTCGAGGCGGATACCATTTTGACTGCCCTTCACTAGGAGTAGATCGCCAGCTTGTAGTCGGTAGCTGGGGGCGAGATAGTCAGCGGCTTCTTCGGCAGTGGTAAAAAACTTGGCTGGTATTCCAGCTGCTTTGGCAGCAGTGACACAACCCCAAGCTTCACCAGCAACACCGATCACTTCGTCGGCGACGGCTGCGGCTGTGGTGCCGAGCTCGTGATGGAGATGTCCAGACTCTGTACCTAGATCATTCATCTGTCCTAGCAGTACAATTTTGCGTCCTGGAGTTTTTAGTTTGCCCAGTGTGATCAGTGCAGCACGGATACTGGCTGGATTGGCATTGTAGCTGCCGTCGATTATACGACTGCCATTGACACCATTTAATAAATTTAATCGACCAGGTGGCAGTTGGAAGTCAGTGAGTGCGGTGATGCAAGCCTTGAGAGGTAGCTCGCTGGCGAGTCCGACGCAGATCGCGGCAAGGAGCGAGTAGAGATTGTGTTGTCCGAGGATTGGTACAGTAAGTTTTTCACTTTGATCTTTATAGGTGATGGTTGTGCTTAGACCGTTGAGGGATTCTACGATATCGCTTGCTGTCAGGTCGGCTGGCTCAGTGATGCCAAAAGTCAGTCGTTGGGCTGGAGTGACCATTGTAGTGACACGTGGATCATCAGCATTTAGGATCGCTACACCAGTCGCAGGTAGGCTGGCGACTAGTTTGGCCTTTTCTGTGGCTATCTCTTCAATAGAGTGAAACTGTCTAGCAGCGAGGTGTACTGGTGCGATAGTCGTGACGACACCGATACTTGGCTGGACTAGCTTTAGTAGTTTGTCCAAATCCCCAGGTGCATCGACACCTAGTTCGAGTATGAGCTTTTCTGCTGCCAGTTTGGTAAAGCCTTTGCCAAAACTTTTTAATAAAATCAGTAGCCAATTTAGAGGAGAGGAGTATCCAGACTCTTGTTCGAGGATTGTCAGAGGTACGCCAAATTCTGAATTGAAGCTCTTTTGATTGGTATGTATGGAATAGCGCATTGCGAGGACCTTGGCAGTGGCTTCTTTGGTGGTAGTCTTACCGACAGAACCTGTAATACCGATGATTGTCATATCTGGTGTGAGCCGCCAGCTGGCGAGCCAGTTTAGTAGTCCGAGTACAGCGGTACGGAGGGTTTGTTTTAACATTTGGTGCGGGGCTTGACTTTTTGTGCCGAATCTGATAAAATAATCTGAAAAAATAAAATAAATAACCAAATCAACTATGACCAAGCTTAAACTGCTTCTCGTGACTACGCTAGTATTACTCTTGCTGCCGCTGAGTAGCACTCAAGCACAATCGGTGCGGTATCTCCCTGATGTAAGTGATCTCGTCGTTACTGCTGGTTCAGAAGCTGTCACGTTGACCTGGAAAAAGGTCGCTGGCGCAGACTCTTATACTATCTACTACGGTCCTGATAGTGTCGCGACAGATGGTGGTATCTATGCAGAGTCTATCGTGACGGACAATATCACACAGTATGAAGTAACTGGACTGAAGGCTGAGCAGACTTATTACTTTGCTGTAGCTGCTGAAGACTCTACTGGTACTATGCTTGGTAGTCCCAACTACTCAAAGGAGGTTACTGTTGTACCATTGGTTGTTGATGTTTCAGGTCTTGTAGCTGATCCTACTTCTACTTCAGATCCTGTAGTTGACTCTACTACTTCAAATCTAACTGATAGCACTCCTCGTGAGGCTGCACCAGCCAAACCGAACCTTGCAGAATCCGGTCCAGTCGAAACTCTGGCAATGACGACTTTGGTTGCTTTGCTAGGTGCGTATCTCTGGCGTCGTCGTAGCGTAGCTAGCCAGCTTTAGTCCGACATTCACATTTGATTTCTAGCAAAACCGCTTCAGAGATGAAGCGGTTTTTAGTTGTTAACTTGAGCAGACTTAGGACGATGCAGCCCTAAATCTTCACTGTAAATGGTAAGACTAGTGGTTCGCGGTCAATCCTCTGGCGGATAAAGCGCTCGACAGCCTTGATTACAGCGAAGCGGACTTCCTTATAATCTTTTTGTCCGGCGGTGATTGATTCTTCATAAGCCTTTTTGGCGACCTTCTTAGTTTCTTCGACGATAGCGTTACTTTCCTTCATGTAAATAAACCCACGGGAAACAATATCGGGATCACCGACGAGCTTGCCGCTGCTGGCATAGGCCTTGAAGATCAAGAGTACGACGCCATTTTCACTCATGATGGCGCGTTCGCGGATCACCTGCGTACCGATATCACCGACACCGAGTCCATCGATCATGATATTATCGATACGGATTTTAGTTTTACTTTTGCGGACTATACCACCTGGGGCTAGCTCTACGATATCACCGTTGTCGAGCAGGAGGACATTGTTTTCTGGTATACCGATACCGTTGGCGAGTATTTTGTGCGCGCTGCGCATGTGGAGTTCACCATGGACTGGTACGAGGTGTTTGGGTCTGAGCAGTGAGTGCATGAGCTTCAAGTCTTCTTGGCTGGCATGACCAGAGGTGTGTACATCAAGGTGTTTATTGGTAATTACATTTGCACCAAGTCGGAGGAGATTATTCATAACCGAGACAACTGCGCGTTCATTGCCGATGATTGGTGTACTACTAAAGACAACTGTATCGCCGTCTTTGATCTTGATAGTGCTGTGTTCGCCGAGTCCGATCCGTGTCAGTGCCGAAAGTTCTTCGCCTTGACTACCAGTGCAGAGGATCATCATTTTATTTGGTGGCAGCTTGCTGATGTCTGTGCCTTTCTTGAGTTGACGTAGGAGTCCTTGGGGGACTTTGAGATAACCGAGTTTGACTGCCATTTCGATATTTTGGATCATGCTGCGACCAGAGACAAAGACTTTGCGATTGGTTTTGACGGCAGCACTCAAAATATGCTGAATGCGTCCAATGAGGCTACTAAATGTGGCAACGATGATGCGTCCTTTGGCTTTTTCTATTGTGGCAGCGAGATTTTTGGCGATGACACTTTCACTGATTGTATAGCCTGGTTTTTCGGCATTTGTGCTATCGGCGAAGGCGAGTGTGACACCACGCTTACCAAGCTCAGCAATTTTGCCAAAATCAGCTGGGATACCATCGGCTGGAGTGAAATCGAATTTAAAATCACCAGTGTGAGTGATGATACCGTTTGGTGTGACAAGTGCGAGACCGACACCGTCGGGGATACTATGATTGACACGGAAAAACTCCACGCCAATCTGTCCGAGTTGGATTTTGTCTTTAGCTGGATCGATTATTCGAAAGGTAGTTTTTTCTACGAGGGCATACTCTTCCAAGCGTTTGCGTGCTAGACCGAGTGTCAGTGGTGTACCGTAGAGAGTCGGGAATCCTAGCTTTGGCAGGATGTGTGGTAGGGCACCGATGTGGTCGAGATGACCATGTGTGATGACGATACCGCGGATCTTGTCTTTCAGCGGTTCGAGCATACTGACATCGGGTACGACATAGTCGATACCAAACATATCAGCCTCGGGGAATTGCAATCCGCAGTCGACAAGTACGATATCATTTTTATAAAAACAAGCAGCCATGTTGCGTCCCACCTCTTCCATACCACCGAGTGGTATGTAGCGGACTTTGCCGTCATTGAGGTCGAAGGGCAGCTTCCGCGCTGGACCTTTCTGCTGGCTACCGACTGTCGGGCGAGGTTGCTTGGGCTTGTGGGCTGGCGCTGGGTGTTTCTTTACTGGAGTGTGGGTTGTCTTTACCGTTGATGGGTGCGAGTGAGGAGTTTTTTTCGCAGGTACGTGATTTGTTTTGCTCGTTGTTGGAGCTGGTGGTTTCGGTGAAGCTGGCTTTGGACTTGGAGTCGAGTCAGCTACATTTTTATTGAGCCACTTATCTAGTTGATCGTTCATGATTTTTTTGTTTAAAAAGTAATTAATATTCGAAACTGAACAACTTTACTTTAGCAAATTTTAAAGAGAAAAACAAGTGTATTGTTAGCTATAGCCGAAAAATGGCTTAGATAAGCCAAAAGATCAGTTTTGAAAATCATAAAAAATAGTCTAAATGACGTGTGTACCTGCTCCGGTGAGTGCGTCGGTCAGCGGCATTGCTCTGCGACCATCGGCAAACATGACCTCGCCAACGCCAGCTATGATCGCTCTGGTGGCACTGAGGACTTTCTTTTTCATACGCCCCTTGGCGTACTGATCGGCTTCGCTGGCCTTGATATCATGGATTGTACTCTTGGGGTCTTCGATATTAGCCAGTAGCCCAGCTGTATCGGAAAAGAAGATTAGCTTGTCGGCTTTGAGTGCTTTGGCGATTGCGGCTGCCATCTTGTCACCGTCGACATTTACCTCTGTACCATCGGCTGTGATGGCAGGGGGAGTGAGGACTACGACCTGTTTGTCCGCCAGTAGACTATATAGTTTGTCGGTATTTACACTTTCGATACGACCGGTGAGATCGCCTTCGATTACTTTGACCTTATTGTCTTCGACTATACGCTGTTTACCGTGCTGTCGGGCGACTATCAGACTTTCATCTGAGCCGAAGTGACCACTAGCTTGTATGCCTGCTTTGCTCAAAAGTGTCACCAGTTCGGTATTTACCGCGCCATAGACCTCCTTGAGTAGTTCGAGAGTTTGCTCATCGGTGTAGCGACTCTGCTCACCGCGCTCACTTGTGAGTATACGAGGTGTGATACCGCGTTCGGCTTGGACTGTCGTCAGGCGTGAGTTCGCGCCGTTGATTATTATTATGTCATTGTCTTTTGCGTGTATTGCTACGTCATGACAAAACTGCGCCTGTGTTTCAGGCTGGAGTAGTTCCTTGCCGCCACCGAGCTTTAAAATAAGCAAGGTCATCTAGTTTGCAGGATGTAGGCCAAGGAACTCTAGTCCTGTAGTTTCGTCGAAACCACAGGCGAGATTGGCTGCTTGGATAGCCTGTCCGGCTGCGCCTTTCATGAGGTTGTCCAGTGCTGTGACAATGACGAGCTGACCAGAATTTTTATCTAGCACCCAGCCGATGTCACAGTAGTTCGTACCAGACAGGATTTTGGGCTCTGGTAGTGCGTGTGGACCAGATGGCTCCGCAACTAGTCGAACAAAAGGCTGCTTGCCATAGAAATCTCGATAAAGTTGCCAGAGATCTTTGTTGGTTAGATCTTTCACTGGGAAGGTGTGCGCGTGGCAGACAATACCGCGGACAGTCGGTACGCTCGTCACCGAATAGCCTGGTATGGTCGATAGTCCGAGCTGGCTGACGACCTCGCCGGTGTGACGGTGTCCAGCGAGCTTATAGCTGCGAATGATACCAGCTCGCTCGGGGTGGTGGCTGCCGATATTGGGTTTGTTGCCACTACCTGATGAGCCAGTCTTGATATCCAGTACGATTTTTTCTAGATCGATTAGCTTGGCCTGTACGAGTGGCGCGAGTGCGAGGATCGCAGCGGTAGCGGTACAGCCCGCGATGGCGATCTTAGCTGCCTTCTTCAGCTTCGCACTGTGTAGCTCGGGGATACCACAGACAAAATCCTTCAATAGCTCTGGTTTTGGGTGGGCTGCGCCGTACCATTTTTCGTATGCGGCGGAGTCAGCCAGTCGGAAGTCTGCCGAGCAGTCGATGATTTTAGCTCCCAGCTGAGAGATTTGCTCATATTGGGGTGCGAGTGTGCCGTGTGGTAGACAACTAAAGATTACATCGACTTTTTCGACATCAGCGAGTTTTACAAATTTTAAAGTAGTTGCTCCACGGAGATTGGGATGAATTTTGCCGAGTGGTTTGCCAGCGTTGCTCTCACTCGTCACATATTTCAAATCAAAACCAGCGTGACCGAGGAGTAGTCTGGTCAGCTCACCACCGACGTAGCCACTAGCACCGAGGACGGCAGCAGTTAGAGTTTTCATTTGGCGATGTTTTTACAGAATTCTAGGATTTTTGCAGGTAAGTCTACTGTCGTAGTCTCGATCAGTCCGTGCCATTCGACGCCGCTATTTACTTCGATGACTTTGAGTCCATCAGTTGTTTCGATCAGGTCTACACCGAGCAGGGCAGGTGTGTTATTTGTGACAGCCTTGGCAGCTGCGAGTGTGAGCTCCTGTAGCTCGGTCGTGATTTCGCATGGTTTGACTGTTGCCCCTTGAGCAGTGTTTGTCACCCAGTGTTCGGTGCTACGATACATAGCTGCTACGATTTCGTCACCGATTACAATCGCTCGGATATCTCGTTTAGTTTTTTTGTCGATGTACTCTTGAACATAAAAAATATTGGAATGAGCGATACCTCCCAGTACAGTCTTGTGTTCGAGGATAGTCTCGGCAGCATCTCTATCATTGATCTTACTCAGGAGTCGGCCCCAGCTACCGACGACAGGTTTGAGTACTACAGGATAGCCCCACTCATCGATAGTTTGGAGAGCTTGGTCGGCATCGAAGCAGATCTTGGTTTTGGGTGTCGGTATGCCGCTTTCAGCGAGTTTTGAGCTAGTGAGGAATTTGTCGCCACAGAGTGCGATAGTCTCGAAGTTATTGACAGCTCTGGCGGCGTGGGCTGTACTGCCGTCACTGAGTTGACCTTTGGCGGCTATGACTTGTGCGGCGTAGTAGTTCTTCGTATGGCTGATACTTCGTAGTAGTACGACATCACACTGTGCGAAGACAGAGGCCTCGTGAATATCAAAAATTAGCTCGGAGTCTTTGATTTTGATCAGCTCAATATCACTATCTGCCTCTGCCGCTGCAAAAAGCGCCTTTTCTTCGATACGAGGGTGAGAGTAAAAAATACCGAGCTTCATAAATGGAGATTAGGTTTAGATTATACCAAAAAACACCTAGTTCGTCCCAATAACAGTCTCCCACTGTGTATTGTTTATCTCTTATTTTTTACTCGCCCCAGTCCTCTTGGACAGCGGGTGCATCAATCAGTTCGACAGGTTCGAGTGATTTTACCTCTAGCTCGGCAGAGCATTCATCGCAGGTTAGGATTTCGCCAACTTCGGTGTTTTCTGCGAGTGTGATTTTGCCATCGCACTTTGGACATTTAGTAGTTTCGGGCATGGTTTTGGGGAAATAGAAAACAAAAAGACCAGAGCATTGTAAGCTGATAGTCGCTAATTGTAAATTGTATCAAAGTTGCCAGATTTTTTGTATCGCTTTAGTAAATTTGCGTTGCTCGGCATTGGTTGCTCGTTTGGCTGCTACAGCTAGGCGTTTGGTTGATCCGAGGTTTAGATTGCCTGGCATGCCGAGTCCGCTTTTCTTAGCGATATTGTGAAGCGGGTTGAAGTCTGGTGTGTCATCAAAAATGCCTGTACTGCGAAAAGTTGCCTGAGTGTAGCTGGTCTTGACTTGGCGATAGGCCTCTCGGAAAGATAAACCTTTTTTGAGGACCAGATCATTGGCGATGTTTGCTGCGAAAAGCTCTGGTCTGCTCGCAGCTGTACGGAGCTTATCTTTGGCGACGATGAGGTTATTTAGCACGATCTGTAACGCGCGGAGTGAGTACTTGGCAGTTTTGACTCCTTCGATGAAGGGATGTTTGGTTAGTTGGAGGTCGCGCTGGTAGCCAGCAGGTAGACCTTTTGTGATGGTGGCGATTTGGGTGGTGTAGCCGACCAACATGCCAGCGTTACCGCGGATGATTTCGAGCGCATCGGGGTTACGCTTTTGTGGCATGATGCTGCTACCAGTAGCCACTGCTTCGGTCAGACTAAAGAAATCAAATTCGGGTGCGCTAAAGTAAATCAAATCATTCGCTAGGCGCGAAAGTGTCAGTCCAACATTGGTCAGAGCGCTGAGTATAGCTGTCTCTAGTTTGCCACGACTGATTTGTACAGCGAGTGTGTTGTTTTGGACTTTGGCAAAGCCGAGTAGGCGAGAGGTCAGAGCGCGGTCGATGGTCGCGGTCGTACCATAGCCAGCTGCACCACCGAGTGGGCAAGAGTCGGATAGCTCGCTAGCAGCTGCGACAGTGATATAGTCATCGGTGAGACTTTCAGCAAATGCTGCGAAGAAATGTCCTAACGTGCTAACCATAGCTGGACGCATGTGAGTGTAGCCTGGCATTGGTACTTGGGCGTATTTTTGAGCACGCTGGAGTAGCATCTCAATTACATTCAAGATCTCTGTGCGGATTTGGAATAATTCATTTTTGGCAAAGAGGCGGATCGCTGTAGCGGATTGGTCATTGCGACTGCGTCCGAGGTGGATCTTGCCACCGAGTTCACCGAGCTTTTTGGTCAGTACAGACTCGATCGCACTGTGGCCGTCCTCATGTCTTCCGCCTTGAAGGCGATATCCATGTTTGACAGCCTTGCTGTAGATTTCTTTTAGTACTTTTTTGACTTTGGCAAATTCTGTTTTTTTCAAATAGCCCTGCTGTGTCAGCATGTAAGCGTGTGCGGCACTGGCAGCTGCATCATAGCCGATCAGATATTCGTCGAGATATAGATCACTTCCGATCGTAAATCTTTCGATCATTGGATCGAGTGGAGTTGAATTTTTGGACTGCCAGAGTTTCATAGGGTGTAGCTTTTAGTGGAGTATCATTTTAGCTAAAAAGTGATTTTGCCGCTTAGATTTATCTCACCAGCGACACGGGCTTGGATTTTGGATTGTTTGAGCAATTGTAATGTTTTTGTCACTGCTTGTGGTGGGACGATCACGAGCATGCCGCTACCTAGACACCAGACTGAGCGTGCCTCGCTAGTCGAAACTTTCCCTAGCTGGATCAGCTCGCGTATCCAGCTCGCTGGCTGCCAGAGGTTTGGTAGGCTAGCACCGAATTTTTTATTACGAAAAACTCGTGGTAAGTTGCCTGGAATGCCACCACCTGTGATGTGGACTATGCCGTGGACTTTGACCTTTGGTTTTTCGTCATAGCGTCCGATCAAATTTAGGATTGCGGCATGATAAAGCTTGCTTGGTGTGAGGAGGAGTTGTCCCCAAGTTCTATTGCCATATTTTTGCTTGTACCAATTTTTACCAAATTTTTTCGTTAGGATGTGTCGTGCCAAACTAAAGCCATTGCTACGAAGACCAGACTCTTTCAGGGCTATTATGATATCTCCCGCTTTAATTTTTGAGCCGTCAATCAATCTTTTTTTAGTTACAATGCCAATGGCTGTCGCATTCCAGACGTAGCCCGTGACAGTTTGTCCGACCTCGGCGATCTCACCACCAGGTATTACAATGCTTTGCTCTCGGCAAGCTTTGGCGAGACCTTTGAGTAGTGCGCCGATGTGTTGCTGATTCACTTTTGGTACGTCGAGTGTGTTGGACAGTGAGATCACTTCGGCACCGAGACAGACTGCGTCGTCGGTGACCATCGCAGCGAGATCATAGCCGATTGTATCGTACTTGCCGATGGCTTCGGCAACTGCCATCTTGGTCCCTGTGCCGTCGTCGCACTGAGTGATGAAAAACTGTCCGAAGTCGAGTGCACCAGCAAAGCCACCTGGTAGGCGGATTGGTTTACCGATTCGTCGTGCGCGCGTAGCGAAGGTCGTCGCAGCGAGTCGTCCAGCGAGCGAGGAGGCTGTGTCACCCGCAGCGATATCGACACCAGCAGATTTATATTTTTTATTCATGAGTAGAGGCTAGATTATACCCAGCTTCGGCGAGATCTGATACTAGTTTGCCTTGCTCTAGTCGTATGACACGCTTTTGGATTCGATCGACTGTCTCGCGGTCATGAGTAGCGAGGATCACGGTTGTACCAGTTGTGTTGATCCGGAGTAGTAGGTCGATGATCTCGCTACCTGTCGTAGGGTCGAGCTGACCAGTCGGTTCATCGGCGATGATTAGTGCTGGGCGATGGACGAGTGCTCGGGCGATACCGACGCGTTGGCGCTCGCCACCACTGAGCGTGGCAGGGAAGGCACGGGCGCGTTCTGTCAGCCCGACGATCTCAAGTACCTCTGGTACACGTTTTTTGATTAGTCCATTTGATTCACCACAGACTTCTAGCGCAAAGGCGACGTTTTCGTAGACAGTTTTCTTGGGTAGGAGTTTGAAGTCTTGGAAGACAATGCCCAGCTTGCGGCGGTAGAGAGCGAGTGTTGTCTCGCTCATTTTGTTGACGATGTGGTCGTCTACGCGGATCTGCCCACTCGTCGGACGGAGAGCACCGATGAGTAGATTGATGAGTGTCGATTTACCAGCGCCAGACGCACCTACGACAGAGACGAACTCACCACCACCGATCTGAAAACTCACACGATCGAGGACTGTGAGCCGGTGGAACTGCATCGAGATATCGTCGAAGACAATCACGAACATTAGTTTACAGCAAACAGTAAACAGTCGGATAGTACTCGAGAATTGCGAGATGAGTGCTAAACTCATCGCAATGGACAAAATCGCAGTGATCGACTTCGGCGGGCAGTATGCGCACTTGATTGCGAGTCGGATTCGGCGGGCTGGAGTGCTGGCAGAGATCGTGCTGCCCGAGTCTGCGACACCAGATAGTTTGAAGGATTACAAGGGTATCGTGCTCTCAGGTGGTCCGCAGAGTGTGGTGCGTGCCGAGGCTCCGACTATCGACCCCGCGATTTTCAACCTCAAAAAACCGATCCTCGCGATCTGCTACGGGCATCAGCTCGCGATGCAGCTGCTCGGGGGTAAAGTAAAAAAAGGGAAGACTCCGGAGTATGGACCAGCGACTTTGAAAATACGACGAGATTCTTCGACTCCGCTCCGCTCCGCTCAGAATGACATTCTAAAGGGCATGCCAAAGAGCTCGACAGTCTGGATGAGTCACTGGGACGAAGTAGTCAAGCTGCCAGAGGGTTTTGCAGTGCTGGCGAGTACTGGTGACTGCGAGTATGCCACAGTAGCAGATGAAAAACGCCGGATCTACGGTCTTCAGTTTCACCCCGAGGTAGTACACACCGAGATCGGGGAGCGGTTACTTCAAAATTTCGTCAAACTCACAAAAGCCAAACCGAGCTGGACTATGGAGCGTTTCCTCAAAGCTGAGATCGCGAAGATCAAAAAGCAGGTCGGTCAGCGCAAGGTTTTTTTACTTGTCTCCGGCGGAGTGGATAGTACCGTCGCTTTTGCACTACTGGAGAAAGCTCTGGGTAAAAAACGCGTTTTCGGTTTGCTCGTAGACCACGGACTCATGCGAGTGGGCGAGGCGGACTGGGTCGTCCAAAATTTGAAAAACGCCGGCTTCGACAATCTCCACGTTGCCAAAGAGGCGGCGCACTTCCTCGCGGCACTCCAGAATGCTACCGATCCCGAAGACAAACGCGGTATCATCGGGCGCGTCTTTCTCAAAGTCCAGCGTAAAGCGCTCAAACGTCTGCGTTTCAATCCGCGCCAGTGGCTACTCGGACAGGGGACGATCTACCCCGATACTATCGAGTCGGCTGGTACGCAGCACTCCGACAAGATCAAGACTCACCACAACCGCGTACCCGAGATTGAAAAAATGATTGAACAAGGTCTCATCGTCGAGCCGCTGGCTGAACTATACAAAGATGAAGTACGCGCAGTCGGTCGTAAGCTCAAGTTGCCAAAAAAGCTGATTGATCGTCACCCCTTCCCTGGGCCAGGACTAGGCGTGCGGATCCTCTGTACTACGCGTGAAGAAAAGCTCAAAACTGCTGCCAAGGTCGAGGCGGAGATTAGGCGTAAGTGGAAGCTCAAAGCAAAAGTCCTACCGATCAAATCTGTCGGCGTACAGGGTGATGCACGGACATACCGCCACCCAGTCGCACTTTTCACTGCCTCGCGTGACTGGGCACGGCTCGATGAGGTTGCCACTGCCATTATCAACAAATTCTCTGACATCAACCGCGTCTTGCTCTGTGTCAGCACTGTGACCGCTCCGCGTAGCTTTCAAGCACAACCAGCGAAGCTCACTATCGAGCGGATTGCCTTACTTCAGGCTGCCGATGAGCTAGCGACACAGACCCTCCGTACAAAAAAGCTCTATGACAAAGTGTGGCAAATGCCCGTCGTGCTCGCACCTGTCAGCTCCGATGGTGCACAAGAGTCGATTATCTTGCGACCAGTCGAAAGCCAAGAGGCAATGACTGCGGCTTTTTCCCCGCTGCCCAAAGGAACGGTGAGCGAAATGGCGAAAAAGATTGGTAAGGACAAGCAGATCGAGTACGTCTTTTATGATCTCACAAATAAGCCACCAGGGACGATCGAGTGGGAGTAGAAGATTTGTAAATGTAATTCAAAGAAGAGTAAACTTGCTCCTGCTCTAACTTTTTTATTATGAATTTCTTCCAGAACTTCGACTGGTCGACCAAATCAATTGCTAAGGTAATTGGCGTTGCGCTGCTCGGTTTCATCGGACTTGCAGTCGTGGCGATGTTGGTTTCGTTTTCTATTCGTACGATTGTCGAACCTTTCGCTGGTCCGCGCTATGGCGGCGACTATGCCAAAACTTCACTTCTTGACAATGGGATTGGGATTCCACCACCACTACCACCATTTCCAGGTGGTGCTATAGACCAAAATGCCGAAGATTATGAAGTACAGGACTACAGTGTCAACTATCGACCAAATGACAAGACAGAGATCTGTACGACTATCGCCGCACTCAAGAGTCGTGAGGATGTGATCTTCGAAAATGCAAATGAATCAAATCGTAGCTGTAACTACACTTTCAAAGTCCTCAAAGAAAAAGCTGCCGCGATTCTCACTCTACTCGAAGAATTCAATCCAGAGAATACTAATTCCAATGTTTATACGATCCAGCGCACGATCGAGGGTTTGACTGATGAGTTAGATATTCTCAATCAAAAGCTCACTGGTATCGAGACAACTCTCGCTGAGGCTCAGACAAGCTATGATGAGCTGACCAAATTGGCTACACGCAAGCAGGATATTGAAAGTCTAACAAAATTGATCGAACTCAAGCTCAACACGATTGAGCGTCTGGCCAATGAACGTCGCCAGATTGCTGCTCAGATTGAATCTTACGAGCGTAACAAAACCCAGCAGCTCGAACGAATTAAATATACACAATTTTCCGTCTCGGTCTACGAAAACCGTTTGATTGACTGGCAACAAATCGCTGATAGTTGGAAATCTGAAATTCAGAGTTTCTTTACTAGCATCAATGATTTCTTTCAAGGAGTCACACTCTTACTAGTTATTTACACACTGCGAGCAGTTCAGGCGATCGTTTACATTGTGCTGGCAGTTATCTTGCTAAAAGCGGTCTGGCTGATGGCACGAAAAGTCTGGCGGTATCGGAGAGATTAAATAAGTTTGGATTTGGTAAGGGCGGGCAAGTATACGCTTGCTCGCTTTTTATACTTCCGTTAGACTTCTCCGGCTCTCACGCGGGAGTAGCTCAGTTGGTTAGAGCGCCGCCCTGTCACGGCGGAGGTCGCGGGTTCAAATCCCGTCTCTCGCGCCACACAAGT
>CAYVMX010000011.1:0-8697 GCA_964452725.1 uncultured Candidatus Peribacteria bacterium | reverse complement strand
ATTAGCCGCTTCAGGCGGTTTTTTGTTATCATTGCCCAAACCTAATTCAATCCCCAATATGACTGCTATCACTGCTCGCCTCCGTGACTTCTCACCGTGGCAGAACTTCAACGAGTTTTTCATCTCGATTGTTTACTTCGTGCAGGGGAGCGGTGGGATCACCGCGATTGCGGCTTCGCTGATCTTACGGGAGCAGTTTGGTCTGGATTTTTATCAGATTGGTCTGATCGGGGCGGCGAGTGTGATCCCATGGAGCATCAAGCCGCTCTACGGTCTGCTCACAGATCTGCTGCCGATCGGTGGCTACAGGCGGCGGCCGTACCTCCACATCGGACCGCTCATCGCGGCAGCGGCGTATGCGGTGATTGCATTTTACAGTTACGATTTCGCCAGTTTCTTAATTCCGCTCATCATCGCGAATGTTGGGCTCGGACTGACAGATGTGGCGACGGACGGTTTCATTGTCGAGCAGACGACTCCTGCCAATGCGGCGCGCCTCCAAGGTTTGACGCAGGCTTCGATTCGCGTGGCGGCGTTTATCACGGCGTTCTTCTCCGGTCTGCTAATCACGCGCGAGCTGGTCAGTCCGCATGGCATGTACGCGATCCTCGCGGTATTGCCACTGCTGACTTTCGTTGCCTCATTCTTTATTCGTGAGCAGAAGGTGACAGGCAAACTCGAACACGAAGCACGGGAGGAGCTAACGCCGCCTTTTATCGCCTCTATGCTCGTGATTTTCGTACTGATTGTGAGCAATTTGATTTACAGTGAGCAGTTCGCCACTGCCTTGAATTTACCTGCTACGCTGATCGCCACCGTACTCTGGGGTGCGTTTTTCGTTTGGATGGCGGTGTACTTTTACAAGCTCAAGAAGCTCAAGCTAACGACGGGTATGATCTTCATCGCCGCACTCTTTATCTTGCTCTGGCGGTTCAACCCAGGTGTGGGGAGTCCGATGTTTTTTTATCTCAAGGACAACCTCAGTCTCTCGCCCGAGCTACTCGGCTTCGTCGATACCTCGGCGCAGGTGGCGAGTATCCTCGCAGTGATCCTCGCGGTCAAGATCTTTGACCGGATTCACCTCAAAAAACTGTTGCTCTGGACGGTGGTCATCGCGGGGCTTTTTGGACTGACTTCTTTCGCCGTTACACGTCCGGAGTACGCCGAGACAGTCGGCAGTTTCTTCCTTGTCGATTGGCTGGCGACGCTCATCGCGCTGCCGGTGTATTTCTTCGAGATGATTTTTTCGGTTATTCTCGGCGGTGAATTCACTGCTTTTTGGCAGACGGCGGTGGATCTCAGCCCATTGGCGAAGTTCCTCTACCTCCAGACTTTCATTGGTGAGCTGCTCTTCATGCTGGCGTACATACCACTACTAAAGCTCGCCGTGCTCATCACGCCGAAGAAAGCGGAGGCAACGAACTATGCGATGATTACGAGTATCATGAATATCGGTCTGGCACTCTCAGCTTGGGCGAGTGGGTGGCTCTATGCCCGTCTGCTGCCAGCCGAGCTGGAAGCGAGTGTCGTTCACGTGCCGACGATTGAGATCCTGATTTGGATTAGTATCGCGACCTCATTTACTTGTCTGCTAGTATTGCCATTTTTAAACGAGCGGGCTGTAGTACGTCAGTCGCCGAAGAAGGCTGGATAAACGAAAGCAAAGGCGGTCGAGCTGACGAGTGGTGTGCCGTCGAGCTCGGTGACGCGGACAGTACTGAGCTCGCTATCCCAGTAGGCACGGATCTGTCGCCCTTGCCAGTCGAGAGTTTTTTCGCCGAGTTTTTTTAGTTCACTGTGGACCAGCTCTATACTTGCACCACCGAAGCGATCTTGTGGAGTAGTGTCGTCGGCTTCCCAGATATAGCTGATGATCTCCTTGGCAGGCAATGTACGCTGGTCTTGCCCGCGAGCCGGGAAGATGATCCGCTCGTCGGTATAGTAGCTGCCATAGGGGTAGCGGAAATAGTCGCGACGATAGCCTGTCTTGGTCGAGAGGATTTGAGAGTTGGGGTATTGCGCGATCCACGCACCGAGCGTGGTCTTGACTACGGGTACGTGCTGGAGCGATTTGTTCACACTTGGTCCGACGATACCGATCAGCCAAGGCTGACTGTAGAGTGTATCATCGGCACGGTCGTACATCACGAGGCAGCTTTGGTAGAGCTTGCCCGATACGCCGAAAGTCGTTTCACCGCGCTCAAAAGCACTGATCGTATCACAGAGCGGACAGAGCGAGACTGTCAGATTGACCCCACCGACGGTATCGTTGACTATCTCATGCCAGTTGAGGATTCCGTAGGGGTAGGCTTTGGTCTCACCGTTGACCTCGATACCGATGACAATCTCATCGCCTCCGAAAGGTGTGGTCGCCGCAGTATCGAACTTTGGATTATCAATACTCGGTATCCCGTCTTTACCTGGTCCACCATTTCGGAGTTCAGCCAAATCAATGCGAGAGTACTGCTCTGGTGTGATGTTGCTGGCTGCTAGATCACCTAGCTCCGCAGTCTGATCGGTGAAGTACTGAGTCAGGAAAAAATAGCGCAGTTTAAAATTGTCCCAGCTACCTGCGTGGAGTACTAGCACTCCGAGCAGGATTGCCAGAGTGGCGATTGTGATGAGTAGTTTGCGTAGCATGAGTTCAGTCTGCTCGTCGTTTGGTTTCATGACAAGGAATGCTAAGTAATACTTTTTACACTGATTTCAGGTCAGGCGAATATCGTAGTGTTTGCTAAAATACAGCAATGAGTAAGCTGCCATCCCATTTGATAGCCGAAAACCGTGCGGCGCGGTTTCATTACGAGATCCTCGAGACTTTCGAGGCGGGGATTGTGCTGACTGGGCGCGAGACGAAGTCTGCGCGTACTAGTCGTCCACATCTCAAGGGTGCATTTATCTCGGTCGATTCTAGTGGTGAGGCATGGCTCAAGAGTCTCAATATCTCAGCGTACAAATATGCTAAGGGCCAGCCACACGAGCCACTGCGAGATCGTAAATTGTTACTCAATAAAAATGAACTCAAGAAAATAACCAATGCTTTGGCTGGCAAAGGTATTTCAGCCTTTCCATTGGATCTACATCTCAAACACGGTAAGATAAAATTAACGCTCGGTCTCGGACGTGGTAAGAAAAAGTGGGATAAGCGTGCAACAATTAAAAAACGCGATCTCGCACGTGAAAATCGTCGCAAACTTAAATAACACTACTTAATTATGACTAAAAAACTTACCGATCCGCTTGCACTCGCTCTCGCCGACGAACTAAAAAAATTCGCTGATAAAAATAACTTCCAAAAAGCTGTCCTCGGACTCTCCGGTGGGGTGGACTCGGCAGTCACACTCGCCATCGCTGTCGCTGCGCTAGGTGCAGAAAACATTACCGCATTGATCTTGCCACAGGCGGGCATCTCTGATGAAGTCTCGGCTCGGCTAGCTGAGGAAGTCGCTAAGCAGTTCGAAGTACAGACCGAGACAGTCGAGATCGGTGAGGCTGTCGTGACACTCAAAAAAGCAATTCCATGGCAAGGTTCAGATATAGCCGATCAAAACATCGCGCCGCGCGTGCGCATGACGATGCTGTATCACTACGCACGTACAAACTCTACTTTTGTGCTCGGTACATCCAATCAATCTGAGTTACTCTTGGGCTATGGCACCAAGCACGGTGACTTCGCCGCCGATGTCGAGGTGGTCGGTAGTCTATACAAGACCGATCTCTATGCCCTCGCCAAAGTAATAGGAATTCCAAACGAAATTATCGCACGTCCACCGACAGCTGAGCTAGCTGCTGGCGTGACAGATGAGAGTGAGCTCGGTGCCAGCTATGAAAAACTAGACGCTGTGCTCAAAGATCTCGCTGCGACAGATTGGACACTCGCATCAGATGCTGATGATTTTGTTCAAAAAATCCTCAAAAGAGTAGAGCTAAATAAACATAAAACTGCACTGACAACGGTGTTAAAGGTGTAACTTGATTCTGCTTTGGCTTACTGCCATACTGACTCTTGTAGAACACTTTTTTTGTTCATGTCACCCAAAGCAAAAGCCAAATTACGTCGTTCCAAGGTATTGCCGTTTATATTGGTGTTTGCGGTGTTTTTGGCATTGGAGTCAGGTTATTTTTCTCTAAAAAAAGAGTTTGCGACGCGTATGCCTTGGGGTATCAGGATCGCCAATGCAAGCTATAGTCTGGTCGAATCTGATGTCGTACAAGCCGAGCTAGAGCAGCGAATCTCCGACTATCTCGCACGACCGATTCAGTTTCAGGTCGGTGATACTATGCACGAATTGACTGCCAAACAGTTGGGTCTGAGCATCTCTGCTACTGAAGTAGTGAGCCAGATGACAGGAGCTCTCTGGACGCTAGGAGCAGAGCCACTCACGGTCACGCTTGACGAGGCGAGTCTGCGTGAGCAGCTGCTATTGGCTGAGCCGAGTCTTGAGTTCACTCCGATCAATGCACGTGTCACGCTGGACTCGGACGGTCAGCTAGAGATTTTGCCAGAGGCAAATGGCACAAAGACAGATTTCACCGTGCTGGCTGTGATATTACGTATACAAGCCAGTCACCTCAACAATAGTCCAATCACAGTGCGTAGTGCGCCTGTTTTACCAGTTTTGACTGCTGATGAGATCAGACCTTTCCAAAGTCAAATCGCCAAACTAATTCAGAAACCACTTGTGCTCAAGGACACTGAGTACAATCGCTTCACGATACCACTTGCTGAACGACTGACTTGGTTCGACTATCAGACCAGCTACTTTGTAGCTGGCAAGACTGTCTTGCTGCCAGGGGTTCAGCAGCTTGCTGGTATCGATGGTGAGCCTCAGTTGACTCTCAATAGGACAGAGTTCGCCAAGTTTGTAACAAGTGAGCTCAATCCACTAGTCGTGATCAAGAAACGATCAGTCAACATCTCCAAAGACGCCGATGGAGGAGTGACCTTCGACGGTCTAGCAGTTGATGGTCGTAGTATCGACATCGATGCCTTATATGAGCTAGTCACTATGGCGCTCGAGGGCGACATACGAGAGATTGTGATCCCATATCAGGCTCAGCCCGCAGAGGTCACCATTAGCGCCGATTTACAGGAGCTTGGTATTACTGAGCTGATCGGTGCTTCTGCTATGCGCTACACTGGTAGTCCGACCAACCGCCAGCACAATATCAGTATTTCTGCGAAGTACCTGACTGGTCAGCTCATCGCACCGGGTGAGGAGTGGTCATTTCTGGAGCGTGTTGGGCCGATCACTTCGCGCGCTGGCTATCGTAAAGAGCTCGTGATCAAGGGTGGTGATGTGATCCCAGAGATTGGTGGTGGAGTTTGCCAAGTTTCGACCACTTTTTTTCGCACAATTCTCGATGCTGGTTTGCCAATAGTTGCGCAGAGACCGCACAGTCTCAAAGTACGCTACTACTATCCGCCTGGACTCGACGCGACTATCTATACAGGCTCTGTCGATCTAAAGTTTCGCAACAACACAGGTAAATATATTCTGATTCAATCAGTAGTTGAAGGTGAAGACGATCCTCAGCTGACTGTCAATTTTTATGGTACGAATGACGGACGTACAGCCGAAATGCGTGGACCGTATTATCCCGATGGTACGCCGATTATAAATCTAGCCAAAGCTGGTATGCGGATGTATTGGGAGCGTATCTTGACGAGTGCTGAAGGCACTGAGACTATCGAAAAGTATAGTTCGGCTTACCGCTATCACTGATTTCAAAAACCCCACCTTGCGGTAGGGCTTTTGAAAAGCTTAATCAGCAACCAAGACTAGCTAACGGCGTCTTTAGTAGCTTTGTTTGGGCGGTACTTGACCACTGTGCTTTTTGGCTTAGCTTTAAACATAGCCTCCTCGCCAGTGAAAGGGTTGATGCCTTTGCGAGCTGGACGAGCTGGTTTGATCTTCTTTGTGAAGATACCAAAAGGGGTAGCGACCTTATCATTTTTAATGATTGCGGTCTGGAGAGCCTCGAGCGTAGTCTTAGCTTCCTTTTTGCTGATACCGGCGGCATCGGCGATAGACGCGATAGTTTGCGCCTGAGTGAGAGCTTTAGTAGCCATGGGTAAAGGGGGGTTAAGGGCCTAAAGTGCAGTAAATATAGTGCTGCTTACTTAGTCATGCAATATCAATCTGAAAAAAAGTCTGTCAATATAGTCTTTTACGTACTCTAAATTTGCTCAACCTCTAAAAATAGGTCTTTTTTAGAGGTATTTTATAAAACTCTGTAAAAATAGTATTTTTGCTTGACGTGTTGCCCTTTAGGTGCAGAAAACACTTAATTTAAGGTGTTTTTTTACACGTTGAGTATTTTTCACATGTTTGATTTATCTAGATAAATCTGGTATAATAACCAGAAGTTTAAATAAAAATAAAATGGCTGAAACGTTTACACCACAAGCAGAATCAACAGATCAGCAGCCAGATCACAAAGAGGTAGTTAATCCACAAATAGAAAAGCTGCTATCTGAAAATAGTGATTTGCAAAAATACCTCTCAGGTAATCTAAAAGGTGGCTATCGATATGGAAAAATGGACCATATAGCTACCTCACGTGATCATGCGACAGCCTCTATAGAAAGTGCCGGCAGCCAAAAGGAGCGGACGGACTTGGTGCAATCTCTTTCAGAAAAACTCTCTGAGGCTATAGACAAAGGTGCGCTTGAGGTTGATGGTAGTTTTTATAAGATTGAATTAGGAGAGCCTTATCCAAAATTAAATTTTCAAATTAATGAAAAAAAAGCCGAACTAAAGTCAATTTCTATTCCACTTAGGCTGATTAGTTCGGAAAAAAATTATAAAGGTGAATCTACCAAATACAACGCAAATATAATTGTCTCTAAGTCAGGAATAATATTTGAAAGTAAGAGTTCAGATTTAAAATTGGAGAATGCTATGTCAGTCAATAAGTCTGAATATGAAAAGGCAACTATTCGCGAAACAACTTATGAAGAAACGCGTGAGCAGTTGGCTGCATTACGCGCTGAAGCTGAGCCACACGAAGAGCCAACCCCAGAAGAGTCAGCACCACCAGAGCCATCAAATCCAGATGAAGGCAGGATAGAGGTTGCTAAGCAAAAACCACCAAGAAAAACATCTCTTTTGGCTGGTCTTTTCCCTGGACTGAAGAAGTATGCTGATCGCTCTAGACTAAAATAAATTTAGACTATTTTTTCTTCCTCCCAGCGGCTTTGGCGCGGGCGTCTTCGATCGTGCCGACCATGTAGAAGTCGCTTTCGTTGAGATCGTCGTGCTTGCCAGCGAGGATTTCCTTGAAGCTGCGGACAGTGTCTTCGAGCTTCACATATATACCAGGGTTGCCGGTGAAGACCTCGGCGACGAAGAAAGGCTGACTCAGGAAGCGCTGAAGCTTACGAGCGCGTGCGACGACTAGCTTATCTTCTTCACTTAGCTCGTCGATACCGAGGATTGCGATGATATCTTGGAGGTCTTTGTAGCGTTGGAGGACTTTTTGGACATTACGAGCGACATCGTAGTGCTCGTCACCGACGATCTGCGCGTCGAGCTGGCGACTGGTGGAGTCGAGTGGATCGACCGCAGGGTAGATGCCGATCTCTGTCAGCGCTCGGTTTAGCACGACTGTTGCGTCTAGATGGGCAAAAGTATTGGCAGGGGCAGGGTCAGTCAGATCGTCCGCTGGTACGTAGACCGCTTGGATACTGGTGATCGAACCGTCTTTGGTGCTGGTAATGCGCTCCTGTAGCTCGCCCATCTCGCTAGCGAGAGTTGGCTGATAGCCCACGGCACTAGGCATGCGTCCGAGTAGAGCAGAGACTTCGCTACCAGCTTGGCTGAAACGAAAGATATTGTCGACGAAGAAGAGCACATCGCGGTGCTCGACATCACGGAAGTACTCTGCAACAGTCAGCCCTGTCAGTGCTACACGCATACGTGCTCCGGGTGGCTCGTTCATCTGACCGTAGACGAGGGCAACTTTGTCCAGCACTTTGGACTCGGCCATTTCGTTGTAGAGGTCGTTACCCTCACGTGTACGTTCACCGACACCAGCGAAGACGGAGTAGCCACTGTGTTCCTTGGCGACGTTGTTGATTAGCTCGGTGATCAGCACAGTCTTACCTACACCCGCTCCACCGAAGAGTCCGATCTTGCCACCTTTGGCAAATGGTGCGAGGAGGTCAATGACTTTGATGCCAGTCTCGAAGACCTCGACTTTGGTAGTTTGCTCAGTGAAAGCTGGCGCACTTCGATGAATCGGCCAGTAGTCTTTGGCTTTGATTGGTCCGGCTTCGTCGATGGGTTGACCCTGGACGTTTAAAATCCTGCCGAGGACACCCTCGCCGACGGGAGTGGTGATCGGTGCGCCTGTGCCGACGACTTCCTGTCCGCGGACGAGACCATCGGTGCTCTCGAGAGCGATGCAACGGACGACGTTGTCACCCATGTGCTTCAGTGCTTCTAGACCGAGCTCACTACCATCTTTGCCCTTGATTACGACTTTTTCTAGGATCGCTGGTAGTTCGCCAGCGGGGAACTCAGCATCGACGACAGGACCAATAATTTGACGGATCTGACCGATAGATTTACTAGCCTTAGTAGAGATTTTGGTAGCAGCTGACATGGGGAGAGTCTTTAAATTAGATAGCTCAAAAATAGCCAGAAGAGTTTACTGGAGGCAGGAAGAGGAGTCAATATGGTGGGAATTTTG
>CAYVMX010000010.1:25072-36691 GCA_964452725.1 uncultured Candidatus Peribacteria bacterium | reverse complement strand
TGGAGCCACCAAGCGGATTCGAACCGCTGACCTATCGCTTACGAAGCGACCGCTCTACCAGCTGAGCTATGGTGGCTCGTAGCATTAGTGTTGAATGCATAGTAGCAGTCTAAACTCTACTTCGCTCCACCACCCGTGCGCTCCTCGATGATCTTTTCCGCCACGTTCTTCGGAGTCTTGGCATAATGGGCAAACTCCATACTGTAGTTGGCACGACCCTGAGTCATAGAGCGCAGATCCGTCGCGTAGCCAAACATCTCGGAGAGTGGTACTTCGGCTTCGATCACTTTGGCAGTGCCACGGTCTGTCATCTGACCGATCTGTCCACGTCGGCTATTTAGATTGCCCATGACATCACCCATGAACTCCTCGGGGGTGACGACTTCGACCTTCATGACTGGTTCGAGGATCGCAACACCAGCTTGCTTTGCGCCTTTTTGGAACGCCTGACTAGCAGCGATCTTGAACGCCATCTCGCTGGAGTCGACGTCGTGGTAGCTACCGTCGTACAGCTCGATTTTCACATCGACGACTGGATAACCCGCGATCACACCGCGACTCATTGCCTCTTCAAAGCCTTTATTACAAGGATTGATAAACTCCTTTGGGATACGTCCACCGACGACTTGATCGACGAATTCGTAGCCTTTGCCAGGTTCTTGTGGGATTAGCCGCGCGAGGACATGACCGTACTGACCGCGACCACCAGTCTGCTTGGAGTATTTTTCTTCGACTTCGACCTGTTTTTCGATAGTCTCACGGTAGGCGACTTGGGGTTGTCCGATATTCGCTTCGACCTTGAATTCGCGCTTCATGCGATCGACTAGCACGTCGAGATGTAGCTCGCCCATACCCGAGATGATTGTCTGTCCGGTCTCTTCGTCTGAGCGGACGCGGAAGGTCGGGTCTTCTTCGGCGAGGCGATTCAAGGCGAGGCCCATTTTCTCTTGATCGGCTTTTGTCTTTGGCTCGATGGCGATACTGATCACTGGCTCGGGAAAGGTAATATTTTCGAGCGCGACCTTGCGACTCTCGTCGCAGAGGGTATCGCCGGTCTTTGTAGCTTTCAGTCCCACGACCGCACCGATGCCACCGGTGGAGATACTGTCGATTTCTTTGCGGTCATTCGCGTGCATCTGGAGTAGGCGACCGATACGTTCCTTTTGACCGCTGGCGGTGTTGTAGACGTAGCTCCCACCTTTTAGTACGCCCGAGTACACGCGTACGAAAGTGATTCGTCCGACGAATGGGTCGGCAGCGATCTTGAACGCCATGGCGACGCAAGGCTCTCCGCTATCGGCTTTGATTATGATTTCTTTTTCCTCGTCGTCCGGATCGTGTCCTTTGAGCTCGGGTACATCGAGCGGGCTAGGCAGATAAGCGTTGACCGCGTCGAGCATGGGTTGGACGCCTTTGTTTTTTAGGCTACTACCACAGAGTACGGGGTAAAACTCGTTTTTGACGACTGCCTTACGGATACCCGTGTTGATCTGCTCGGCGGTGGGGTCTTTGCCCTCGAGGAAGAGCTCCATGAGCGTGTCATCGTGTTCGGCGATCTTTTCGATCAGCTCCAGTCGCCATTTCTCCACGCTGTCTTGCATATCTGCTGGGATGTCGACTTTTTCAGTTTCTTTGCCCTCATCGTCTTTGTATACATAGGCCGTGCGCTCAATGATATCGACGATACCCTTGAAGTCCGCCTCCTGACCGATGGGGAGTTGGATTGGGCTAGCTTTCGTACTCAGTCGGTCGAAGATGCTCTGAACTGACATCTCGAAGTCCGCGCCTGTCTTGTCCATCTTGTTTACGAAGCAAATGCGCGGAACGTTGTATTTGTCTGCTTGACGCCAGACAGTCTCGCTCTGGGGCTCCACACCCTGACTACCGTCGAAGACCGCTACACCGCCGTCTAGGACTCTCAGAGAGCGTTCTACCTCGACGGTGAAGTCGACGTGCCCAGGAGTGTCGATGATGTTGATCTGGCAGTCTTTCCAGATACAGTAAGTCGCCGCACTCGTGATCGTGATGCCACGCTCCTGCTCCTGCTCCATCCAGTCCATCGTTGCTTCGCCTTCGTGGACTTCGCCGATCTTGTGCGTGCGACCGGTGTAGTACAGCACACGCTCGGTCGTCGTGGTCTTACCAGCGTCGATATGAGCGATGATACCGATATTGCGCGTGTGGGCAAGGTCGTAGTCGGGCATAGTGGAGAGAGTTTGAAAAATTAAGATTTGCCAAAAATAAGCCGAAAGATTCTAAGGTAAAAGCTATTCTAAGGCAAATAGAGTGCTAAACTCTCTCTCGTGTCCAAAACTCCCAAACAGCCCGAACTCCTCGCTCCGGCTGGGAATCTACTCAAACTCAAAGTCGCGCTGACTCACGGTGCGGACGCGGTGTACTGTGGGCTGCCGAGCTTTTCGCTGCGCGCACGGGAGAATGACTTTACTTTCGAGGATTTACTCGAGGCGCGGCAGCTGACCAAGCAGGCGAGGAAGAAAATGTATTTAACTTGTAATATTTTTCCACGGGGTCCGCAGCTCCAAGCTTTGGAGCAGTTCATTGCCAAAAAAATACCGCAAATCAAGCCCGATGCCGTGATCTTTGCCGATCCGGGAGTCTTCCGACTTTTGAAAAAGCATCTACCGAAGCTAAAGCTCCACCTCTCTGTCCAAGCGAATAATGTCAACGCTGAGTCGGCTAAGTACTGGTACGAGCAGGGAGTGAAGCGGATTATTGTCGCGCGCGAGCTGTCGCTAGTAGAGATAGCGGCGATTCACAAAGCTGTACCACGGCTAGAGCTAGAGGCTTTTGTCCATGGTTCGATCTGCTTCACTTACTCGGGGCGGTGTCTGATCTCAAACTGGCTAACGTATCGCGATGGTAATCGAGGCACGTGTGCCAACTCCTGTCGCTGGCGCTGGACGGAGGTGCGTGAGGGTGAGCGTCCCGACGAAAAATTCACACTGGAGGAAGACGAGCACGGTAGCTATCTATTTAACTCTAAAGATCTTTGTCTGCTCAATAAGCTAGGAGAGCTGCACAAGGCAGGAGTGACGACTTACAAGATCGAAGGACGGCACAAGTCGGTCGGCTATCTTGCTACGATCGTGCGAGCTTACCGCCATGCGCTCGACGACTATCTCGCTGGCAAGCGATTCAACCAGAAGCTGCTCCGAGAAGTCGCACAGACTGGCAATCGAGGCTTTACGCAGGGTTTTTACGATGGTTCGCTGAAAGATCTCCAAAACTACGAGCGGAAGGAGAAAGAGAATCCGCAGACTTTCCTCGGTCTGATCGAATCCGTAGACGGTAAACGAGGACTCCTCGCTCCTCGCAATCGTTTCAAAATCGGAGATAAAATAGAAGTGGTCACGCCAGACAAAGTTTTTGCTATTGCTCTCAAGAAGCTCGAAACTGAAAAAGGCGAGGCAGTCGTAGAGGCACACGGCGGACAGGAGACCAAAGTTTGGTTAAACTTGGGAAGGACTGTGCCCGTTTACTCGACAGTTAGGAGGATTTCCGATTAGTTTTCATTAGAGATTCTTCGCTTCGCTCAGAATGACAATTGAAATGCAGCCTAAAGTAATAATTCCGATCCAACCGAAAAGCCTAGCTGAAGCTAAGAAAATGCTGCGGGCGGCTGCGAAACAAGCTGATCTGATCGAAATTTGGCTCGATGGGATCAAGGATCTTGACGCGGAAAAAGTTCGAGAGCTGGTCAGAGCGGCTAAAAAGCCTTTGATCGTAAATCTGAAAGATAAGCAGGAGCAGGGTACTTTTCGAGGTGGTGATCCCAAAAGAGTTGAATTATTAAATATAGCTGCCAAAGCTGGTGCTAAATATATCGATTTGCCACTAACGCTTGCTTCGAAATTGATTCGAGAGTTTCGCAAAATGTATCCACGGACGAAGCTAATCCTCTCGTGGCACGACTTCGAGCAGGTGCCGAGCTTGAAAAAGCTCCAGCAACTTGCTCAGAAAGCCGAGAATTTCAACGCTGATGTAATCAAGCTCGTCGGTACTGCTCAAAAATGGGAAGACAATTTCCAGATCCTCGCAATCTCACGTGAGCTAGCCAAACGTAAAAAAGCTTTCCTCATCATGGCGATGGGAGAGTACGGGCAAGTCTCACGCGCACTCACGCCACTACTTGGAGGGCTGGGCATGTTCGCTGCTCTGACTGTCAAGGGCGCTAGCGCCGCTGGTCAGCTGACTGCGAAGGAGTTGAAAAAATGGTGGCAGGATCTTGATTTGTAAGCAGGGTTTTGATTTTTTCAGTTGTGCCCAAGAGTTTGCGCAGTGAACAGCTACCATCACAGTTAGGTGGTTTATCACAAACTCCATGGAAAAAAGGATTTTGCTTTTGGATAGCAGTAATCTCATTTTTTGCTTTGTGAAATAGCTCGCTCACGGGGTTAGCAGGGTCCATTTTAATTAGTGCTTGGTATCTCGTGTTGTCAAAGATGTCAGATAAATTTGTAAGAATATCTGAACAGATTGGCATGTCGTTAGGTTGATCTTTGGGCTTATCGGTGACGCTGTTGATAGTGTAGTCTTCAGGCATATCGTAGGGGGTTACATTGAAATACGATCCAAATTTAGCATCGTGAACATAACAAGAAGATTAAATTAGTAATCCCAAGTGTTTCTTAGATTCGAAAGCCAAATCAATTAGTTAATCGACCACTCTATTTTTTCAAAAATCTGAGCAACAATTTCTTTGTCTTTGATTTGATCTTTTCGAAGTAAATACTTCAATCCAAGAATTGAATCATCTTTGAGGCAATGTAATTGATATCGCTGACCCTGATTGATCGCGTCGACTATATCTTTTCTAGATTCTAGCCAAGCTCTTAGTCCTTCTAGCATATCTTGATCTGTGACCAAAAGTACATTGAGATTTAGTCCAGCTGGATTATTCAGTAGTTCGTCGATTTCTCTACGAATTTTATCACGCTCTAGAACATCTAGATCACCGAGATTTTCTACTTTATCCTGAATCATAAAATTTTAGTTTTTGATTTTATTAGATTTATTTTTATTTGTCAAGTTATTCTTTATGCTTGGGGAGAAGCACTACACCGATAGTCTGCCAAAGGATTTGAAAGTCTTGCCAGAGTGACCACTTGGCGATGTACTGGAGGTCGAGAGCAACTTCTTTTTGAAAATTAAGATCACTACGACCAGAGACCTGTGCGAGACCTGTGAGCCCTGGTCTCACCGCGAGGACTTGACGCTGGTGAGCTGTGTATTTGGCTACCTCTTCTGGTAGATGTGGGCGGGGACCGATGAGGCTCATATCGCCTTTTATGACAGCGATGAGGTTGGGGAGTTCGTCCAGACTGGTACGTCGCAGCCACGCGCCGACACGTGTGATACGAGGATCGTTTTTGATCTTTACCAGTGGTCCAGTGCGGTGACTTTTCATTTTGTAACGACTCATGTGGTCGTTGATTATCATTGAGCGAAACTTGATGAAGTGAAAGAGCCGTCCACTGTGTCCGACTCGGAGTACGAGCTGACCATCGGGATAACGACTAAAGAAAACTGGTCCTGCTGAGTCTAATTTGATCGCCAAAGCAATTAGCAGCCAGAAAGGAAGCGTGAGAGTTAGCAGGAGTATACCGAAGAATAGATCAAACAAGCGTTTGGTCAGAGGAGTCGAGATAGTCTGGACAGACGCAGCTGGCATTGCGACTAGTTTAGCAAAAATCCTTTGTCATCCTCGGGCTAAAATTTACGAGATCCTTCGACTGCGCCCAGCCTGCGGCAGGGCTTCGCTCAGGATGACAGCTACGCTGTCAGCTCGTCGGGTGAGTAGACTAGGTTCAGTCCTTCGGTGCTCACTTCGTACAGCTCCTCAGGCGTAAAGAAGCGTTTGACCTCGGCTTCCGCAGCTGCGGCATCTTCGGAGATGTGGACGATATTGTTTTGGATACTCACAGCATAATCACCGCGGATCGTACCCGGCGCAGCTGCGCGGGCGTTCGTCACGCCGGCCATACCGCGAGCGACTGCCGCTGCGTCGATACCAGCGAGCGCTATGACTATCACTGGAGTCTTTTGCATGGCTGTGACCACACCTGGGAAGAACGGCTTGTCGGCGATATGCGCGTAGTGCTCAGCGAGGATTTCGTCGGAGAGTTTGATCATTTTTAGCCCCACGACCTTTAGCCCGCGCTTCACGAAGCGATCGAGGATTTCGCCAGTGAGCCCACGGATGATACAGTCGGGCTTGAGTATTGCGAGAGTTGTTTGCATAAGTTTTGGAATTAAGTGCGAGGATATTACTAGAATTTTAGCAGTTTCGCTAGCTCCTCCTCCCTGCCCCCGAAAGGTCCGATCGCTGCGAGGCGAAGCTGATCGCTGACGAAGATCTGCTTTGCGAGCTTTTGGATACTTGCCTCGGTGACGGCGTCGATTTTGGCGAAGATCTGCTCGGGTGTGAGCTGCTCGGTATATAGTAAATGCTGTTTGCCCAGTAGGTGCGCGTATTCCTCGCTGTCCTCTAGCCTGAGTGTCATTTTGCCTTTTAGATACTCTTTCGCTCGGTTCAGCTCTTCGGCGTTCGTACCAGACTCGGCGACCTGCCGGTACTCCTCGACGATCGCTGAGACTGCCTGTGGTAGGCGTTTTACATCGACACCGGCGTTCGTACTGAGTACGCCGATATCTGAGTAGTCGTCCGTTGCTGTGCGGATGTAGTAGCAGAGACCTTTCGCTTCACGGACATTTAGAAACATCCGACTACTCATATTGCCACCGAGGATCACCGCGAGTAGTCGCTGCGTCCAGTGCTGCGGATCTTCTGCGGCGACTCCGGATACACCGATGACGATGTGTCCTTGTTCAGTTTTTTTATCCTGAATAATAACGGGGGAGTCGGACGTGTAGGGTCGTACCGCTTGCCAGTCGAAAGCTTTTTTACCGTTCTCGAATTGAAAATATTTCTCAACCTGCTTCACCACCTCATCATGCTCACACTTACCCGCGACGGCGATGACGAGATTCTCTGGTTGGTAGAGCTCGGACTTGTACTTCACAAACTCTGCGCGCTGAAACGATTTGATCGTCTCACGAGTGCCGATCTGGTCCCAGCCCATCGGCTGATCACCGAAGAGTAGCCGCTCGAAGTCCCAGCCAACTTGGTACATCGGCGTATCGAGATACATGTTGTACTCCTCAAGGATTACACCGCGCTCTTTTTCGATCTCCTCAGTGGGGAAAGTCGCGCTGACCAGCATATCGGAGAGTACGGCGTAGGCTGTATCGGTGTGCTCCGCGCGGACTTTGACATAGTAGCCGGCGTACTCTTTGCCCGTGAAAGCATTGAAATCACCGCCGACACTGTCGATCGCTTCGCTGACCTCTTTCGTGTTTTTATATTTCTTGCCGCCTTTGAAAAACATATGCTCAAGGAAGTGGCTCAGACCGTTGCGTTTGGCAGTCTCGTAGCGACTCCCTGCGCCCGCGAGGACTAGGACAGTCGCGGCTTCTGTGCCGGCGAGGCTGTGAGTGATGACCCTTAGTCCAGATTTCAGCTTTGTTATTTGCATTTTTTAAAGTTGGTAGCCAGTTTGTTCACTTTTCCCGAGTGCCTTTATTACACCTGTTTTATGACCTTTGCGATAGCCTTGTAGATAGCCAGCTTTGTGTCCGATTTTTTTCACTATACCAATAGTAGCGAGAACAAAAACAGTGAGTGTAATTATTTCGATTGTTGATCCCCAGCCTTCTAAACTAGAAAACTCTACAATGATAAATAAAATAGCCGATAGTCCGACTATACCGATTAGGGCATTTTTGGAAAAAATTTCGTTGTCACTAGATTGGTTGTATTCGTTCTGAACTTTTTTTAGCTCCTCTGGGTCAACTTTTTCGAGGACATCTAGCTCGGCGGCAGAGAGGTGGTCTTGGTTCATAGGTTATTTTGTTAAAGCTTTGGCGATCTGGTGCGCTAGTCCTGCTCCATCGAGCTGGTATTTTTTCATTAGGTCTGGTGTTTTGCCACTCTCGCCGAACTGGTCGCGAACACCCAGTCTGGTCAAGCGAGTTTTGACATTGGATTCAGCCAGAGTCTCCGCGACAGCACTACCGAGTCCACCGATGATACTGTGGTCTTCGGCTGTGAAGATGTGCTTGGCTGTCTTGGCAACGGCAAGGATAGTCTTGGTATCGAGCGGTTTGATCGTACTCACATTTACGACTGTTAGATCAATCTTTTTCGCCTTCAATATCTCGGCAGCCTCCAGTGCGTAGGGGACCTCTGTGCCCGTGGCGAAGACGGCGGCACTTTTACCGCATCGCAGCACGTCGGCTTTGCCGAGCTGCGGTTTTACTTTGGCTGTGTAGACAGTCGGGATCTTCTGCCGACCGAGGCGGAGATAGCAAGGATATTTTTCTCGGGCGATCAGTGGGATCATCGCACGTGCTTCGTAGTAGTCGGCAGGGCAGTACACACGCATACCCGGTAGTCCTCGCATGAGGCTGATGTCCTCCAGCGCTTGGTGGGTCGCACCGTCCTCTCCGGTGAGTAGTCCAGCGTGGGTGCCGACGAGTTTTACGTTTCGCTCCGAGTAGCAGACTTGCTGGCGGATTTGGTTGTAGCCGAGACCCGTGACGAAGACAGCGAAGCTTGCGACGAAAGGGATTTTGCCGCTACCGGCGAGTCCTGCTCCTACGCCGATTAGATTTTGCTCGGCGATCCCGACCTGGAAGGCTCGCTTGGGGTATTGCTTGGCAAAATTCAACGTCTGAACGCTGTGACGCAAATCCGCGTCGACTGTCACGACATTTTGCATACGACTAGCGATGTCGAGCAGACCGTCTCCAAATCCCGCTCTGGTGGCTTTTTGTTCAGTCATTGGGCGCTAGTCTACCATAAATAAATCTTCCGAAATTTCGGAGAAACGCTTGACTTTCTTCATATTTTCCAATAAAGTCAGTCTACTTTTCGGGTAATCGAAGCACATGCGAAAGAGAGGGTTTCCTACTTTCCGTCATCGCTCGACACCAAAACGGAAAGGTTTTTAACCCCCCTTATCATGGCTGAGGATACTTCCCTCTCATGCGGCGACTGCGGCGCCGAGTTCACGTTTACCGCTGGCGAAGCCGAGTTCTACGAAGAAAAAGGCTTCACACCACCAAAGCGTTGTCCTGACTGTCGTCAAAACAAAAAGGACCAACGCCGTACAGAAACTGAGGTTCAGTGTGCTGCTTGCGGTACCACTACCACAGTTCCTTTTGTACCGACTAGCGACAAGCCAGTCTACTGCCGTGACTGTTTTGACAAACAGCGTAACGGTGAGGCTCCAGCTGCACCAGCCGAAGAGGCTGCTCCTGCTGCTGAAGCACCAGCCGAAGAGGCTGCTCCTGCTGCCGAAGAAGGTAGTGAGGAGACTCCTGCTGCTTAATTCAGATCCTTCGATAAGCTCAGGACGACATCTAAACCTACCTCAGAGATGGGGTAGGTTTTTGTTTACTACTGGATTAGAAATTTTTCACCACACCAAAAGCGACTGCTGCGATGGCAATGATAATCAGAGTCCAGTTTTTTACTTTCATTTTAAACCGTTCCTCACCCCAGCGTTCGGTGAGCTGCTCGGTGATGTATGCCTCGACACATTGGATACAGCGCATTTCACCGACCTCAGTGTGTTTACCACAGCCACTACAGCGGATTTTTTCGATGTAGCTTTTACAGTAGTGGCATTTCTTGGCATCGGAGTCGATAGTCTCGGCACACCACGGGCATTTCTTCAGTGGTAGGTCTGTACCACAGTGTTTACAGCGTAATGCATCAGCTTTAATTTTTTCGTTGCAGGCGGGACAGACTTTATCTCTTGTTGGCATAGTTGAGAGTTAGTTCATCGCCGATTTTAGCACCGATTTCTGCGGATTCACCAGCGTTTAGCTCGAGTATATATCGAGTCGGTTGACTGCTGGGATAGAGCGGACAGGGGTTTGTCTTGCATGGTGGTGTGTCGGCGTAGATTTGCTGTAGTTTCTGATCTGCGTCGAAGTAGAGGATATCGAGCGGGATCAGAGTGTTTTTCATCCAAAAACTCACTGAGCGTGCTGAGTCGTAAATAAATAGCATGCCGCTATCCTTCGCTAGCTCAGTGCGGTACATGAGTCCAGTCCTGCGTGCCTTGGGCGTGTCGGTGATCTCGATGGTGTACTCCTGTCCGCTGAGCGTGACTGTCGGCTCGCCTGTGCTACAGCCAGAGAGTAGAGCTGCCAAGCCAAGCAGCACCGCTATACCGAGGATTCTCGCATTGTAAATTCGAGAGATCAGCATTTGCTCGTTAAATGATCTTTGACTTCGCGCATTTCCTCGGCAGACAGCGGTACGCCGTGATATTTGAAATTCCCTTCTGCCATGGGTGCGCCTTTGCCTTTCACAGTTTTGGCGAGGATCAGTACTGGTCTGGTCTTCGCCTGTTTCGCTTTTTTGAGAGCTCCGACGACTTGCTCGAGGTTGTGTCCGTCGATCTCGACGACTTGCCAGCCAAAAGCTTTGAATTTGTCGGCGATTGGATCGACTGTCATGACTTCACGGTTCGCTCCGTCGATCTGGAGCTGGTTGTTGTCGACTATCGCAGTGAGGTTATTCAGCTTGTAATGTGCGGCGCTCATCGCGGCTTCCCAGACTTGACCCTCTTGGAGCTCGCCATCACCGAGGAGTGTGAAGATGTGATTTTTCTTTTGATCCAGTCGCAGCCCTAGCGCGAGTCCGACAGAGTAGCTCAGACCCTGTCCGAGGCTACCGCCGGCGATCTCCACACCGGGTATGTGAGTGGTGGGGTGTCCTTGGAGCAGCGAGTTTACTTGGCGGAATTTCTTTAGCTCTCTCATCGGGAAGTACCCTCGCTCAGCGAGTACTGCGTAGAGGGCGGCACTGGCATGACCTTTGCTCAGCACGAAATAGTCGCGCTGGGGGTCACTAGGCTGCTTGGGGTTGTGTTTGAGGATACCGCCGCAATAGAGTGCGGTCAGCAGATCGAGACAGGAGAGTGAGCCGCCTGGATGACCCGAGGCAGCACCAGCGATAGTCTCTAGCGCGGAGATACGGAGGCGGTTGGCAGTGCGGGCGAGAGTCTGGCAGTTGGGCATCGTGGGCAGTTTAGCAGAACTTAGTCTTTGTAATCCCACCACTGTTTCCTCCCTGCTCGCTCGGGGTGGTGAGCATAGTCGACGGCGATTCGCCAGACATACAGTACGCAGCGATCGACTGGTGCGCCGACGAGTGTCGAGTAGCGCAGGTACATTTCTTCGGGGTCAGCTTTTTTTAGATCAGCGACGCGGTGGTAGCCGAGCAGGACGAGCTTTTCTGCCATCTTGTGTCCGACTCCAGGGATTCGTTCGAAGTCTGCGAGGTCTGTCTTCATGTGAAGATTAGTTTGTGAATGCGAGTATCGTCGGTCAGCTCGGGGTGGAAGGTCGCACCGTAGACATTGCCCTGCCGAACTAAAATAGGTGAGTCTTCGAACTTTGCGAGTATTTCTACAGCTGTACTGGTCTTCGTGATCTTCGGTGCGCGGATGAAGACTCCGGGGAATGCTATACATTTTGTCATTCCGGATTTGATTCGGAATCTCTTAGTAGATTTTTGTGGTT
>CAYVMX010000010.1:0-24972 GCA_964452725.1 uncultured Candidatus Peribacteria bacterium | reverse complement strand
CGTTCAGCGAGCTTAGTCGCCAGTGTTTTGATCTCTAGTCCTGCCATGGCTTCCCCCAGACCAGTGCTGACTTCGGCGAGGATTTTGGGTTGGTTGTAGTGCATCGTCGCCTTTACGATCGCTCGCGCCATTTGGGCAGGGTTTTTACTTTTGAATATCCCACTGCCAACGAAGACACCATCGCAGCCGAGCTGCATAAGGAGTGCGGCATCGGCGGGAGTAGCGACTCCACCCGCGGCGAAGTTGACCACTGGCAAACGACCGAGTGTTTTTACTTTTTTGACTAGCTCTAGTGGTGAGCGTTCTTTTTTTGCATATGTCTTGAGTTGAGTCGGATTCATTTTCTTCAGAGCGGCGATTTCTTGCTGGATAGTCTTGATATGGCGGACAGCTTCGACGACGTTGCCTGTACCAGCTTCGCCTTTGGTACGGATCATGGTCGCACCCTCACTGATCCGACGCAGAGCCTCTCCGAGACAGGTCGCACCACAGACGAACGGCACTTTGAAATTACTTTTGTCTACATGGACCCAGTCATCGGCGGGAGTGAGTACTTCGGACTCGTCGATATAGTCGACCGCGAGTGCTTCGAGGATCTGGGCTTCGACGAAGTGTCCGATCCGTACCTTTGCCATGACAGGCACGCTGACAGTCTTCTGGATCTCCTTAATCAATTTTGGGTCGCTCATACGGGCGACACCGCCATCACGCCTTATATCGCTCGGTACGCGCTCTAGCGCCATCACAGCTACCGCACCTGCCTTCTCCGCGATCTTCGCCTGCTTCGCATCTACGACGTCCATGATCACACCACCCTTTAGCATTTGGGCGAGACCTTTCTTTAGACGAGGAGTATTCTTAGTGACTTTTTTAGACATTTAGAAGTAAATTAGAGCCGAGAGATTTTAACAGAAAATGCTTTGCTAAACTAACTGTCGTGACTCAGCTCTCTGTCATCATTCCGACTTATGATCGTGTCGACGTATTGCGTCGTATGCTCAATCTACTCACGACGCAGACACTAGCGCAGACGGAGTTTGAAGTAATCGTGATCGACGATGGTAGTACGGACGAGACACCACGCTTGCTGCGAGAGTGGGAGACCAAGGGTCTGCTCAATCTCAAATGGGAGAGCCAACCAAATAGCGGACAGGGAGCTGCTCGCAATCGAGGGATTGAACTAGCAACTGGTGAGATTTTACTTTTCCTCGGTGATGATATGCTGCCTGTACCGAGCCTACTCGAAGCACACTTAAAATTTCACATCCTCTATACCGAGGTGACTATGGGCTGTCTGGGTCTCGTCGAGTGGCACTCCGAGCTGACTGTGACGAGGTTTATGCGCTGGCTGACCACCAGTGGTATTCAGTTCAGATTCAATGATCTCAAAAAAGGTGAACAAGTGGACTACAAGCGCTTTTATACTGCCAATATTTCGGTTAAGCGCGAGCTGATTGGTACAGAGAGATTTGATACTGATTTCACAGGCTGGGGCTACGAGGATATTGAGCTGGGCTATCGCTTGCAGCGAAAAGGTCTCAAGCTAATCTATACGCCAGAAGCATTAGTCCAGCACCTTCACGAGATTACACCAGCAAATCTCTCCAAAAGGCAGTTTCAAGCTGGTAAAAACGAAGTGCTCTTTGCGCGTAAGCATATTGAGCTGGACTTACTACCGACAGGCTTGGCGCTACTGGTACGGAGAGTGTTGGCAGGTCTACTTTTCTTTACCTACTGGGGTATCGCGACACGAGCGCGGCTGGCTGGCATTGCCGCTGCTCGGCGAGAGCTGTAAACTAACTTTCGAATGACTAAAGGCTGGAAATTGATCTTAATTATCGTTGGAATTCTGCTCTTCTATGGGTTGATAGTTTGGGTACGCCACACTGGTTTGGTAGCAACTAAGAAAGTCGAGTTAGAGTTTTGGACTGTCTTCGATACGAGTGAAGACTGGCAGCCCTTGTTAGATCGTTTTGAGCGTAATTATAAAAATAAAAATAAGGTTAAGGTCAAAGTTAATCTCAAGATTTTTCCAACACTGGAGAGCTATCGTGAGACGCTACTCTCTGAGCTAGCTGCTGGTGAAGGTCCTGATATATTTGCTGTACACAATACTTGGCTGCCGCGCTACCGCGACATCCTCCAGCCAGTGCCAGATAGTCTCGGCCTGACACCTCAGATTGTGCGTGATACTTTCGTGCCTACGGTCGGACGAGATGTGATCTTCACTGTACCCGATGCCGAAGTCCCGACCGAAGAGGTGGTTGCCTTGCCGCTTTATGTTGATACTTTGGCTCTGATTTATAATCAAAAAATCTTTCGTCAGATTCTTTCCAAAGCTTATCCTCGTCCTGCCGACACTTGGACAGCCTACGAAGATCCTGCGACTGGTCGGGTCGATGGTTTGAAAGATGAGGTGACACTGCTTTCTGTGCCTGACCCTAGAGACCCTGGCAATGAAGGCTTTCGTTTGTCTGGTCTCGCGGCTGGTCGAGCTGACAATATCTCTCGTGGCGTTGATCTTTTTTATCTGCTTTATTTACAGTACGGTGGTGCTGATTTCCTCGCAGGGCAGTCGGCTTCCAAACTACGCACTATGGAGCAAGCTAGATCAGCACTTGACCTCTTGACACGTTTTTCACGTAATCAACGTTACGCCGAATACTCTTGGGGTCCAGACTTTGCCCGCGGTATACCGGAGCGTGAGCTTGATGTTTTTGTCCGTGGCAAAGTAGCAATGATCTTCGGCTATTCATATTATTTAGATGAGATCGCTCGTCTGCTGGGGCAGTCGGCACGCTACGGTAGTCAGCTGATAGATATCAACGATGTCAAAGTAGCACCAGTCCCACAGCTCACCAATCCACGTATTACTGACACCAACGTCACGACATTGGCAGATTACTTTGCGCTTGGTGTTTCTCGTGGATCGAAGCATACTCTGGAGGCTTGGAGTTTGATCGCTGCGCTGACTGGCAAGCAATCAGTCGAGCAGTACGACACAGCGACAGGTAAGCCACCAAGTCGTCTGGATCTCGTCGATGCGGCGAAGGCTGATCCAGTCCGTGGTGTCTTTGCCGATCAGTTGCGCTATGCGGTTTCACCACCGATCTTTGACGATACCAAGACTTACTTTGCAGTCCGTCATATGATTGACTCAGTAGCCGATGGTAAGGCTACCGTAGAGGAAGCCCTGACTGATTTTGATCAGCTATTGACCTGTCTGCTCTCTGGTCAGAGTGAATCAGAGTGCTTGATCCCACTTTCGGCAGCAAACTAATCTTTCTTCGTGGCTTTATTTGGTTTTTCTATTCCGCGTTTAAGTATCCAGTCGCTCGCGCAATTTTTTTTGGTGGCGACTATTTTTACGTTGCCATGGCGCATACGCTCCTTAGTTTATGCTAGTTCGGCTTACGAAGTTGGATTTTTCAACGAATATGCGGCTTACTTTGTTTACCTATCGGAGATTTTTTTATTGCTGGCGATATTTTTTACAGGTCTACTGTTTGTCACTCAGCGGACTGTTTCATCATTGCAGTTACAGACATTGAAGAAATATCTTTGGCCAGTTTTGGTTCTGTTGGCTCTTTCTGTAGTTGCGTTACCGTTTGCCAACGATTCATTTTTAGCCTTGTTGTTTTTTTGGCGGACACTCGCCTTGGTGGCGCTCATGCTACTGCTCGGAGTAGGGTTATTGAGTCGCTCCGCACTGATAAAAGTAACTGTCATTACACTTTTTTTTCAGGCAATCCTTGGGGTTGGTCAGTATTTCGCTGGTGGTAGTTTGGGTTTTGCTTTGTTTGGTGAGAGCATTGCCAATGAGACGACTTTCAACGTCGCCAAAGTACTACTACCCGACGGTACAGTCGCGCTACGAGCACTCGGTACGTTGGCTCATGCCAATATCCTCGGTGGATTACTGGCACTGGGGTTGCTGTTTGCGGCTGCGTTGCCGCGCAAAAATATTTTGGCTTACTTCACTATTATTATTTTGGAGGTTGGATTGTTTTTTACTTTTAGTCGGGCAGCCTATTTGGCGTTTTTCCTCGGATTATTGATCCTACTGATATTAGAATTTCGCCGCCGTTTGATCTCGGCTTTTTTGGCGACAGCTTTGTTCGCCGTGTTGGTCTCAGTATTTGGTTCACCGTTTTTTGTACGTTTTGGCGAAGTTTCCAATGCCCCGACTCGTCTGACTCAGCTCGAGCTAGCCACTCAGATGATCTATGAAAATCCGCTCGGTGTCGGACGTGGTAGCTATGTGGCGGCACTGTCAAAAATCCAGCCTGATCTGCAGCCGTATCAGCTCCAGCCCGTTCACAATTTCTTTGCGCTCAAGGCTGCCGAAGAGGGCATGGTCGTCGCATTAGCGTGGTTGGTATTTTTTGGTACTTTTGTTTACTGGACTTGGCACGAAAAAAAATTCACTGCGCTAGCAGTCTTAATGGCAACATTTGTTTTGGCTCAGTTCGACCACTATCTGGCTGATAGTTTCGCAGGTGAGGCGCTACTTTTTGTTGCTTTTGGTTTTACTCTGGCTGAGCTGACTCAGCCATCGTTGGAGTTTGCCAAGCGCACACTTAAACCAGCTATACAAAAGTAATTTTTTCAACAAGGACTTGCTTCGTGTTCTAGTTGATGTCAAAATAAATATGTTTATGTTAAAAGATTTTCGTCTTACGCTGCCGTTTATTTTTTGGTCACTTACTTTGCTTTTTGCCTTTGAGATCACATTTGGCATGAGTATCCGTTCGCAGTTTGGCGAGGTGTTGGCACTTGTCGCTCCTTTCAAGCAGCTGATTGCTTTTACTCTGCCATTTTTATTTTGTTTTATAAATAATATCAAAGCCAAGCGTGATATTGAAAATTCTGCGTTGATCCCAGTGACTAGCGCAGGAGCTTGTATATTAGTTTTTTCCTTACTGGCGATTGTGATTTATTTCGATGTGCCACCGTTCAATACTCTCACTCAGCAGTATGTCTGGCAAGAGTTTTTAGGGGATTTCTTACCTTATTCCATCTTGGCACCGATCACTGGCTGCCTGCTAGGGCGAATGATTTTTCGCAGAGAGGAGCTGAAAAAACAGTTCCTTCGTTTCAAATGGTAATAATCACCAAATTTTTTAAACACTCGGGTCAGATTGCTGTAGGGCGATCTTTTCGCGATCTATGGCTGTATTGAGCGCGGCACGTGTCTTGGGTCCAAATGATCCCGCACCGTAGTCTCCAGCCGTGGCGATCACACCTTCAGTGATTTGAAATTTGATTACAGCGGCTTTTGTAGCTGTACCATAGTTTTCAGTTGTCTCACCTTTGAAGTGACCAAGCTGACGTAGTGCTTGCTGTAGTGTGGCGACTAGATCACTGCTATCTCCCAAGCTTAGATTGGTAGTGAATTTTGGTGTTTGGGCTTGCTCTTGTTTAGTCGTCTCTGCGGCGACCACGACTGAGGGTGTCCAGTCGGGATTCTCTGGTAGAGTCGGCATGGCGAGCAGTGTACTACTAAGTTTTTTCTCAAAGATGGATTTGGTTTTTGCGCCGTACCAGCCAGCACCATAGCTGGTGCGTGACTCGATGATACCTGCTGCGATCTGAAAGTCAGCGAGTGCTAGCTGGGTAGCTCGATCGTAGCGTCCGGTGATCTCACCAGTGTAGTGGTCTAGCTTGGCTAGTCCTGTCTGCAGGAGTGTGACTACCTCACCAGTCTCACCAGGCTGGGCGGTACTGCTTGGCAGTTGGTCTTTTACTAGTGCTGCGAGCCTCGCTGTCTGAGTCTTGAGCGCGGTGGCTAGTGCTGCACGTGTACGTGGTCCTGCGACTCCTGCACCTTGGTCTGCTCTACTAGTGAGGATACCCTGCTTGACTTGGAATTCGAACACACAGCTCTCAGTTTGTTCATTGTAGATACCGTTGATTTCGCAGTCGTAAGCACCGATCTCTGTCAGCGCGATCTGAAACTGACGGACATTCTCGCCGCGATCACCGAGCGAGAGAGTCTTCGCAAGCTGTGTAGTGATGTTGCTCGCTATGCCGCTGCCAGCACGTACTACGCTCGCTGCGAGGAGGCTCTTTGGTATTTTCCAAGAGCGTTTAAAGATCTCGTTGTTTAGGGTTGTCCGTGTCGCTGGTCCGAGTGTGCCAGCGCCAGCTGCATCTACACTGGCTATGATGCTGCGTGCGAGCTGGTAGCCGAGCAGAGCTTGTTCTGTGAGCTCATCAAACTCACCTGTGAGTGCGCCACGATAGTAGCCGTAGGTTTTGAGCTCCTCTTGGAGGAGGCGCACAGAGTCGCCTGTATCACCACGCTGGAGCTTGGACACGAAGCGCGGAGTGTTGCCAGGCAGCTCAAAGTTTTCGGCGATTGCATGATCGGCAGGGTAGACCGTCGCCGTCACAGTGCGCTTACCCCACTGTAGTGCGCGAGCTAGTCCTTCTTCGCAGCTACCTGTCCAGACGTCGATTCGATCGTAAGCATTGCTTCGGACACCGGCATCGACTATTGCGCCACCACGGTCGTGGATCGCACCGACTCCGAGACCTGGTATCGCCAGCTTCGTGCCAAAGGCATACGATCGTGGTGCAGCGAGCATACCAGGGTAGACCTGTGTGCCGTCGGCACCATTTGTACCATTACCATTTAGTCGGCGATCAGCATCGTAGCTCCCACGGAAGTAGACCACCTGATCGGGACATGGTGAGTAGTATGCCGAGATGATAAAAGTCTCTTGATACGGTTCAAAACTAGCTGCCAAAGTACTTGGCAAAGTCGATATCATGCTCGCCAGTACCAGTACCGCTGCAAGGAGTTTTTGTTTTAGTTTTGACACAGTTTTTGTTTATTTAAATCCACTAATTATAGCAAAAATAGACGCTTTCCTCAAGCTCCCTAGGTTGCCAAGCTGCTTATTTGCTAGTCTAATAACTACCCAAAACCACGACTTTGGCGAGCTTTTGGAGAGTCTTGATTGCTATCGTGAGCTTTTTATCTTTGGTGTTAGCTTCTGTTTCGGTAAAGAAGAAAAACTCACCTAATTTTTTCTCTGTTGGGATACTCTCTAGTCTAGATAGACTGATACCTTGCTCAGCGAAGATTGTGAGCGCGGCAGCGAGCTGACCGGCTTTATTTCGAGTGAAGTAAAAAGCAAGGGCAGTGCGTTTGGGGTGCTGAGCTGCTAGGGCTGATCTGCCAGTCTGGGCTATGGCGATGAATCTAGTGCGATTGTTTGGGTCGTCTTCGATACCTTTTTTTAGTACTGTTAGGCCTTGAGCTGCAGCGAACTCTGCTGGACCGATGGCGAGCGTGGTTGAGTCGAGGGCTGCACGAGTGATTGACTCGCCAGTATGAGGTGTCTCGACGATCTCGACCTTGGGGAAGTTCTTTTGTAAGAAGCGCTGACACTGGGCACGTGCCTGTGGGTGCGCGAAGATCACGCTGACTGCTGTAGGTTTCAATTTGCTTTGTCCTATGAGAGAGTGGGTGATTGGTCGTGATAGCTCGGCGATTATTTGAACTTTACCCTTGGCATTGAAGAGCTGCTTCACTGTATCGCGGACTGGTCCGATGGTGTAGTTTTCTAGTGGTACAAATCCGACAGCAGCTTTATTCGTTGCGACAGCAGCGAAGATCTCGCTGATCGTCGGTAAAAACACGGGTTTTAGTGTTGACTTAGTTCGTTCCAAAAACTTGGTAGCTGCTAGCTCTGTCTGTGTCGCTGGTCCGAGCACAGCGATAGCACTCTTGGGCTTGATACTGTTTTTGGTGTGAGTCTGTGTCGTAGTATTGGCGGCTCGACCAAAGAGTTTGTTGGTCTCAGTGAGCGCGAAATCACTCCATTTGCCAAAGTGCTTGGCAGTGTTCTGTAGCTCTGAGAGAAACTGTTTCCCACGGCGTTTTTCTACCAGTTTGCCTAGATTGAGGATGATGTGACGTAGTTCAGCAGAAGCTTTTTTGCTGGCTGGATTTTTAAATTGTAAGTCACGATATAGTTCATGATCTTGGGCCAACAGGCGACCAGCTGTCAGCAGTGCGAGGCGTGTACTGGGTGAGCTTTGCTCAAATATTTTCGCTGGACTGATGCTCCGCCGCGTCAGGAAGATCGCCAGCGCGATACTGAGTAGGTGTGGTATGGATTGATGTACTACTGCTAGCTCATCATGCTCTGTCGGAGTGGTCTCGTGGATATTTAGTCCGAGATCGATCAGAGTGGCCCTCAGCCACGGCCACCATTTGTCACTTCGCATCGGACAGGCAAAGATATTTTGTCCAGCAATATTCGCGACTTCACCAAACATCGGGTGTAGCCCGACTACTTCGGCTTTGCCTTCGAGCATGATCTGGACGGGTCGTACTTTTACACTCGTGAGGTCACAGAGTAGTTGCTTTTTGTTTAGTAGCGGTGTGATTTCTTTCAGCACTTGCTCAGTGTCTTTCAAAAATACCGAGACAATCACGACATCAGATTTTTTTACCAGCTGCTTATTGGAGAGTATTTTTGTACCACTTGGCTTACGTCCGGAGACTAGTACCTTGTACCCAGCTGTCTCAAAAGCTCTCCGAAATATCCGACCGAGTGTACCGCGACCACCGACGATACCGATGACGGGATTTTTGACAGGAGGATTCACTGACTTATTTTAGCCGAATAAGATGGCTGAGGCGACTGCTACACCAGCGGTTTCTGTGCGTAAGATACGTGGACCAAGTGAGCAGGGTAGTACGCCTGCTTTTTTGGACACTTTGATCTCCGACTCACTGAAGCCACCTTCTGGACCGATGAAAATGTTAAGGAGCATCGCTTTTTGGAGTTTGGGCAAGAGTGTCGCTAGCAGTGGCGGGCTGCCGAAAGAGTCGCCAATGAGATTAACGCCCTCCGGCGGGTTTTTTAGTAGCTCTTGCAATCCGACTGGCTCACTCAGCTCGGGCAGGATTCCGCGCTCTGATTGCTCGGCTGATTCGCGAATTATTTTTTTTAGTCGCGTGATATTACGTAGGCTCTGTACCTCTGTCCGCTCGGTCAGTAGCGGCACGAAGCGCGTGATGCCGACCTCTGTACCGTGCTGGACGATCTGCTCCAGCTTGGCAGGGGATTTTGGCAGGGCTTGGTAGAGCGTGAGCTTTTGTCGTGGTTCAGCCTTGCCAAGGTAACGCTCCACTACTTGTAAAGCAAGAGTATTTCTCCGAATATTCGTAATTTTTGCCTTGTACTCAGTGTTGGTATTGTCGAGCAGGATCACCAAAGCTCCGACTTGGAGTCGCAAAACACGCGTAAACTGATGGACTAGCTCTGGATCAGTGATTGTCACTGTATCATTTTCAAAATCGCGGGGAGATAGAAAGAAGCGCTGCATCAGAGGTTTACAATTTCAAATACTGTCCAATCCGCTGCGCTGCCTCGCGTACCTGCTCGACAGTCGGTACCAGTGCAAAGCGCACAAAACCCTCACCAGGATTCTGACTATCGGCTGTGGTGTCCGAGATCCAGCTACCTGGAGTCGCGACGATACCGAGCTCGGGTGCGAGTAGTCGTTTGGCAAACTCCGCGCTGGTCAAGCCAGCAGGTACGCGCTGCCAGACATAAAAAGTTGCTTGTGGCTCGGACTTTTCTAGACCTAGCTCGGTGAAAGCTCCGACGAGGAGATCACGTTTTTCCTGATATTCAGCACGACTTTGGGCGACGTGCTCCTCGTCACCTAGTGCTGCTATAGCAGCGTCTTGTATGAAGTTTGGCGTGCCAGAGTCCACGTTGGTCTTTACTTGTTTGAGTGCAGTGATGACTTCGCTGTCACCGACAGCATAGCCGACACGATAGCCAGTCATACGACTACGTTTGCTCAGACTATGAAACTCGATCACACCTTTGCGAGTAAACTCCAAGACAGACTTCGGCGGCTGATCGTAATAAATCTCTGAGTAGGCGAGATCACTAGCGAGTACGATGTCATTGCGCTGGCAAAACTCCACTGCCTGCTGATAAAACTCATCCGTTGCGACAGCTCCAGTCGGGGAGTTGGGATAGTTGAGCCAGAGGATCTTTGCTTTGGCGGCGATTGCCGCAGGGATTTTGGCGAAGTCAATTAGGAAGTTATTCTCCGGTAGTAACGGCAGGAAGTACGGCTGCCCGCCCGCAAACTGTGTGCCACGCGTATATGGTGGATAGCCTGGTGTCGGGATTAGTACGATGTCACCTTTATCTACGTATGCGAGTGGGAAGTTGAAAATCGCTTCCTTGCTGCCGATCGAGCTGGTGATCTCTGTCGCAGGATCGAGCTGCACACCAAAGCGTTTTGCAAACCAAGTCGCGACTCCAGCCAAGAAGCTAGCACTACCAGTGTAGCTCGGGTAGCCGCTTGCGGCTTGTGTGTCGATAGCAGCTTGTGCTGCCTCACGGATAAATGCTGGTGTCGGATCGACTGGATCACCTACACCAAAATCAATAACATCGATACCTTTGGTTTTTAGTTCAGTTTTGATCCGGTCCAGCTCGGCGAAAGGATAAGGCGCAGACGTTGCAATCCTTTGGGAGATTTCAGGCATTTCAAAGGTAATTTAAAAAAGCTAAATCAGTTTAGCATTTATCGCACACACTATCGTAGTGCCTTGAGAGTATTGCTCAGGATCACAGCGATCTCCGCGCGGTTGATACTAGCCTGTGGACGAAATGTACTGTCGTCATAACCACTCACTATGCCGAGGCAGGCTGCCTGTGAGACATAGTCGGCGTACCAAGCAGTTGGCTCGATATCGGTGAACTGTGTCGTATTACAGTCAGCTCGTTGCTTACCAGTGAGCAAATCACCAAAGACACTGAGGATCATCTTGACCGCCTCGGCACGTGTGACAGGATTACCTGGACGAAAGTCTCGCCCCTTACTACAGAGTAGTGTGCTGTAGCCACCGATCCACTGCTGCGTATACATTAGCTCTACAGCTGGTGTATACCAAGTGTCAATCTTCACATCACAAAAATCCGTCTGCTGGACGCTAGGTGGTAAAAATCCAGCCGCCAAGACAGCAAAATTGGCAAGCTCTGCTCGTGTCAGTGAGTCGCTTGGACGATAAAGCTGTGATTTTGTGGCAGATAGTACTTGCTCTTCGTACAAACTTTGCACTGACTCGGCGTACCAGCTATCCATTGCCACATCTCTATAAATCTGCGTGATACTAGTCAGATTCCAGATCGGTGCAAGTACAAAGGTCAAAGTCTCGTCCGACCCAGTTGCGAGCGCAGCGACTCCGACGTAGTCGGTCTTCCCTGCACGGATCACAGCTCCTGCCTTCGCCTCAATAGTGAATTCACCTTTGGAGTTTGTCTCTGCCAAAGTTTTGCCATTGACTGAGATCGTCACTCCGAGGAGCGGATCACCTGCTGCGCTGCTAGACACTGTACCTGCTACTGTCGCTGCCAGCACTGGACTCACAGTAGATACCCAAACCAAACTCAAAAGCAATAACCATCTCATCGGCGAATTTTCTTGGTGACCTTACGGACAGTTTTTTTTACTCTCTTGATAGTTTTTTTGGCTTGTTTAGTTTTCTTTGTAACCGCTTTTTTTGCTGCTTTTACTTGCTTGCGCACGACTTTTTTGGCCTTGCGGACAGTGCGTGGGCTGACTGTATTTCTTGCTTGTAGTTTGGCTTCTCGGATTAGTTCGGTAGTTTTCTTTTGGGCAAGTTTCACTGCCGCTGTGCTATCTTGCTTGGCGCGCTTTTTGAGCTCACTTAGTATTTCTTTTCCACCTTGCTCTATATCTCGCCAAGTCTCGCTACCCTCTACCTCACGTAGGACAGTCTTGCCAGCTTTGAGATATTCTTTGAAAAGCACCTCGAATTTTTTTTGAGAGCTGCGAGCACTTTTTATTTTGGAGCGTAGTGCGCGACCATTTTCACTGGCAAAGAGTAATCCGGCGACTGAACCGATGATCGATCCGATGATGAAAGTGGATTTTTTGGAAAACAAGCCCATGATGAAAGTAATTAAAGTAGTTTCATTTTACTCTGCTTGGCGTATTGCTTCAAACAGCGCGGCGATTTTACTGGCATCTTTTTGGCGTGGGTTACTATCCATCTCTACTCCCGAACAGACGTCTATGATATTTGGTTTTAATTCTTTGATAGCTTGTACAATATTGTCCGCTGTCAGGCCTCCCGAGAGGATAAAGTTGGGTAGTTCATCACGAATATCTTGAATAGCTTCCCAGTCGGCCGTCTGACCAGTGCCACCATATTTACCGCGCTTATAAGCATCGAGCACGATACCATCTAGCTGCAAGTACTCGTCTAGGTCTGCCAAGCTCGCAGTGTCCTTGACTCGAAAAGCCTTCCAGACAGGCAGTTCAAATTGCGCACAAAAAACTTCTGACTCATCACCGTGGAGCTGTAGTATATCGAGCTGCGCCAGTTCAGCGATTTTATTGATTTCTGTCGCAGACATATTGACGAAGACACCGACTAGCTTTACTTCTGGGAAAAGCAATTTGATCTCTGTCGCTAGCTCTTCGACTTCATTGGGTGGTAGGTAGCGTGGTGAGTTGGCAAAGAAATTCAAACCCAAATAGGCAGCGCCAGCTTCTGCTGAAAGCATTGCATCAGTTAGATTGGTGATACCGCAGATTTTTATCAGAGGAGTAGGCATTGTATTGTTTACTGTTTACCAGTTAGTTCTTTTAGTTTATCTTCGATATTGTCACTGCGTAAAATACTTGTACCGACGAGGATAGCGTCGACCACGCCTTGGAGACTTTTTACATCTTCTGCTGTTTGGATTCCACTTTCTGAGACGATGATTTTGTCAGCTGGTATCTCGGCAGCTAGCTGGTGTGTAGTCTGTAGGTCGATCTCAAGTGTGTCGAGATTACGATTATTGATCCCAATTATTTTGGCTGGTGTAGCGAGGACTTTTTTTAGTTCAGCCGCAGTGTGTACCTCCACTAGCGCGTCCATACCATGGCGCTGGGCTGCCGTGAGCAGGTACTCCAGCTCCTCCTGCTCTAGGATCGCAGCGATGAGTAGCACAGCATCTGCACCAAACTGGCGTGCTTCGAGGATTTGATAAGCGTTGACGATGAAATCCTTGCGTAAAATAGGGAGACTAGTGTGTACATCGACCTCTGCGAGATCTTCCAAGCTACCTTGGAAATACTTTTGATCGGTCAAGACTGAGACAGCACTGGCGTGTTCATTGTATCGCTCTAGTGTCTCTAGTAAGTCAAAATTCTTACAAATCACACCCTCACTTGGGCTAGCGCGTTTCAGCTCGGCGATTAGCCGCGGCGTACTATCGCGTCCACCCGCGAGTACACCCGCAAAGTCTCGCTGGCTAATTTCCAAAGTCTCAGCGATTAGCTCTGGTGGCGTTGCAGCTTTTGCGGCTACGACTTCCAGCTTCTTATGTTTGACGATCTCAGTGAGTAGATTGCTGCTTGACATCTGTGATAAAACAGACCACACTTTAGCACTTTTTGATAAACTAACTATGAAAAACTCCGAGCAAAGCCCGATTTGTACGTTTGATCAGCTGCCTGAAGGCACAATTACTTTGATTCAAAAATCAGCACGAAGATTGATCCAGAATAAGTGGTTTAACGACCCAACGTCATCAGGCTGCGGCCATGTGGCACCTGTCTTTCACGCTGAACTGGAATTATTGACTAAAGTAATTGATTTATCTTCAATCACAACAGTAGATATTGCTAGCTGGTTGGAGGAAAAACTTCGTAGAGAGATTATTTATCCTAGATGAGTAGCGACTTTAGTTCTTTCACTGGCAAGCCAATCACAGTTTCGAGTTCGCCATTGATCCGCTCCACAAACTGCCGACCTGCTCCCTGTATAGCGTAGCCACCCGCGTACTGAGTCGCATCGGTGCTAGCGAGATATTCCTCGATCTCATATAGTGGTAATACTCGAAAAGTAACCTCAGCAGTAGCCGAAATGGTTTTTTCTGTCGTATCAGCTTTCACACAAAAACTCGAAACGACTGTGTGTGTCTCGCCAGAAAGTCGGTGGAGCAGCTCGCGTGCTTCGCTCTGACTCGTCGGCTTACCGATGACGGTAGTACCTAGCTGACAGAGCGTATCGACTCCGAGTGTAGTCGTTCCAGCTCGATGACTTGCTCTGGCTTTCGTAGTCGCGAGACGGACGGTCGCAGCTATCGCAGTCTCGCCAGCTTTCAGTGTTTCATCGATATCTGCTGGGATTACTTCAAACTCTGGTATGAGTGATCGCAAAAGCTCAGCGCGACGAGGAGAGGCGGAGGCAAGAATAAAATTAGATATTTTATCTAGATTAGATAATATGCTTTGTGCGTACATTACCTGTACGTCCAGTAAATCTACTGATAGCATCTGCCTTTTTAGATTTAGATCTTGCCGCTTCTTCATCCATCTCTGCCTTTTTAGCTTTAGCTGTTTTGATTAGTTTTTGTTTTTCAGTCAGCTGACTGAAATCAACCTCCTGATTTGCCATGTCTGTGGCTATCTCTGGCTGTGGTGTGCATGGCTTTTTAGGAAGTTGTTCTATATTTATAAATGATCGGAATTCAGCATGCGTAGGATTCCAGACTGGTGATCCCGAGCTAGTTCGTTTGTAGCCTGGTAGTGTGCCACGACCATCTGATACATACGTTGTATCCAGTGGCGGTAATCCATTATTGCGTGGTTTAGTTTTTAGATTGCCATTTTCATCTGTCATGATTTCATGTGGTTTCAAAACAACCCGAGTACTATTTTGTTGTATTAGCTCTCGATTTTCTTTGAGTTTATCTACAAAATTACTTACAGTGGTTTCCAACGAAGCTGGAATATCCTTTTTTAATTGCTCAGTTGCTTTATCTTTTTCTATAGCTCCCAACATTTCATCCATGTCTTCTATTGAGATGTTTGCGCTCGGGTTATCTTTTAATTCCGGCATAATAAATTTATTATTTACTTGACACACATCTATCAAGCTAGCGTCTACTCTATCGGACTGAGCGCACGTAAGTCAATGACAATCTTTTTTAGTTGTTCGATTGTAGTGTCGAGTTGCTCTTTGGTCGTGCTCTTGCCCAGTGTCAGTCGTAGACTGCCGTGCGCCCACTCATGACCGAGACCCAGTGCCAGTAGGACATGGCTCGGATCTAGCGTACCGCTCGTACAGGCGCTCCCAGAGCTGCCAGCGATACCTTTGAAATCGAGTCGGAGCAAGATACTCTCACCCTCAATCGCCCAAAAAGAAAAGTTCGTATTATTTGGTAGGCGATTCTTTGGATCGCCGTTTAGTTTAGTTTTGGGGATTTCTTTGAGTACGCGTGTGATCAAATAATCACGTAGCTCGGTTAGACGAGTGTTTTCCTGTTCACGAGCTTCATTTGCTAGTTTTAGTGCTTCAGCGAAGCCTACTATGCTGGCGACGTTTTCCGTACTGGCACGGCGACGGTGCTCTTGTCCGCCACCAGTCTGTTGAGGTCGGAGCTTCGTACCAGCTTTTACATACAGGCAGCCGATACCTTTTGGTCCATAAAACTTGTGTCCTGAGAGGCTCAGTAGATCGACTTTGAGATGACGTACGCCCAGATCCAAAGTACCACCACCTTGGACGGCATCGGTGTGTAGCAGGGGAGTCGGCTCTCCATTTTCACGGCGTTTTGCGAGCATTTTGCCGATCTCACGTACTGGTAGGATCGTGCCGACTTCATTATTTGCTAGCATGACAGAGACTAGCTGTGTCTCAGGAGTGATCGCTTCTGCGACTTGTTTAGTGGTGATCTGACCATGTTTATCGACAGGTAGGTAGGTCGTGGTGTAGCCATCACGCTCTAGGTCCTCTGCTGTGTGGAGTACAGCATGGTGTTCAATCGTAGTTGTGATGAGGTGTCCTGTCTTTTCGGTGCGTAGAATCCCTCTCAGCGCGAGATTGTCACTCTCAGTACCACCACTCGTCCAGATCAGCTCGCGTGGTTCGCAGTGGAGTAGTTCAGCGACAGTTGCTCGCGCACGATCTACTGCTGCCCGTGCGGTCTGACCAGTACGATACAACGCACTTGGATTGCCATACTCTGTCGTCAGGTATGGCTGCATAGCAGCCAGCACCCGCGGATCAAGTGGCGTCGTCGCAGCATGATCGAGATAAATAGTGTCTTCACTCATCACCGAAGTATTTATTTTTATATTGTTCGACTAGTTCTGTGACCTTGGGTATACACTTGCCACAGCCTGTACCAGCCTTGGTTACCTTTTGGATAGACTCAAAGTCGTGCTTGCCTTCCAATACTGCGTCTTCAATCTCATGATCCGTGACATTGAGGCACTCACAGATTACTTTGGCCTCATTACGGATGATACGTTCTTTTTGACCAGAGTTTGCAAAATAATTATTGACTGCTGCAAGTAGTGCCTTGTCTCCTAGTACCGAACAGTGGATTTTATTGTCCGGCAGTCCACCGAGACGCTGCATGATATCTTGTGGTTTTAGCGCTAGTGCTTTTGTGATCGACATACCGCCATGCTCTGTGACCATGACACTCAGCATGCTTGTACTGCCGATCGCGCTCGCACAGCCAAAAGTCCGCCACTTGAAGTCAGTGATCTTGTCAGTTTTTTTATCCACCTTGATCCAGACTTTCATCATATCACCACATGCAGGGCTACCGACATATCCCACACCATCAGCCTTATACTTTTTTTCATCTACTAGGATATTTTTTGGTTTGAAAAAATGCTCCTTGACTGTATCAGAATAAACCCAGTCGCCACTTCCGTTATTGCTTTGTACATCAGCCATTTGAGAGAAAATATTAAATCAAATCATTTAAATGCGTACGGTCTAGATCTGCGAGGAAGCGTTTTTGAATAGCTGCCCAAGTTTTTGCCAATTGGCAATAGTTTTGCTTTGCACAGCCATTTGCGCTGAGGCAGCTCTGGAGCGCTGTAGGACCTTCGACTGCTTCGATTACTTCTCTCAATGAGATCTGCTCAGGAGCACGAGCAAGTCGATAGCCCCGACTCGGTTGACTTTCTAGTAGCTTGACTTTCTTGAGCTGCTGAAAGATCTTGCGTAAGTAATACAGTGACAGTCTTTGATCACATGCTATTTCGTTGACACTCGCAGTTTGCATTGGTGAGCGTGCGAGATAGATGAGTGCGAGGAGAGCATAATCAACTGTACGAGAGAGCTGCATAGTTTTGGCTTACTGTTGCGGATGCATCACAATTCTAACACTCCCAAGGTGTTAGAGTCAATAATCCAACATTAAGAGAAGCTTAAGAGATCGTATAGAGGCATTTGACATTTAAATCTAGCTATTTAAGATGAAAGCGCATAAACATTGATCACACAATTTGCTCAACAAAATGACCGAAACTGAAACAACAATAGATTATAGGCTACAGGAGCTCACCGAAAAGGCAGAAGAATCATCTGCTATTGCCTCAGTGAGAAATGCGCTCTCTGGTGTAGAAGAGACTAGGGCTGCCATCTTGACAGCATCAGCCGACCCTGCGTCAAAAAATCAAGCCTTTGATCTCTGCGAAGAAGCCGATGATCTTATTCGTGAAGCAAAAGATTTTCTAGGCAAATCTAGACACAAAATTAACGGAGCAATCACTTCCGTGAGTATACTCTATGCACGTCTTATAGTAGATAAAAATTACAGTTTTAATCTGTTTTTGAAGGACTTTGATATCGCTATACGCAACCTAAATGTTGCCCTGATTATTGCTAGATTATTTGATAAGCAGACAGTAGATGAGGGTATTGAATCCAAAGTAGTAGCCTAGTTCGTTCAGCTGTTAAACTATCCGCATGCTGACTTACGGACTCTTGGTCCCACATCCTCCCGCGATCATCCCTGCCATTGGTGGCGCATCGGCACGACTGTTTGAGCAGACAATCGGTGCGCTCCTCCAGCTGAGCGCCCGTCTCAAGCAGCACCAACCCGACACACTCATCGTACTCACGCCACACGCTGAGATCTTGCCAGACAGCTTCACGATACATGTACCCCAGACTTCGACCTTTACTGCTGATTTTGGTGAGTTTGGTGCGAGTGGAGAGTCTCGCAATGTGCGAGATGATCCACGCGAGTATCCCCGCGATCGAGTACTGACCGCACAGCTGATCGAGGCTATCAGTGCAGCAGGACTACGGACTACTCCGAGTGAAGACTCCAAGCTCGACTTCGGTACGAGTATTCCACTCCACTACCTCGCTTCAGGTCTGCCAAATGTCGAGATCGTCAGCCTCGGAGTCAGCTTCGCAGGTAGTGCTGACCACGTACGACTCGGACAGCTCATCCGTGAGGTCGCCGACGAAAGTGGTAAAAAAATTGTCTTCATAGCTAGTGCCGAGCTATCTCACAAGCTCACCAAATCCTCCGAACACGGCTATCATCCAGCAGCAGCAGTGTGGGATCAGCAAATCGTAGCCGATCTGCGAGCAGGTGCATTCGAAGCAATCCTAAACTACGACCCCTTCGCAATGGACGAGATCGGGGAGTGTGGCTATCGCAGTATCGCCGCTCTGCTCGGAGCATTCCAAAACATACCCACCAAGCACGAAATCCTCAGCTATGAAGCGCCGACTGGAGTTGGCTGTGCTGTCGGCTACTTCGAGCGCAGTGGCGTCTAGTCTTACTTTTTGTGCAGACCGCACTCCTTTTGTTCAGGAGTCTCCCACCACCAGCGACCAGCGCGGACATCTTCGCCTGCTGCGACCGCACGAGTACATGGTGAGCAGCCGATACTTGGGAAGTTCTGATCGTGCAGAGCATTATATGGCACTTCGTTGGCTTTGATATAGTCCCAGATTTGCTCCTCAGTCCAGTCGATCAGTGGGTTGAACTTTACCAGACCAAAGTGCGTATCATCTTCGACACGCTGCATCTCCGTACGCGTGACAGCCTGTTCGGCGCGTAGCCCAGTCGTCCAAGCGTCCAGCTCACTAGTTGCGCGGCGCAGATTGTCTACTTTACGGATTTTGCAGCACTCTTTGCGATTTTCGATACTTTCACGGAAAGAATAAAAACCCTTCTCGCGCTCGAGTTTTTCTACGGCTGCTTGATCAGGAGCATAGACTTCTAGCTCGATATTGTACTTGTGACGGCAATCCTCCATGACCTTATAAGTCTCTTCATTTAGTCGTCCAGTGTCGAGTGTAAAGACACGGTAGGGTAGTCCAGTCTTGCTGAGTAGGTCGATCACGACGACATCTTCTGCACCGAAGGAGCTAGCAAAGGCGATCTTGTCACCAAATTTCTCCAATGCAAACTTCAGAGTCGTACTAGCGCGGGCGACGTGATCTGCGTTGCCGACGAGCACTTTTTCGAGTTCTGTAGCGAGAGTAGTGATATCCATGAGAGAAAAATAAAAGTGAAAAATATTTTATCATTCGAAGCGGAGCGAAGGATCTTTTGTTTTATTACTTTGAGAGATCCTGCACTCGTCCGCGATGGGTTTAGAGTGATGTGTTTGGAGAGGTCGGCATCTTACGCTAGAATGCTTGCCCTTTCAAATTTATTTAATTTCTGACTTATGATTGAACCACTCGGAGGCACACTCATCGACCTCATCGTCTCAGCAGACGAGGCAGAGCAGCTCACAGCTAGTACGACCCATGAGATTCAGCTCGATGAGTATGCGACTAGTGATTTCGAGCTGCTGGCCAATGGTGGCTACAGTCCGCTCACAGGCTTCATGACGCGTGCCGACTACGAGAGCGTACTTGAGTCCATGACTCTCGTCGATAGCACTCCTTGGAGTCTGCCGATCGTCCTACCTGTACCAGCCGAGCTGGCAGATCAGCTCCAGTCTGCTCAGACAGCCAAGCTAGTCACCAAGTCAGGAGCAGTCCTCGGTGTCATCGAGATCGCAGAAGTTTGGCAACGTGATGCCAAAGCCGAAGCTACCAAGATATTTCGCACAGATGATGAGAAACACCCTGGGGTACAAGTTGTCCTCGCACAGTCCGACTGGCTCGTCGGTGGACGTGTACATGCCTTCGCTCTACCAGAGCACTCCGACTTTGCTAGCTATCGTCTCACACCTGCCGAGACACGTGCTCAATTCAAAGAGCTGGGTTGGCGGACTATCGTCGGCTTTCAGACACGTAATCCAATCCACCGCGCTCATGAATACATCATCAAGACAGCTCTTGAGTCTGTCGACGGTGTCTTGATACACCCACTCGTCGGAGCGACCAAAGCTGATGATGTGCCGTCCGATGTGCGCATGGATTGTTACGAGACTTTGATCACGGATTATTTCCCAAGTCATCGCGTATTGCTCTCAGTTTTCCCTGCTGCTATGCGCTATGCTGGACCACGTGAGGCGATCTTCCACGCTATCCTCCGTCGTAACTACGGCTGTACGCACTTCATAGTTGGACGCGATCATGCTGGCGTAGGTGACTACTATGGCACTTACGACGCCCAAAAGATCTTTGACTCTGTCGACCTCGATAAGCTTGGCATCGTCCCAATGAAGTTTGAGCACGCATTTTTTTGTCTCAAATGCGAAGGTATGGGGAGCACCAAGACTTGTCCACACGAGGGCGCAGACCATGTCTTCCTCTCTGGCACCAAGGTACGCGAAATGCTCGCCAAAGGGCAGAAACCACCGATTGAATTTAGTCGCCCCGAGGTCGCTGAAAAGCTCATCAAGCACTACAAACAATCTGATTAAAAAAATTATTCAGCAAACCGTAAAACTCGCTTGTAAAAGCGAAAATGTTCACCTAAACTCTTCGTCCGCTACCCTTGTTTTCTTATGGCAAAGACTCGTAAGTTTATCATTCAACCGTCCGACGACACACTCAAGAAATTTCCCAAGGAAGTTCGAGAGTTGATCGTCAAAGGCCGCCAACAAAAATTCGTCACACATCAGGAGATTGAGATAGCTCTGCCAAACTTCGAAGACAATCTCGAACTCACCGATGAGCTGATGGGTATTTTCAATGATCTTGGTATTGAAGTTGTCGATCAGCGAGATGCATTCAAGAGAAGTAAAGACACGGCAGACAAAGGCGCAGAAGACAATACTAAGAAAAAAAGAACAACTAGAAAAACCAAACAGCCGACCGAGCTGACCGAGATCGCCAACGACTCGATCCGTATGTATCTCTCCGAGATCGGACGTGTACCCCTGCTCAATAGCCAGCAAGAGATCGAAATAGCCAAACGCATCGCCAAAGGCGACCAAAGTGCCAAGCAACACCTCGCCGAAGCCAATCTGCGGCTCGTAGTCTCGATCGCCAAGAAATACATCGGACGCGGACTCTCTTTCCTCGACTTGATCCAAGAAGGTAACATCGGTCTTTTCCGCGCAGTGGAGAAGTTTGACCCGAGCAAAGGTTTCAAGTTCTCCACTTACGCGACTTGGTGGATTCGTCAGGCGATCACACGTGCCATCGCCGATCAGGCGCGTACTATTCGTATACCCGTACACATGGTCGAGACGATCAACAAATTCACCCACACCCAGCGTCGCCTCACCCAAGAGCTAGGACGTGATCCGACTGCCGAGGAGGTCGCCGCGGAGATGGAGCTAGATGTGAAAAAAGTCCGCCACATCATCAAGATCAGCCAAGACATTGTCTCACTCGAAGCACCCGTCGGTGCCGAGGAGGATAGCAAGCTAGAGGACTTCATCGAGGACGAGCAGACCCTCAGTCCGAGCGAAAGCACCAACCGCCAGCTCGTCAAAGAGTCGATCAACGAGATGCTCCACTACCTCACCCCACGTGAGCGCAAGATCGTCAAAATGCGTTTCGGACTGGGAGACGGTATCGGACACACACTGGAGGAGGTCGGACGTGAGTTTGGCGTGACCCGTGAGCGGATTCGCCAGATCGAAGCCAAAGTCCTCCAAAAGCTCAAAGAGCACCCAACAGCTGCCAAGATCAAAGGTTATTAAAATGTCAGACAAATCCCACAAAATCGCAGTCCTCGCGGGTGATGGTATCGGACCCGAGGTCATGACCGAGGCTTTGAAAGTGCTGAACAAAGTCGAGCAAAAGTTTGATCTCAAGTTTGAGATTACCGAGGCGCTCGTCGGTGGGGCAGCGATCGAGACAGTCGGCGAGCCGCTACCAGAGGCGACTTTGAAAATTTGCGAAGAGTCCGAGGCAATTCTCTTTGGCTCGGTCGGTGGACCCCAGTGGGACGGTTTGCCGCGCGAGCAGCGTCCCGAGGTCGGTGCACTCCTGCCGCTACGTCGACACTTCGATCTCTTCGCCAATCTCCGCCCAGTCAAAGTCTTCGCCAGCCTCAAAGACGCTTCGCCGCTCGCGCCGAGTCGAGTAGGGGAGGGTTTCGAGTATCTCGTCGTGCGTGAGCTGACAGGTGACGTTTACTTTGCCGAGCCAAAAGAGCGCGGAGCAGACTTCGCACTCGACACCATGCGCTACTCCCAGAGTGAAGTCGAACGCATCGCGCGCACAGCTTTCACCGCTGCCCAGCAGCGCCGTGGCAAAGTAACCTCCATCGACAAAGCCAACGTACTGACCGTCTCCGGCTTTTGGCGCGAGATTGTCTCAGCAGTTCATGCCGCAGAGTTCCCCAAAGTCGAGCTCGAGCACCTCTACGTGGACAACGCAGCGATGCAGCTCGTCCTGAACCCTGCTCAGTTCGACGTCTTGCTCTGCCCCAACCTTTTCGGTGATATCCTCTCCGACGAAGCCGGTGCGACGACGGGCAGTATCGGCATGCTCCCGAGTGCTAGCTTGAATGAAAAAAGTTTCGGACTCTATGAACCCTCAGGAGGATCAGCACCCGATATAGCAGGACAGGGGATTGCCAACCCAAGTGCCCAGATTTTGTCAGTCGCGCTCATGTTGCGCCATAGTTTTGATTTACACGAAGCCGCCGAAGCAATCGAAACCGCTGTCGAAAAAACCCTCACCGCCGGTATTCGCACGGGAGATATCATGGCAGCTGGTTGTACAAAAGTCGGCACAGCCGAGTTCAGTGCAGCAATAGTCGAGCGACTATAGATCGTACGGAAAACGCTTGGAGTACACACCTTTTGTCTGGAGGCTCACTCCCTCATGACCGTCTACCACCACAGTGTTTACTTTCCCCCTAGTAGTAATAACCTGTCCTGCTATTGCTTTCAAATCAATATTAGCCAGGAGCATGTTAGTCGCCGCCCCGCAAAACCCCCAAACAGATATTATTTCGGATCGCAATAGCTGAATTAAATCCCCAGGATTTTTTGCCGAAGACAGATTCTTACGATCTAGCTTACAAGATGCTTGGTAATTTATTTCATTCATTGGGCAGAGAGTTATCAAGTGGGCTATTCACTCTAAACTTACTATATTTTTTTGTCAAATTTATCTATCAAAATTCACTGGTAACTTTGCCTCCAGCTCATAGTCGAGGATTTTTAGCTTACTTGCGTGCAGTAAATGTCGAGATTGATTTTTGCCAGCTGGGCCGTAGAGTTTGTCTCCTACGATCGGATATCCGATGCTCGCCAAATGCACACGGATCTGGTGTGTACGACCAGTTTTGGGTTTGATCTCTAGCAGGCTGTTTCGTCCTAGCTTCCTGACCAGCTGCCAGTGTGTCTCGGCACTGAGTCCTCCAGTCTTCGTCACGACTATTTTACGGCCAGATTTCTTTAGTGGTAGCGTGATCATTCCAGATTTTTCCCGAGGTATGCCAGTGACGACTGCTAGATAAGTTTTCGCCACTTGCCGTGCACGAAACTCCGCCTCAAGCCGTCGTGCCATCTTCGCGTTTTTCGCTAGTACTATCACACCACTAGTATCTCGATCGAGTCTGTGTACGATCGTCAGATTTAGTCGAAGCAGTCGATGAGCAGCTTCACCGAGAGTCGCACCGTGTGTACCGATCCCAGGTACGACCGGCAGTCCTGCCCGCTTGTCAAAGGCAATGATCTGGTCATCTTCGAAGATAATCTCACATCCAGTCAGTAGACCGAAGTGCCTCCTTGGATCAGGCAAAAAAACCGCCACAGTGTCTTTTACTTTAGCAGTTGCTTCTGGTCTAGCAGTCTTACCATTTAGTTTGATCTCTTTTTGACGAAAAAGCTTCTGCAAAAAAGCCCTACTCAAAAAAGGCAACTGCTGTTCAGCAAAACGCTGGAGACGGATAGCTCGGTCAGTGACAAATTCCAGCTTCATTTCTTTAGATCAATCTTTTGAATACACTCCCACTTCTCTTGCGCCGCACCACACTTACAAACAGATGGACGGCAACTACCCATTTTGTCTACCACTTCACCACATGCTTGACATCGAAAGTGACAATGAAAACGATAATATCTCGGCATTTAGTGTTTGCTTAGCTGGCAGCTCAGATCTGGTGCAGGGTAGCGATAGAGCACAGGAACTATTACAAAACTAGCTACGAAAGTTTGGACTAGACCTGCGACCGCCCAGCTCAAGATCAGCTCAGGTGCGATATTCATACTGAGGTACGTGATCCCCAGACTAGGTATGTATATCAGCGCCCAAGCCAGTCCACTAAAACGCCAAACCTTTGCCCAGAGCCCACTCCCACAGCGCGGTATTACCTCATGCAGCTTGGCAAGCAAAAAGGCATGCACCAGCTTCAAAACCACCAAGCCAATCAGACTAGATGTCGTCATCATATTTTTAAAAATCGGTTGCGTATAAATATCTGAACCAAAAATTTGTTGCTCGACAAAACCATATCCGAAAAAAGCCACTAGTAAAGCAGTAGCGCCAGCCAATGTAGCAGTAAGATATTTATTCATCTGAAGTAGATTAAGTATTAAACACTTCACAAAGTTACTCCGAAAAAGTAAAATATCCAAGTCGATTCTCACATTGGGGAGTAGCCAAGTGGTAAGGCAACGGGTTCTGGTCCCGTGATCGGGGGTTCGAGTCCCTCCTCCCCAGCCATCACGTGCTATATACTGACCCTCAGGTCCTGTCAAGACGGGCGGAAATGTGACCCACTTGCCCTAGGCATGGGGGCGGATATCTTATTCCCACGTGCTATCTAATAT
>CAYVMX010000009.1:33614-39314 GCA_964452725.1 uncultured Candidatus Peribacteria bacterium | reverse complement strand
TAGCCAGAAGAGTTTACTGGAGGCAGGAAGAGGAGTCAATATGGTGGGAATTTTGAATTACTGATAATTGAGCCATTGACTAAAGTCCAAACCAGCCACCTTTGCCCTTGGGTTTTAGTTTTGCTTCGGTTGCCAACTCAACAAAGAGCTCTTTTTCACGCTTGCTGAGTTTATTTGGGATTTCGACGAGGATTTTGACAATGTGGTCGCCCTTTTCACTAGAGTTTAGTTTGGGTGCACCGTAGTTTTTGAGCTTGAAGCTTGTACCAGACTGTATACCAGCTGGGATTTTTAGCTTCACATCGCCGTGAACGGTCTTCACCGCGATTTCGTCGCCGAGGACGGCTTGGACGAGGTGGATCTTCTGTGTGGAGTACAGCTCGCTGCCGTGACGATCGAACTCGGGGCTAGACTCGACTTGAATATGGATGAAGAGGTCGCCGGCAGGTCCGCCTTTGGCACCGGCTTCTCCTTGACCAGCGAGGCGGATCACAGCGCCAGTCTCGACACCGGCGGGGATTTTGACTTTGACCTTGTCGTGTTTGCGCGCGCGACCTGTACCGTGGCAGATGCTACATTTTTGCTCGTAGGTTTTGCCTTCGCCGCCGCAGTCATCGCACGTGGCGTTGTGACGGATATGTCCGAAGATTGTCTGACGCGTCGTGACGATCTCGCCTGTGCCCTTACATTTTTTACAAGTTGTGATTTTGCTACCGGGTTCGGCGCCGTTACCTTTACACTTCTCACATTTCAAAGCCCGCTCAAGGGCAAAATCAGCCGTCGTACCAAAGATCGCATCGGTAAAGCGAATCCGTACACGTGCTTCGATATCTGCCCCGCGCGCTGGACCACGGGCGTGTCCGCCGCGACCACTGGGATGACCGCCACCACCGAAGAATTGCTCGAAGATATCGCCAAAACCGCCGCCGAAGTCGGCATTGCCTTGGAAGCCTCCACCACCAAAGCCTCCAGCTCCGCCACCACCAAACTGCGGACCTGCACCACCAAACTGGTCGTACTGAGTGCGTTTTTGTGGATCAGAGAGTGTTTCGTAGGCTTCGGAGATTTCTTTAAACTTTGCCTCGGCGGCTTTTTTGTCACCCTTGGCTTGGTCGGGGTGGTGCTTGGCGGCGGCGCGTCGAAAAGCTTTTTTGATCTCAGCTTCGCTCGCATCGCGCTTGATGCCGAGAGTTTCGTAATAATCTTTTTGGGTTGCCATCTGTGCGCGCCAGTTTACACGAATTTCGCGCTAAAATAACCCCGATGCAACTCTCGACTCCACTCTCCGCCGCACTTCGGACGACGCAGCCCCACCTCAAAGCTCTCAAGGAAGCAGGGTTTACGACGGTGGGGGAGCTGCTCACATACTATCCGCGGACACACACAGATCTATCGGCTGTGCGCGAGGTGTACGATGTCGTGCCCGACGAGGTCAATACGATCGCAGGTACAGTAATGCAGCTAAAAACAGTGCGGACGCGGCATGGACGCGTGTTGATCACGGCGAAGCTGATCGGTAAAGAAGAGAGTGCGATCGACTTGACGTGGTTTCACCAGACGTGGGTGACGCGTGTACTCATGAGTGGTGATGAGATCGTCGTGACAGGCAAAGTCTCGCAGACACCGCGGGGTCATCACAAGATGATCGTCAATCAGTTCGAAAAAATCAGTAGTGAGATGCTCCACGCGGGGCGACTCGTGCCGGTCTATCGCCAGCGTGGCAAGCTGATCAGTACGAAGTGGCTGCGGGAAAAGATTTACCCACTCCTGCCATTAGCCGATCAGCTGCCGGATTTATTACCTACCGACATTGTAGAGCGACAGGACCTGCCGCCACTGGGTAGCTCGGTGCGCGCGATTCACTTCCCTGATTCGGAGGAGGATTACGAGCATGCACGGAGTCGCCTTGCCTTTGATGAGTTGTTTTTGCTCCAGCTGGGTGCGCTCCAGCGGAAGCTCGACTGGCAGCGGGGAGCAGCGGGGAGTGGCACAGTGATCCCGACGGACAAGCAGCTCATCACGGAGTTTACCGCTATATTGCCATTCCAGTTTACCCAAGCACAGAAAGTCTCGTCGTACGAAATCCTCGCCGACATGGCGAAAGACACGCCGATGAATCGGCTGCTCGAGGGTGATGTCGGCTCGGGTAAGACAGTCGTGGCGGCGCTGGCGATCTATCTCGCGATCAAGTCTGGCGGGCAAGCCGCTCTACTCGCCCCGACGGAGATCCTCGCGGCGCAGCATTTCAAGAATTTTCTCCAAGTGCTGCATCCGCTCGATGTCCGCGTCGAGCTACTGACTGGCTCGACTCCAGCGAAGGCAAAGAAAGAGATCTCTGCCAAACTCAAAGCCGGACAGCTCGATCTCGTCGTTGGGACACACGCGCTGCTACAGGAGCATGTTCAATTCCAATCGCTCACACTCGCGGTGATCGATGAGCAGCACCGTTTCGGTGTGGAGCAGAGGACACTGCTAAAGAAAGACGGTACGCCGCACGTGCTCAGTATGACGGCGACGCCGATCCCACGGACGCTCGCACTCACGATCTTCGGCGATCAGGACGTCTCGATCATCGACGAGCTACCACCGGGGCGGACGCCGATCATTACGCGCATTGTGCCGAAAAAGAAGCGTGCTGATAGCTACCACTGGATCGAAAGCGAGGTGGCAAAAGGTCGCCAAGTCTTCATCGTCTGTCCGCTGGTCGAAGAAAGTGAGACGCTGGAAGTGCGCTCAGCCAAAGTCGAGTACAAACGTTTGTCCGAAGAAGTCTTCCCCAAGCTCACCGTCGGACTGCTCCATGGCAAGCTCAAGCCGCGTGACAAGGACGCGGTCATGTCGGACTTCTCTGCAGGCAAGATCCAAGTGCTGGTGGCGACGACTGTGATCGAGGTTGGTATCGACGTGCCCAATGCCAGTATCATGCTGATCGAAGCGGCAGACCGGTTTGGCTTGGCGCAGCTCCACCAGCTACGTGGACGGGTCGGACGCGGGGAGCATCAGAGTTATTGTTTTCTTTTTTCCGAGTCGGACGAGCCCGAGGCGAGTGAGCGACTGGCGGCGATGGTGGAGCATACAGACGGGTTCAAGCTTGCAGAGATCGATCTGCGACTACGCGGTCCGGGTGAAGTCTTTGGTACACGGCAGAGCGGAATCCCCGATCTGAAGCTCGCGCGACTCACGGATTATGATCTAATCAAGCGCAGTCGCGACGAAGCAGAAAAGCTACTAGCTGCTGATCCCGAGTTCAAAAATCACCCTGTCTTGGCAGCGAAGCTTGCAGAGCTAGCGGCAGAGCGAGAGAAGGACGATTAGGCTGGTACGACTCGTACCTCACGCTGAAGCTGCACACCGAATTCTGCTTGTACAGTTTGCTCGACTTTTTTCGCTAGCTCCAGGACCTCGGCAGCAGTAGCCTTGCCGCGGTTGATTAGGTAGTTGGCGTGTTTTTCGCTGACAATGGAATCACCAACAGTCGCTCCACGCAGACCAGCTTCGTCGATGAGTTCCCATGCCTTTTTGCCTTCAGCAGGGTTCGTCCAAAAACTACCTGCGTTTTGTCCACCTGGTTCTTTGGCAGCGCGCGTTTTGGCTATTTCGGCGATTTGATCGGTCAAGTCTGCCGTAGTGGGCAAGAGCTTCAAAGTTACCGAACTGAGGATCAAGTCGCGCGAGTTTTTCAATCGTGAGCGGCGGTAGGCAAACTCGAACCAATCGCGCTTGACTGTTTGTATCTCACCAGCGAGATTTACCAATCGTGCCGACTCAACCACTGTACCGATCTCTTGACCGTAGCTGCCCGCGTTGCCCGCTATCGCGCCGCCGACTGTACCGGGTAGTCCGATCATATTCTCTAAACCAGAGAATCCAGATATTGCAGTCTTATTTACTAATTGAGCGAGTGGCATACCGCTGCCGACGACGACTTTTTCACCGTCGAATTCGATACCGCCGATCTCATTTTTGATGACTAGTCCACGGAAACCACTATCGGCAAACAAAATATTCGACCCACCGCCGAGGACGAAGATAGGCAAACCCTTTTCGCCAGCAAACCGCAAAGCCTCAATCAATTCAGCTGTACTGCTCACACGAGCGAAGTAGTCGGCAGGTCCACCGATTCGAAAAGTCGTCAGAGGTGCGAGCGAGATTTGCTGCTCGATCTTCACTCGTCAAGCTTGAAGCTAGCAGAGGTCTCCGAGAGTTCAGTCAAGGTCAAGGCGCGGCGTACTTTTCCCTTTACTCGGACAGCAGCATCTCGTACAGTAATCTCTGTCGGTGCGATACGCACTATCTGTGCCGAGTTGATTAGTTTTTTATCAGTAGCGACACCGAGGATTTTTTTCGCGACCGACAGGCGAGTCAATATCCAGCCATTTGTCTCCAGCTGATAGTCGATCACTTCGCCGAGATAGGCACGACTAACAGTAAAAACTTTTGTACTAAGGATTAGTGTTTTTAGTTGGATGATCTCGTTGATCCGGACGATCTCATCGACTGTCGCCAATGCTTCGGGAGTTTCGACCCAGATTACACCTTTGACATAGCGAGTAATGTCTACCGTCGGCAGGAGTAGATTTTTGTCACGGTTTACGTAGAGCGCGACCACCTCTCCATTGGCAGGATTGATCACACAATCAAATATTCTACCGAGTAAACCCTTGGTCAGGCGATCGCGTATTTCCGTACCGAGAAAGTCACGATAAAAAACTTGCATCAGAGGCTGACATTTTAGCAAACTTCGCGTAAAATAAATCGGCGTTTCGTCGGGGTGTGGCGAAGTTGGCTATCGCGCTCGGTTTGGGACCGAGAGGCCCCCGGTTCGAGTCCGGGCACCCCGACCATTTAATGTCATGACAAACAATATGAATGGCTTTGAAAAGCTTTTGAATGAGATGAGCCAAGAAATCAGCTGCATGGCTTATTCCTTTAAGACGTATCGTACAATTCAGCATAAAGGTGACAAAAAAATATTAAATAGTGATATGTATTTTTGGACAACTGTAATGGAATCATTATTGGCTCAATTTTTTATATCATTTGCAAAAGTGTTTGAGAATGGAAAGAAAGTTAAAAAAGGAGAGAACCTTAGTATTTATTTTTTATTAAATTTAGCCAAAAAGAATATTTCTGATTTTTCAAAGGAAGCTTTATCGAAAAGAAAAAAGGATTCTCCAAACTACGCAGAAAATACTTATGAGCTTTTAATTCAAGATATTAAAGACATAGAGGAAAAATTAGAATTGAAGAATGATCTAATTGGCAATATAAGAAAGTATCGCCATACAAATATAGCCCACAAGGATATTAAAAATATTTTTACACGTAGAAAGATAGGAGTTACTTTTGATAAAGCTTGGGAAATTATTTGTTTAGCAAAAAAAATAGAAATATTTTTATTTGAGGCATTTCTTAACGGGAGAAAATTCGGTCTTACAAATAAAAAGGATTTTCAAAATTATTGTCTCCATGCTGGAACAAGAAAATTTCCTGATAAATATGATCAACCGACAATTGATTTTATCAGTAGACTCACATTGGCACATCCATCCATCAAATAAATTCGTAAATCTTTAATGATCCCGTCAATCAACGGGTCACACCTTCTGGTAGCAGGTTCGAGTTGTGGTTTGAAAGCTCGATCACGACAAGTTCTCCCCCGTAGGGGGAGGTTTTGGCGTGGTGGTGCGCTCTGGTGAG
>CAYVMX010000009.1:4694-33514 GCA_964452725.1 uncultured Candidatus Peribacteria bacterium | reverse complement strand
CGACAAGTTCTCCCCCGTAGGGGGAGGTTTTGGCGTGGTGGTGCGCTCTGGTGAGAATTCGACTACTAGGGAGATTGAATTAAAAATGATATGCCGGCGCGTGCCGTAGCGAATTGAACTTTAATCTAAAAAACAGTTAGACTGTACTAGATGAAGTTTTTTCGCAGACTATCCGTTTTCTTAGCTACTTTGCTGCTTGTCCCGTCGGTGTGGGCAGCCTTTCCCAATGATCTTGCGATTACAGGTGCACCACTTCAGTTTGTCCCAGCGACGGATGTGGTCGAGCGTCAGACTATCCGGATCTACGCGACAGTACACAACTCCAGCACAGCCGATCTACTAGGTACGGTGAAGTTTTTCGTTGATGGTAGTCAGATCGCCACTGATCAGCCGATCTCGGTCAAGGCGGGGAGTATCCCTGACGAAGTCTTCATACCCTGGATAGCGACAGCAGGACAACACACCGTGACAGCACAGCTCTATCCTTATGATCCAGCAGGTGATGACCCTTCCAATGATGTGACCGAAAAGACACTTTTTGTCGATGCGGATACCGATGGTGATGGAGTGGGCAACCGCCTCGATACTGATGACGACAATGACGGACTATCTGATACAGAAGAGCAAGCTCTCGGTACAAATCAGTACAAGTCTGATACCGATGGTGATGGTGTTGGCGACAAGTCTGATGTTTTTCCACTTGATCCGAGTGAACAGAGTGATTCCGATGGCGACGGTATCGGTGACAATGCTGACCCTGACGATGACAATGATGGACTGCCAGATATCGCAGAAGGTAAATTAAAAACAGATCCTTTTAACGCTGATACTGACGGTGATGGTTGTAATGACTTAGCTGATCAATTTCCTACTGATGCGACAGAGTGTGCCGATGCCGATAGCGATGGTGTCGGAGACAATACCGATCTTTTCCCAAATAATAGTAGTGAGAGTGCCGACTGTGATGGCGACGGTATCGGTGACAATGCTGACACTGACGACGACAACGACGGTGTACTCGATACTAAAGATGCTTTGATCTGTGATGCGACTGAGCAGTATGACTGTGATGGCGACGGTATCGGTGACAACGCCGACCTTGATGATGACAACGACGGTGTACTTGATACCAAAGACGCTTTTGTTTGTGATGCCGCTGAGTGGAGTGACGCTGATGGCGATGGTCTGGGCGACAACGCCGACCCCAATGATCAAAACAAAGGACCACTCCTTAGTCTGGAGGCTGGTACGGTAGCTTATGTTGGCGAGGAAGCTTTTTTTGATGCGAGTGCCTCGACTGATCCTGATGGACAGGTCGCTCGGTATGCTTGGGACTTCGGTGATGGTACACCTATCGTCGAAGATCCGCTTACCCCACATATCTTTGAACGAGTTGGTGGTTATATCGTACGACTGACTGTCACTGATGATGCTGGTGAGAGTCGTGTCGGTGAGCTACTCGTAACTGTGGAAAACTCTCCATGGCTAGAGCAAGTCCTACTTTGGTTACTTTTGATCTTACTGATGATCTTTATCTATATCTTTTGGCAGACTGTCCAGCACAAAAAATCTGGTCAATTGAAGCTAAATAAAATGATACGTAAGGCTAAGAAATAGTTTCTTGAGGTCTATCAAAAACTAACTACAAATTTTTCTAATGCGAAGGCAAGTTCGGTAGGATTGTTGGCTGAGTAGCTGAGCTGTCCAGTTTTGATTGCTTTGTCTATTTTCAATAGACGCCGATAGGCAGTCTGTAGCTCAGTAGTGTTAAAGTTATGCAGCAAGGGAATTGATTTTTGTATGACGAAAGGATGGATTTTTAGTTCGCTGGCGAGCTGACCTGTCGGTATTTTTTTTGCGATAGCGGCTTGGAGACGTAGAAGTGTGCGGAGTTGACTGACGATAGCAAAGAAAACTTGAATTAGATTCTCTCCACGCATCGTGAGGTCGTTTAGGTGTGCCAAGGCGTTGTCGAGCTGACGTGCTCCGATCGCATCTGTCAGTGCAAAGACCGAAGTGTGTAGGTCAGGGTGTGTGAGTGCCTCTACATCGGCGCGCTTTACTGTTTGACCGTTGGTATAGGTAGCGAGCTTGGTGAGTTCGCTGAGTGCGGCAGCGCAGTCACCGAGTGTGTATGTAGCCAAGAGTGCTAGGGCATCAGGGTTGATTGTGAGCTTTTGCTCGCGGGTGGTCGTTGCTAGCCAGTGTCGAAACTCTGCTGGTTTTAATGATTTGAATTCTTGAAGTTCACCGTATTTCTTGAGCGCCTTGTAGAGTACTGTCCGAGCATCTGCTTTGTTCGTCGTTATGATTAGCTGGCAGTGGTCTGGTAGGGTTTTTATAAATTCTGTTAGCTCTGGTGCTGTTTGTTTAAAGTTAAAGTCTCGAATAATAATTAGTCGTTTTGATCCCAAAAAAGGTAAAGCTTCGCAGGCAGCGATGATTGCCTCTGGGTTTGTCTCGCGGCCATCGAGGACTGTGAGGTTGAGGTCACCTTCTGATGTGATAAATTCCGTGCGGTATTTTTTCAGAGCCACATCACGTAGATAAGTATTCTCACCGTAAAGTAAAGTTAGATTATTCATCGACGTTTTTTTGCTTTTTGCTTAAGATTTTTGATGAATAGTTTGACTAGCTCTGGGTCAAACTGATGACCAGCATCGGTAGTTAGTTCGGTGATGGCGTCATCTTGAGTCATTTTTTGACCGTAGGATCGACGGGTTATCATCGCATCATAGGCGTCAGTTATGTTGACGATACGACTTTCGAGCGGAATACGCTTGCCTTTGAGTTGACTTGGGTAGCCTTTGCCGTCCCAACGTTCGTGGTGATGTTGGATTAGGCTGACTATTGGTTTCAAAAAATGTATCGAGGAGACTATTCGAGCACCAATTTCTGGATGCTTGGCTAGTTCATTGACTTCTTCGTTAGTTAGAGCAGTGCGTTTATTTAGTATTTCACGATCAATGCTGAGCTTACCTAAATCATGTAGGAGGCTAGCATAGCGCAAGTTGGTGAGTTTTTGTCCAGTCAGTCCAGCAGCTATACCGAGCTGATGAGCATAGCTAGCTACGCGGACAGAGTGGCCTCTAGTGTAGAGGTCTTTGGATTCGATACTGACTACCAATGCTGAAATAATATCGAAGTGAGCACGACGCTCACTTTCACGTAGTTTTCGATTGTCTTCGATCTTTTGTTCCAGAGAATGTGTATATTGAGTCAGTTTGCGAGTAGCTTGATTGATTTTTTGAGTTAGTGTGCGATTTAGCGTGGTTGTTTTTTTCAAAAGGCGACGTTGCTCTATTGCTAGAGCAATGTGACTGCCTATTGTCATAAAGAAGCGATATTGATTTTTGTTAAAACTAATTTTGTTGGGGTCATAGTCGGCGACTAGTACGCCGATAGAATTTTGTTTGACGATTAGTGGGATTGCTAGGATTGCCCGTGTGGCAAAGATTTTAATTACAAGTTGATCAAAATTTTTACATTTTTTAGCATTTTTTATATTGATTACCTCTCTGGTTAGTGCGGCTTCAGCAGCTACACTCTGTTTGATGTTAATCGGTAGATCGAGTCCAGAAAACTTCGAACGTTGTAGCCCAGCAGCCTCAATGCATTCAAGTTTTTTTTGTTCGTAGTTGGATTGATAGATCCTCACTCGTTGGCAGTGGAGTTGTCGTCGAAAAACTTTCAATACTTCTTTTGCAATATCTGTGATATCTCCAGCCTTTTGAATTTTTTCTGAGACTTCATTTATAAATTCGAGCTGCTTAATATAGTCACTTGCCATAATGCCTTTTGTGCCAATGTGTTGTAGGGCTTTTTTGTGCTCAATAAGTGGTTTAATTTTTTCCTTTTCGTCATTGAAAAATATTACTCGATCGCGTCCAGTTTGCTTGGCGTGATAGAGTGCATTGTCGGCAGTACGGATTAAGTCTAGAGGGGTTTTGATACCAGGTGTCGGATAGGTTGTGAATCCAATACTTACACTTTGCTTTGTTTTTTCTTTAATTTTGGAGCAGAGATTTTTTAGTAAGCGTAGGCTTTGGGTGGAATTTTTGCCTACCAGTAAGATGATAAATTCATCTCCTGCATAACGATAGGTATAAGTCAGACTGCGACTCTGTCGCAGAATGTTTCCAAGTGCGGTCAAAATCCGATCTCCAGTTAGATGTCCATGGGTATCATTGATTTGTTTAAAGAAATCAATATCAAGTACTGCCAGTGAAAGTGGACTATTGTTATTAGCCCTTTTAAATTCACTTGTGAGTTTTTTGTCTCCATCGCGACGATTGGGTAGTCCAGTTAGCTCATCGTGGTGAACGAGATATGTCAGAGTTTTATTCCGTTTTTTTAGTTCTATAGTGGCAGTTGCAAATTGTTTTTTTAGTTCTCGATTTTTTGCTCTGAGTTTTTGGTCACTAATAATCCGACTAAGTGCTAATGACACGTGGTTGACGAATGGCATGATGGTCGTTTCCAGTTCAGCCGGATCAAGCTTATGACCAGAGTAAAAATTATCAACTGCGATGACACCCAGAGGATGCCTACTGGCAAACATTGGAAAGTCGACAGAATGAATTGCATGATAATCCTTGAAACATTTTTTCAAGATAAGTGTCGTATCGTCGGCGAATGGTTTTTTTAGTTTAATGTCACGTAAGTAGTCAATGGAGATATTTTTTAGATGTACGCTGCAGCGGGCCTTTTTAAATTTGTGGTCAGGGATATGACTACTTTTACCACCACAAAGTGTTTGGTTTTCTTCGTCGAGCAGCCAGATTCGTACACGGTCGAAGCCAAGTTTCAAAAAAATTCGAACAGTAAAGTCCAAAACATCTTTTTTACTACGTGCAGATCTCAAAATATCACCTGTTATTTTGAGGTCATGTAGGACATTTTTTTCGAGCTGGTTGGTGCGTAGACCAGTGGAGTTACTCATTGATGACTAGTATTTTACGCTTCTTTGACGATAGGGGACAATTTTATCAATTTGTAGGGAGCGACTCAAGGAGTGGGTTTGATCATGCTAAAATAATTTAGTTTTATGCTGCTTGCTAGTGTCCGCCAGCTCGTCGAGTCTGCTCTGCCAGAGCAAGTAGATTTCACGCTCGAAGTACCACCTGATCCCAAGTTTGGTGATCTGGCGTGTAATGTGGCGATGGTATTAGCGAAGAAGTTTCAGAAAAATCCTCGAGATGTTGCGAATGAAATTATCGAAAAGTTGGATAAGAAGTACATTGAAAAAGTAGAGGTTGCTGGTCCGGGGTTTCTCAATTTGTTTTTGAAGCCAGAGTTTTTTCAAGAAATTTTCGCGGAGATTGAGCAGCAGGGGGGTCAGTTTGGCTCAGCTAAGGTTGGTAAAGGTCAAAAAGTATTGCTCGAGTTCATCTCTGCCAATCCGACAGGACCACTGACGATCGCCAATGGTCGGGGAGGCTTCGGTGGTGATGTGTTGGCGCGTGTGTTGCGTCGAGTAGGCTATGAGGTGGCGACAGAGTACTATGTCAACGATGCAGGGAATCAAATCGTCACTCTGGGTAAGTCAATTCAGGCAGCGGCAGGGCAGATTCATGCTGAGGAAGATTTTTACCAAGGAGGGTATATAAAAGAGCTGGCGAAGAAATATCCTGATCAGATTACAGACGATGCTGCGAAAACTGGTAAAAGCTTTGCTGATATTTTGATGAAGGATGAAATAAAGCCAGCCATAAAGGAAATGAAAGTTTCTTCAGCTATCAGTTTTTATAATGAATCTGATTTACATTCTCAAGGTTCAATTGAAAATTGTTTGGCAAAACTTGATAAAAGTATTTTTACAGAAGATGGGGCGACTTGGCTACGAACTACGGACTTTGGCGATGACAAAGATCGAGTACTAAAAAAGGCTACAGGTGAGTGGACTTATTTTGCAGTAGATATTGTTTATCATGATTTCAAACTAACGCGAGCGGATAAGCTAATCGATATCTGGGGTGCGGATCACCATGGGTATATCGGGCGGATGCAGGCAGCGGTGGAGTGCTTGGGGCGAAAAGGAGATTTGGATATAGTCATTGCCCAGATGGTGAAGCTTTTCCGTGGTGATAAAGAGGTCAAGATGAGTAAGCGGTCAGGGAACTTTGAACTGATGAGTGATTTAATTAAAGAGGTCGGGCACGATGCGGCGCGGTGGTTCTTCGTCATGCGCGACTGGAATACGCATCTGAACTTCGATCTCGATCTGGCGAAAAAACAGAGCGCAGATAATCCAGTTTTTTACGTACAGTATGCGCATACACGTATGGCTTCGATCTTGCGACAGGCTGAGGAAAAATTAGATGCCCTAGATTTTAAAAAACAAGGTGACTTGGGTTTGCTGAATCACCCAGCGGAACACGCACTAATCAAAAAAATGGCGATGTTATCTAATTTAGTAGAGGAGGTTGCTCGAGATTATGCTGTTCATAAGCTAACGGTTTACGCACGAGAGTTCGCAGAGACTTTTCACCGGTTTTACGAGCAGTGTCGAGTTATTGATTCAGAAAAGCCTGAGCTGACAGCAGCACGTTTGCGGTTAACGGCGACTGCGCAAGAGATTCTGCGAATTGTTTTAGAAGATCTGGTTGGTGTCAGTGCGCCGAAAAAGATGTAGGAATATTTTTAACTGGCGGAGAGGGTGGGATTCGAACCCACGGAACCCTTGCGGGCTCGACAGTTTTCAAGACTGTTGCTTTCGACCACTCAGCCACCTCTCCATACTGGGTTATTTTAGCATGCTCAAACTAAGCCCTAGTGAAAGATTTCGGACAAACCGGGATGACAAAATGATCGGGGTAACAAAAGCTACTGTATCTCAAACTCTGTAAATTTGATGCCAGTTCGTATGCCATAGCGGTTTGTGTACCAACTGCCCCAAACGGCGATTGCTTTTTTCTTGTTATTACTTTTGGTGAAGTTGTCGATCTCGCGCCACTTGGCGCTGTTATAAAGGACGTAGTTTTTGCCATCACCAGCGCGTAGGACGTACTGCAATACACCACTCCAGATTTGTCGTGAGACAGTACCAGTTGCCAGAGGTAGGTTGGTATTGTCTGTGGTGGCTGTTGGGGTAGGGGCTGGACTAGTTGGCGTAGGAGTGTGCTTGTTTGAAGGGGTCGGCGTAGCAACCGTGCGCTTGTTGCTGAGTTTGTTTATGGTTGTCAGGTTGCCTAGTGTGTATGTAAACGGTCGTCCGCGTTGCTCGCTACCATACTGGAGTGTCAAGCGTGGAATACTTGCAGTGTTGCGAGTATTCACTTTGAGCGCGGTGACGAAGTAAAATTTTTGATTCGAGAGAGCGGCGATTAATTTTGGTCGTAGTAGGAGTCTGCCTCTATCATAGGTAATACTGGCAGGCTGTATATCAGAGCAAACCGTACCAAAGACATAGTCCTGTCCTACGCCAGTCTCATCGTGTAAGACACTACAAAGTAAAAGTTCTTGGTCGGCGGGTAGGTGGATAGCTAGCACTACATCTTTGACGCCCTTGATGGTGAGGTTTTTCAAATCAATTGTATAAAGTTGTAATGATCCAGGAGTGCGGTCATCGCCGATGAGTGCCCGACGTTCGACCAAGATCTCAAAGAGTACGGTATCTTCAGTTTTTTCAGAGCGGTATTTGGTGTATGCGCTGGCAGCTGGTAATCCAGCGACGAAAGTAAAGTCGTGTCCGTCGGCGGCGTAGGTGCTGGTATCATAGAGCTTTGAGACGAAGTACGGTCCAGCTATGTTACTCGCACCACTGTCGATACCAAACCAGTTATCTAGTAGCTTGTAAGTCTTACCTGCGTTGCTGACGTTATGGTCTGCCTTGATGGCGAACTCCTTATTGCGGAGGAAGTTGTTGTTGTCGATTTTTTGGCGAGGACCACCATAGAGGAAATGAATACCACCTTTGTTTTCTAGGAAGTAGTTCCTGCTGATCGTCGTCGGTGTATCACGACGAATATCACTTGTAATACCAACACCAGCATTTTGATATAGAAAATTACCTGTCACAGTCGTAGTGCCTGTCGTATCTAGCTCTATGGCGGCACCAGCATTATCAGCGATATAATTGTTGCGTATTACACATTTATTTTTGCAATAAATCCCAGTACCAGCACTGTTGGCGATGACGCTACCACTGATGGTTGCATTTTCTGTGCGTAGTGCTGGTTTGGCACTATGTATGATGGTGCTGTTAATAAATTTTAAATCTAATCCTTCCAGGAAAGCCTTGCGTGTGCGATCACCACCACCGCCATAGCGTAGCTCTACCCAGCGCAATTCACCGCCGCGTCTATCGATAGTGAAAGTACCCCAGTCACCAGCTTTGGGGGTGTCTCCCACTATATCTGTGGTCGAAGTAAATATAATTGGTTTTTCGGCCGTACCATTGGCGATTAGCTGTGGACGTTTGATTTTGCCGTCTTCGTCAGTGATACATTCACCGCTGTTGAATCCTTGCATGCACTGGGTTGTGATGCGGAAGTTGACGTCTCTCCTTGCCATGATGATCACACCTGGCTCGATGGTCAGTGTCGCACCATTGCCTACGCGAATGGTCGAGCTTGTCACGTTGCGTACACCATGTTTATTGTTGCGACCTTCGAGTATGATCGGACTCATCTCTGGTGTCCAAGTCGTGTCCATCACTATATCATTGCTGATTACGGTCTTGGCGGCTGCTGTCTGTGGGATCGCTAGCAGACTAGCTGTCAGCAGTAGTGTGAGGAGGAGGTATTTTTTGAGCATGGTGTACTGTATAAAATATTTAGGACATTTAAACATTTTTAATGAAAATATTCACTTGCCTCACACTATTATTTTGTTCGATTATAGAAGTGTAAGATATGCTAGTTGTCTAGCATAGATTTCCCTGTCGATTTCATTACTCGCCTAGAGCGTATGCTGCCTGTTTCCGAACACGCGGATTTTTTCGCCGAGATGCAGCAGCCGTTGCGCAAGAGTATTCGTGTCAATACCCTAAAAATATCAGTTAAAGAATTTCAAAAACTCACTGCCAAGCTGCGCTGGCAACTGACGCCTGTGCCGTGGTGCTCGACTGGTTTTTGGATTGAGCGTGATGACCATGTTCAGCCGCTGGGTAAGACTTGGCTGTATGTGGCAGGGCTTTTTTATATCCAAGAGGCAGCGAGCATGTTGCCGCCCGAGTTGCTCGCTCCAGAGTTGGATAGTTTCACACTCGACGTTGCAGCTGCTCCGGGTAGCAAGACTACTCAGCTGGCAGCACTACAGCAAAACACTGGTACGATCATCGCCAATGAACCAAGTCTAAAGCGGATCAAAAGCCTTTCACACAATCTCGAATTGTCTGGTGTAGGCAATACGTTGCTCGCGCGTAAAGACGGCTCTGCCTTTGAAAAGTACTTCCCCAATCAGTTTGATCGAATCCTGCTCGATGCACCGTGTACGGGCGAGGGGACTCTCCGCAAAGATTCGCGTGCGCTAACACGTTGGAGTCTGAATCGTATTGAAGCGATGGCAGATTTACAAAAGCGGTTACTTGTCTCAGCTTTTCATGCTTTGAAGGTCGATGGAGAGCTGGTTTACTCTACTTGTACGTTTGCACCAGAGGAAAACGAAGCAGTAGTAGACTATTTACTACGACAGTTCCCCGAAGCCGTGGAGATCTTACCTGCGTCAGAGGCAAATGGACTTATTGAGTTTGGTGAGCAAAAGTATCACGCTAGTCTGGCTGGTGCGCGGCGGCTCTGGCCACATCGCGATTATTGTGAGGGGTTCTTTGCCGTGAAGCTTCGTAAGCTCTCGCCAACTAAATCTAAAACTGTGCCAGCCTTGCAGCGGTCTGTTCGTTCACCGTTTAGCATTGTGTCACCAAAGCGCACACTGGAGCTGTGCAATCAGGTAGGTAAATATTTTGGTTGTCAGGTCGAGCTACCGGAGCGTTACACGCTCTTTATGCGTGAGCATGAGCTGTGGTTGCGACCAGCACGGATTGAAAGATGGGCAAGTAAATTTAATTTTGAGCGGACTGGTACGCGGATCGTGAAGCTCAATCGCACTGGTCAGATCATTCGTCTGACGCACCTCGGTGCCGGACTACTGTTGCGCGATGCGACGCGGCAAGTTGTCGATCTCAGCGAAGAGGCACGTGATGAGTTTTTCGCTGGACGGGATTTTAGGATTGATTCCATACCAAATGCGAAAGACGGACAAGTGATCCTGCGCTACACGGGTCAGTATCTCGGACTTGGTCTCCTGCGTGATGGCAAGATCAAAAATCAACTTCCGCGGGATTTTATATCTGCTTAGTCTTTAGCTGTCCACAGGCAGCCTTGATATCATCACCTTTGGTATGTCGCAGGGTGGCGTGTAGACCAGCTTTTTGTAAGATTGCGAGGAAGATGTGCATGCGGTTGCCACTCGGACGTTTCAGGTCTGACCCTGCTACAGGATTGAACGGGATTAGGTTGATTTTAGCTTTACGATTTTTCAATAATTTTATTAGCTGCTCGGCTTGTTTGGGCGCGTCATTTACATTGTCTATCAGTACGTATTCATAAAGCACCTCGGTATTTGATGCTTCCCAATTTTTTAACTCTGCCATTATATCTGCGAGTGGGTAGCTTGTATTGACTGGCATGAGTCGACTTCGTAGTTCATCGGTTGGAGCGTGGAGGCTGAGTGCAAGCCTGATACCGAGCTTCGCTGTGCGAAGTGTCACTAGTCCGGGGACGATACCACTAGTCGAGACTGTGATTCGACTGGGTGCGAGTCCGTAGTGTTTTGGGTCAATCAAAGTTTTAATCGCAACTAATATATTTTTTAAATTCAAAAGTGGCTCTCCCATGCCCATAAAGACGACGTTGAGATTGCCCACTATGCCACGGCGAGTGGCTTCTCTTTTGGCGATGAGGAACTGATCAAGGATTTCATCGGCACTGAGGTCGCGTGTCAGACCCATTTGTCCTGTCGCACAAAATTTACATTTCATCGCGCAGCCGATTTGGCTACTGACGCAGACAGTGCCCCATTTTTTCTTTTCATTGGAGTGGAGGAGCAGGACTGCTTCGAGAGTCTCATCGTCAGTTGTTCGCAGTAGCCACTTTACCGCGGAGCTGTCGGTACTGACCTCGGACTTTTCAGCTGTGAGTGTGTCAAATGGTACGTTTGCGATTAAGTAATCTCGATCAGATTTCGATAGAGTAGTGATCGCTTCCCAGCTCTGTGCGAGTGTAATCTCGCGAGCGTAGTGGATTTGTTTTACACGAAAATCAGGCCACTTTCGCTCGGAGGCAGCATTGTTGAGTGTGATCATGAGACTAGCTGACCATCGCTGTACGTTCGACACCGACACCGACCCACTTGACTGGTATGCCGACGAATTTTTCTATGAATTGAATATAGTCTTGAGCTGCTGGTGGTAGATCTGAGATCTGAAGAGCTTTGCTGGTGTCGTCCTGCCAGCCTGCGAGAGTCTCGTAGATTGGTTCGACTTTCGCTAGTGTGGTAGCGCTCATCGGTAGTGTTTCTAGTTTTTCATCATTGAGCATATAGCCTACACAAACTTTGATCTCCTTGAAGTCGTTGAGGACATCTAGTTTTGTAATATTTAATGCGGTCGTACCATTGAGTCGTGCAGCGTAGCGTGTCGCGATGAGATCTAGCCAGCCACAGCGGCGAGGACGACCAGTCGTCGCACCGTACTCATGACCGACTTCGCGGAGCTGCTCGCCAGCGGTATCATCGAGCTCTGTCGGAAATGGTCCTGCTCCGACACGTGTGGTGTATGCCTTCACTACACCGATATTCTCCGCTAGTGGCTGTGGTGCGATGCCTAGACCAGTGAAGATATTGCCAGCTGTAGTGGTGGAGCTCGTGACAAAAGGATAAGTGCCGTGGTCGATATCGAGTAGGCTGCCTTGAGCGCCTTCGGCTAGTACTGTCTTGCCAGCTGTGAGCGCCTCACTGAGTAGCTCACCAGTGTCGACGACCATGCCTTCGATGCGTTCGGCATAGTCGCCATAGTCGGTTAGCTCTTTTTCGATATCAATACCGAAGTCATAAGTTTCGTTTAGTTCCTCTAGTCTCTCACGTAGTCGCTGTGCAAAATCGCTGAAGTCAGCGAGATCACCGAGACGAAAGCCGCGACGTATGATCTTGTCACCGTAGGCCGGTGCGATGCCACGTTTGGTAGTGCCGACAGCCTTTTTGCCGAGTTTTTTTTCACTGAGTCCATCGAGTTCTTTGTGAAAATCAAACAGCAAAGCTGCTCGGTCAGAAATAAAAACACGTCCTGTAGTTTCGATGCCATTTTTTTTTAACTCTTCGATTTCTTCGATTAGGGTTGGTAAATGCACGACACAGCCATTGCCAATTACGCATTTGGTCTGTGGGTGGAGTACGCCGCTGGGTACTTGATGTAGGACGGTCTTCTTGCCATTGACTACGAGTGTGTGTCCAGCATTGGCACCACCACCGAAGCGTGCGACGAAATGACTAGTGCCAGCAAGGATATCGACGAGCTTACCTTTACCTTCATCGCCCCAGTGTAGTCCGATCACGGCAGAGAGTTTGGAGGTCATGTAATTTTTAATTATTTAGATAGGGTCAAATTTTAGCATGGCTCAGTTTGATCCAACCTTTCGACAGTCGTACGTAGTTTTTTTACTGTTGGATAGCGTTTTTGAATCTCGTTCAGTATGGTCAGCTGTGCTATTTGAAGCTCTGATCCAACAGCCGAAGACTGGACTGCGATATGAAGTGTGCCTCGCTCGATGAACTTTATACGGATACGATGAGCGAGCTGGGGTAGCTCGGCTGCGATGATGCGCTCACTCGCCGCACAGACCTCCGCCGCGGTGAAAGTACTAGCAAAGCTGCGCCTAGCGGCGACTTGTTGGACGATATTTTTGAGAGGTTCGAACATTTTAGAATACAGCAAACAGAATAACAGAATATAGCTTTTACATCTTATGTGTGTGATCAAACTCCTGCTTTATCTTCTTCAGCAATTGGAAACTCAAGTCTAACAAAATTTCGTAAAGCTGCGACATCTTCTTGTGCCACTTTCTTTTGTTCGATTGCATCTTCAATATGTTGTCTAGCTCGTGCATTATGACCAAAGCTACCAGCAAGGACAACACCATCTGCTGTCTGTATTATAGATAGATATTTTTCTAGTCCTACTGCTTGAAGTTCTTCAGAAAGCTGTTTGGCGTGTGGGGATAGAGATATCAATTAAGAGTTTTTTTAGAGAAAATCATTCTAATTCTTTCGATCTTTGTTTGTCAATGACATTTAACCAACTTTAGTAACTCGCTTAAGGCTTGGCTTTCGGGTACAGCTTTGACCAGCTTGCCAGCTCGGTAGAGAGCGAACTGATTTCTCCCACCGACGAGAGCATAGTCAGCATGAGCAGCTTCGCCTGGACCGTTTACCACGCAACCCATGACAGCGATCGTTAGTGGCACTGAGATATCGGCGACAGCTTTTTCCACACGTTTTACTAGTGAGATCAGATCTACTTCTGTCCGGCTACAAGTCGGGCAGGCGATTACATTCACACCTTTCGCTCGTAGCTCTAGAGCACGGAGTAAACTCCATGCTGTTTTTACCTCTAGCTCTGGTTTGTCTGTCAAGCTAATTCGCAATGTATCACCGATGCCGTCGAGTAGCAAAGCTCCGAGTCCCGCTGCCGACTTGATCGTACCAGTCTCAAGACTGCCTGCCTCTGTGATGCCTAGATGTAGCGGATAGGGGAGTCGCTTGCTCAGCTCACGATAGGCGGCGACGGTGACAGGCACAGAGCTAGCCTTTGCCGAGATTACGATGTTGCGGTAGTTGAGCTTTTCGATTAGTCGGGTATTTTTCACAGCAGAAGCGACAAGCTTGCTTGCTATAGATTTGTTTGAGAGGTTTTTTTCTAGGCTACCCGCGTTCACACCGACTCGGATCGGCAGACCTCTTTTTTTACAAGATTTAACCACTTCAGCGAGCTTTGTTGGTCCACCGAGATTACCCGGATTGATTCGTATCTTATCCGCGCCTGCTGCTATAGCTTCGAGCGCGAGGCGATGGTCGAAGTGAATATCAGCTACGAGTGGTACTTTTGGTACGGCTTGGCGGATTTTTATAAAGGCTTCGGCAGCTTTTTGGTCGGGTATGCTGACACGTACGATCTCGCAACCAGCTGCGATGAGGCTACGGATTTGCTTGACAGTGGCAGTGATATTGCGTGTATCAGTATTCGTCATACTCTGAATAGCGACAGGATTGCGACCGCCAATTTTCATCGCACCAATACGAATTATTTTTTTGATCTTCATACCAAGAGAGTTTAGCAATATTTTTGCTAGTTGCTCTGAGTACTGGGTATTAGAGACTCGATGTTCGTTCTTCTGTGACGTGACCATATTCCTTGTGGTCTTCCTTTTTGTCTAGGAGATACATCAGCCAAAAATACCCACCGATTAAAAAAGGTACAATCAATACCAACCAAAATTTTTGACCAAAGTCAGAATCAGCATTGGTTGATAGGCTCATCAGCAGGTTGAAAAATCCGTGTAAACCAGTAGCAAGCAATAGACCTGTGAGGATTTTTTCCTCAGAAAAGAGCGTCACTGATTTCAAATGTAAAATATGATGCAAGGTTTTGATTAGCGGAAAACGCTTACCAGTAGCGAGTTTTTCTTGTAGGACTGGCTGAGCAAAAAGTGCTAGACCATAGTAATAGCCAAAGATACCAGAAGCGAAAACATGGAGAAACATACTCCCGAGTGAACGAAATAAATACACAAACCAAAAACTATCTGCGATTTGGGGATTGAGGCTATACCACGTATTGTAAAAATAAATAATGTTTTCCAAGAAGGCAAAGCCTAGCGCAGCAGCAATACTCAGCTCGATCGCATCATCAATACTACAAATACGACCGCGATCAGCGTATTTGATGACCCAGTGTTTGGCTGTTTCTTCATAGATACCGATCCAAGCACTTTTCAAAATCAAGACAGCGAGTAGTCCAAACCCAAAAGTATCAAACCAATCCTCCACACGAAAAATCTCATATTTAAAAAGCCAGATTGGAATAATCACCACCATACCACCAAAGAACATCAACGCAGTGAGGATTTTACCCTCGCGTTGTCTGCGCCAAAAAACATAAAGCCAAATCAGTGCCGGCAAAAGTGCGATCAGGAAAAATGGCAGACTTTCCCAAGTGAATACACTTGCAAAACGTTCTAATGCGCCACCATCACCAAAAGCTCGATACCAAAAATCAGGTGCGAGATTTTGACCGCTAGCAGTGAGGAATTCTACTTCAGGCATAGTTGAGCACTATTTTAGCTCAGATTGGTACAGAAGTGAAAACCTCGGCTGGTAGTCTGCGGTGTATTTTGTTAAATTTACAACCGCATTTCATCTCCACTCTTCAAACTCTAAATCACAAAACTATGTCACTTCGACCACCTGCTCGCACAGCCAAAGACTATGTTCTACCATTTTTAATTATTGTCTCGCTTGGGATTGTTATTATCCTTTCTTTCCAGCTCTGGGGTCTCACACGCGATGATGGTACTGGCGGTCAGTTCGCTCAGACTGGTACTGCCTCTCTAGATGTTACTGCTGGTGAAGTAGAAGTATATCTCCCTGCTGCCGAAGCTTGGAAGCTCGTGACTGGTTCGGACATTGTCATGAGTGACGCCGAAAAAGTCCGCACGGGGAAAGCTAGTACAGCAAATCTAACCTTTGATGATGGTACACAGCTAGTACTAGATGCTAGCACCGAGGTTACGATTGTAGAGTTGTCCAATACACTGCGTCGTCGTACTGCCAAAGTTTTACTTGGACGAGGCAATGTTTGGGTCACACTCGGCACGACAGGTCGAAGTGATTTCGTATTGGCGAGCGATATCGTTCGAGTCAATGCCTCTGAAGGATCTTATCTACTTGCTCGTAGTGCAGAAAAGTCCCGCACGGCATTGTCAGCAGTATCTGGCGGTGCCAATGTAACGATCTTTGATCCGAAGAAAAACGGTAAAGACGCCGAGCTAACGACACTCATCGTCGAAGCTGGTGAGACAGCGGAGGTCACCACGAAGCACATCAATCTCCTACGAATCGGTGGTACGATTGACCTCGTCAAACCGACACCTAAGGACATTACTAGTGCAGAGTTTTATATCGCACAGACAGGTCCAAGTATCGCACTAGACACGGATACTACAGATGCTGCTAGCAGTGATAATGAAAACTCCACAGACAAGATTGACAAGAAAGTCACTACTGATAGTAATGACTCTGCTGAGCTGCCCACTATGCCGATCATCACCAAGCCTATCGGTAGTCAGCTCACGACTAGTGATACCAAAGTCACTGTTACGGGTACAGTCGACTCCGCGACCACTGCCAAAGTCCAAGTCAGCCACAATGGTGGTGTGCCTTACACACTTTCCTCCTTTGAGGCAGGAGATACTACCTGGCGGTACAACGCCAGTGTAGATTTTGATAATCTCGTCGCAGGAACCAATACTTATGAGATCGTCGCTCTCGCTGCTAGTGGTGCCAAGTCTCCTGCCGCGACAGTTACGCTGATCTACGAACCAACCGCAGAGACTCCTACAGATTCGCCAGACGCTACTACCGAGCCTGTTACACAACCGTCAGCTACCACGGACACACCGTCAGATACCTCCTCGGGCGTTCCTGAGGTCGGTGGAGAGGTTTTTGGCTTACCAGTGGTCACTTTCCCTGTCGAAGGCGAGACGTACACCACTGAGCCGCTCAAATTCGAAGGCACAGTGCCAGCAGGCACAGAGTTCGTCGAAGTCAACGGTTATCGTCTCTCTCAAGGCTTCACTGGTGGTACGACTTGGTGGTACAACGCCTCCACAGAGTATGAAAACCTCGCAATCGGCGAAAACGAGTACGAAATCGAGGCGATCAGCACAGACGGCACACGCAAGTCCATCGTACTCAAGTTCAATTACCAGCCAGTAGAGTAGCTATTGTCATAAAATAGTTTTTTATTCTGAGCATAGCGAAAAATCTCGGAGATTCTGGATCAGGTCCAGAATGACAGATCTACTTGTGTTTTTCGTGGTTTTGTGGTAGAATAAAAGGAAAATTTAAATAAAAATAAACTTTGCATGAAGGAAAAATTGAAAGATCTCGTAACGGGTGTCAAAGACCTCTGGACGGGTGATTTCTTTGATGATTCAGAAAAACAAGAGCGGGCGAAAGATAGCATGGTTAGGCGGTTTTTGGGACAACACCCAGAGATGAAGTCAGCATATAAGGCCATGAAGAGTGACGAAAAGACATGGTTTAGGGGTCGTGCTCGCGTAGAGTTTGATCATGCTGCGCGGAATAGAGATGGATCTAGCGCACAAAAGCTGGTGAAAAGCCTAGGTGGTTTGCTCGCCAGAGCAGCCGATCCGATCCGAGCGTATGAGGAGTCGGAATCTGAAAATGTGAGTGGATTGCGCAGCGGAGCTCGTAGTGCCATTGACTTTACTCTGAGGTACTCGGGCTGGCGTAGTATCGGCAGGGCAGCCAAAAGTTTGGATTCAGCTGGTGTACCGCAGGAGACCAAAGAGTGGTGGAAAGGTGGGGAAGGTCAGCCCGAGAGTCATACTCGCAGTGCGCTCAAAGGCGTACTCGGAGGGACTAAGGCATTCGGCAAGAGCGTCGTAGACGCACTCAAATCTAAATAAAATACTAAAAAATATGATCCCAAGCACACCCGTCAATTCGCCACAACCACAAGATACAGTTGATGATCTGGGTAAGCTGATGATTGGTATTGCTCCAGCAGCAGATATTACTAGTACGCTTAATAAGTTTAAAAAAGCTATTCATGGCAAGGTAAATCCTGCGGAGTGGCAGACCGTCCAGCAGGCACAAGACGATCTCAAGCGGATTGGATTCAAAGGTACTTTGATCAACGAAGTGGTAAAAACACCAGAGGGTGTCAAGCTGTTGCATGATTTTTTGATCGATCAGCAAAAGACTCTACTCGATACTACCGAGGCGCGTGGAGAGATCGGCAAGGACGCGCTCGTCGGTATGCTGGGAGATGCTACTGAAGGACTCGGCGAGGCTTATGACAAAGTCTTTGGTGAGGAATCTGAGCTATCTGGTGGGGCTAAGATCGCAGCGAGGATTGGACTCATCGCGTTGGGTGTCTTCGTCGCCAAGAAAGTCGGTGCCTGGTTCAAGACTGGTCCTGGTCAGGTGGCTGGTGGAGTGCTCGCAGGTAGTACTGTCTACGTCGCACTGGCGAAGCTGACCGAGACTCTCACACACGGTGAGCAATCGCTCGGCTTGGACACTGTCGGCGGTTGGTTCGATCAAATGCGGGGTGAGGATACGGACTATCTCGCTACCTACAAAAAGCTCAATCTACCAAATAATGACTGGATGAATGAGTGGCTCGCGACGAGTAAAGTGCCAGTCAAGACGCTGATCGCACTCTGGCGGCAGGAGGGTGAGAGCGGTACTGGCAACCGTCAGATCAATCCAGCCGATCAAAAAATCAAACGCTATCTTACAGACATCGACCTCTCGGACAACGAAGCTGCCCAGAAGAAGTGGGGTACAGATCTCTACAATATGCTGAACTATATCTTCGATCGCAAGACCTATACCGACCAATGGAAGCAGCCACATGATACGAAAAAACTGCTCAAAGAATACGAATTCTCAGATATCGCATTTGGTGATTTTCTGACGACGCTGGGAGCACCGGAGGGACCGAGTATTCCAGAGTGGTTCGTAGGCAAGACAGCTGCAATACGTACAGCTGTAACAGATGCTTTCGCTGACGGTATTTCTAAATTGACTCTTGGTGGAGCCACCATACTTGCTAATATAGCAATTATGCCTGTGGAGATTGCTGGAAAAACTGTTGGTAAAATTGCTTACGATGGAACATCAGGACTGTATTATATTCTGAAACCAGATGAGACTTTGGAGAGTGTAAAAAAAGCTGGTAAAGCTGGCTATAACGCTGTTGCTGAAGCATTAGCAGATGCTAAAAAATATTGGTTGGGATAGGATTTAGTATCGAACTGATGCTTTCTGCTAAACTCTCTAGAGTTCTGAGTAGTTTTTTAGTTTGCCTTGAGAGTCCCAGATCATATATTCCGTGCCTACGATATCCGCGGTGTCGCGGCAGCCGAGACCCATGCTTCGTCCGCTCAGGCGGACTTCGCAGGGCTTCGTCCCGCTTCGCGAGACTCGCAGCAAGCAGAAATTACCCCAGAAGTGGCGCGAGCTTTGGGGTGGTCTTTTGGGGAGTATTTGAAAATCTCCCCCAGCCCCTCCACCGATCAGAGTCGAGGACAGGCTTTGAAAAAATCTCCCCCAGCCCCTCTTTGCGAAAGAGGGGAGCAGAAAGGTGGAATTAGAGTGGTAGTCGGACACGATAATCGCTTGACGGGTGAGAGTCTGAGTGCGGCGTTGATCGAGGGACTTGCCAGTACTGGTGTCGTGGTCACGGACATCGGACACGCGACGAGTCCGTACCTTTACTTCGCCACTTGTTTCGGCGACTTCGACGGGGGTATCAACGTGACGGGCAGCCACAACCCCGCCGAGTACAACGGCTTCAAACTCGTGGGTAAAGGTGCGGCACCGATAGCAGGAGATGAAATTCAGGAGCTAAAGAATTTGATCAAAGAAAGCTCTCCTCTTGAAAAAATCTCCCCCAACCCCTCTTTGCGAAAGAGGGGAGTAAGCAGTGGGGATTTGAAGCAGGAGTATTTCAAAAAACTCACAGAGTTGGCACCGCTGAAACGCAAGCTCAAAGTCGTGCTCGACTGTGGCAATGGTACGGCGGGATACTTTGCGCCGGAGTTTTTTCGTCTACTCGGGTGCGAGGTGGTCGAGCTGTACTGTACGCCCGATGGGACTTTCCCCAATCATCTGCCCAACCCTGAGGAGACTGAGAGTCTGCGCGACCTCCAGGCGAAAGTCCTCGAGACCAGAGCCGACATGGGTCTAGCTTTCGATGGTGATGGCGACCGAGTCGGTGTGGTGGACGAGCGTGGTGAGATCATTTCGCCGGATCGTCTGATCGTCTTGCTCGCACGTGACTTGCTGGCACGGCGGCCAGGTGCCGAGATCATCTTCGATGTGAAGTGTAGCAACGTCCTACCAGCCGAGATCACCAAAGCCGGTGGTAGACCGCTGCGCTGGAAGACGGGGCATAGCTTTATCAAACAAAAGATGCGTGAGACTGGTGCGCTGCTAGCAGGGGAGGTGTCGGGTCATATCTTCTTCGCAGAGGATTACTACGGTGTGGACGACGGACTACTCGCCGCAGCCAAAGTAGCGAGCATCGTGAGTCAGAGGGAGCGATCGCTCTCGACGTACTTCGCCGATCTGCCGCAGACATTCACTACGCCCGAGCTGAAAGCTCCGATTGACGATACGGTGAAGTTTGCAATCATGGAAAAAGTAAAAAAAGATTTACTCGCCAAATACACGGGTGATACGCTCGATGGTGTACGGATCGAACTACCCGACGGAGCGTGGGCACTCGTGCGTCCGAGCAATACTAGTCCGTATCTCACGATCCGCTGTGAAGCTCCGACAGCTGAGCAGCTCGTTACAGTCAAACAAATAATTGTGGAGGTATTGGCAAAGTATCCCGTGATCGACTCAAGTGCGCTAAAATAAAATCGATGCAAATTGTCATTTATCTGATCTACGCTGTACTCCTGCTGACTTTCCTTGTGCTTTCGGGGTTCGCTGTGTTTCATGCGTTCAAATACAGCTACATCTCACCACGCACCAAGCCAATCACGATAGTGTTCATCGTGGTGTCTGTAGTGCTAGTGGCGATTTCAGCTTATTTTGTAGCGACACTCACTTTTTAGAACTTAATAATTTTTTCAATTGCAAAATACCAAAGAACAAAAGAAGGTCGTACTGGCCTACTCAGGCGGACTCGATACTACCGTCATTGCTCACTGGTTTATCCAGCAGGGTTTTCAGGTGGTCGGTTTCCTCGCTGACCTAGGGCAAAAAGTTGAAGACCTCAGTGTCATACGCGAGCGTGCCAAAAAGACTGGGCTGACCAAATTCATCGCGCAGGATCTCAAGCAAGAGTTTCTCCATGATTTCGTCCTGCCGAGTCTGTGGAGTGCCGCTCGCTATGAGCAGTACTATCTGCTCGGTACTTCGGTCGCACGTCCACTCATTGCCAAGGCACAGGTGGCTGCGGCAAAGCGAGAAAAAGCTGGATTTTTGTCTCATGGAGCGACTGGCAAAGGTAACGACCAAGTTCGCTTCGAGCTGACTTATCAAGCACTCGCGCCCAAGCTTCAGACAGTGATTCCTTGGCGTGAGCCAGCTTTTTACAAGGTACTTGGCGGACGTAAAGAAATGCTCGCGTATGCCAAACATCACGGTCTACCAGTCAAGGCAACTAAATCTAAGCCATGGAGTAGTGATGAAAATATGCTACATATTAGTTACGAGGCAGGTGTATTGGAGGATCCCAACCGTGAGCCACCAGCAGATATGTTTGAGCTGACCACCTCTCCACAAAAAGCACCCAACAAAGTAACAAAGATCAAACTGGAATTTAAAAAAGGCATACCAGTCGCACTCAATGGTCGTAAAGTTGATTCGGTAAAGCTCTTCTTACAACTAAATGAACTTGGTGGCAAAAACGGTATTGGACGAGTGGATCTCGTAGAGAACCGCTTCATCGGTATGAAAAGCAGGGGAGTGTACGAGACGCCAGGTGGCACAGTGCTCTGGCACGCACTACGAGCGCTCGAGAGCCTCACCATACCAAAAGCTGAAGCGCACGCACGTGATCGGATTGCACCGGAGTATTCCGAGCTTATCTACAACGGCTTCTGGTATGCACGTCGTCGACTTCAGCTCGCACAACAGATCGAAAAGCTGCGTCAAAAAATCACTGGCACTGTCCAGCTCGGACTGTACAAAGGCAATGTAATAATCCTCGGACGCAAAGCACCGCGAACACTTTATGATGAGGCGGCCGTGACCTTCGAGCGTGATGGTATCTACAAACCAGCTGCCGCTACAGCATTTATCAGGAGGCAGTTTAAGCAGCTCTAATGGACCAATACTTCGCCGCGTTCAATCGTCTCGAAAAGCTAACACCCCTGCGTTTCGAGAAGCTTTTGAAATACTTCCAAAATGATGTTGAAAAGATTTGGCAATCTAGTCAGGCAGCGTGGATAGCGGCAGGTGTAGAGCAAAACGCTGTACGAGACATTTGGACCAAAAAAGAAAAGCTAAATCCAGACGAAGAGCTAGCTCGTTTGACCAAACTCGGCGTCAAGGTGCTACCTATCACGAGTGATCATTACCCCAAGCTACTCAAGGAAATCTACGCACCGCCACCAGTCTTGCTCATACGTGGAGAGTTCCCTGTACCAGCCGATGATTTTGCCGTGGCAGTAGTTGGCAGCAGGGTCAATACACCTTACGGACGCCAGGCGACTATCGAGCTGACTCGCGAGCTGGCACAAACTGGTGCAACGATCGTGTCGGGTTTGGCACTCGGAGCTGACAGTCTGGCACACCAGACAGCACTTGATGTAGGTGGACGGACAGTCGCCGTGCTGGGCAATGGTATCGATGAGATTTATCCAGCTCAAAATCGTAAACTTGCTGAGGAGATTCTTCGTAAGGGTGGTGCGATTATCTCTGAGTATCCGATCGGCACAGAGCCGAGCCAGTACAACTTCCCTCAGCGCAACCGTATCATCGCAGGTCTCAGTCGGGGAGTACTGGTCACCGAAGGACGTGAAAAGTCTGGCTCACTCATCACTGCTCAGCTAGCCAATGAGTTTGGTCGAGAAGTTTTTGCTGTACCTGGTAATATTTTTTCTGAAACCTCAGCAGGACCCAATCGCTTGATCCAATCGGGTGCCAAACCAGTACTCAGCGCAAACGATATCCTCGAAAGTCTCAACCTCAAAGAGTTGCCAGAGCAGCTCAAAATTCGTGAGATTATAGTCGATACACCATTTGAGTCAGCGATTTGGAAAGTCTTGGCAAAAACACCTCTCCATGCCGATGAGATCATACGTGAATCTGGATTGACCACGAGTGAAGCGAGTGCGACTCTTAGCTTACTCGAGATGAAAGGACTCGCAAAAAATCTAGGTGGTATGCAGTGGGTGCGCGCTTGAAGAAGATCCTTGGTTTCGCTAAACTCCTCCAGCTCAATTACTTGGCCGCATCGTCTAGTGGTTAGGACATCGGATTCTCATTCCGGCAACCGGGGTTCGATTCCCCGTGCGGCTGCCAGCCATTTACAAAATGGCGCCATCGTCTAACGGTTAGGACACCGGATTTTCATTCCGGTAACCGGGGTTCGACTCCCCGTGGCGCTGCCAAGAAGGTTCGTCTGGCAAAGCTAGGCGGTTCTTCGTGGCGGAGGTATGAGGATGATAAAGACGGCGACGGTTAGTGAAAGTAAACGTCCAAAGTATAGAGTTCTCATATACGGAGAATTAATTGTGGCTTGGAAGGCGAGGCTAACTATATGCGTATTCTGCGCCAAAATAATTTTATGTATTACTCCGAATATTTGGAGAAATGAGATTGACTTAGTTAGCGCCTTGAGCTGTGGTGTTTAGGAGAGTATCCACGTATTTTGGCTCAATCGCCTTTGCTTGCTTTTTATTATCAGCAACTATATTATGTTAGTAACTTCTAATATACTAATAAGACTAAAATGCCTCAAGATTTGACTGCTCTTGGCGAGAAAAGTTCTTCAGCTAAGCTAAGAACTTTGAAATGTATCGCTCCTCCGCACTCCGCAGCAGAGTTGCGTGAGCTGACCAAAGCTCTCTTGCCCAAGAGAGAATTGAAAAAACGAGTATGCTATTTCGAAATTCTTAGTAATCCTGCCCGCCTACAGATAGCGCACCTACTCCAAAAGAAAAAACGACTTTGTGTTTGTGATCTGGCCACGACTATTGGTCTTTCGTCTTCTGCCCTTTCCCAGCATCTGCGTAAGATGCGCGACTGTGGCTTAGTTGATTTTCAACGGAGAGGTCAAACTATTTTTTATTTCCTCATTGATACACATTTTTGTAAACTCCTTAAATAATTTTTTATGTCTGACTCTTGCTGTCCAAACCCATCTGGATCATCTGGTAAGTATAAAGTGCTCTTTGCATTATTACTCAACGGTGCTGTCAGCCTACTAGAGTTGGTTGGCGGAGTTTTGTCTGGCTCGGTCGCGATTCTCTCTGATGCTTTCAATAATACCGCCGACACACTCGCACTTGGCATTACTTATTTCGCGCTAGGCAAAATGGAGAGTCGCCCAACAGCCAATGAAACTTTCGGCGGTAAGCGCTGGGAAATTATTGCTGCCTTTCTCAAGGGAGGTTTTCTCATCGCCACAGGTATTTTTATTATTTATCAGGGAGTTCTCCGCTTCCTCAATCCTGAACCAATTGATACAAATTTAGTGATTATTTTTGCCAGTATCGCACTTGTAGTCAACTTACTTTCTATTTTCTTATTACATAAAAAAGCTAAAGATGATCTCAATATTCATTCAACCAATCTCTGTATGATTTATGATGCCGCTGCTTCAGTGGCTGTGATTATTTCAGCCATACTGGCGATTTTTTGGTCAACTTTCGCGCTTTATTTTGATCTTGCTGCCGCATTTTTTATTGTAATTTTAATGTTTCGTAGCGGTTGGCAGGTTGTTCAGCAGAGTCTTGATATTTTGTTGCAAAACACTCCAGCTGAGATTGATTTCAATGCTGTCGTCCGTGAGATCACACAAGTATCAGCAGTGAAAAAAGTTTGCGACCTGCATATTTGGACACTGGCTTCTGGGCAAAATCATCTTACTTGCCACGTTATTTTAAAAGAACAGGATCGTTGTCATTGTGCAGAGATCCTCGCTGAAGTGAATACACGCCTGATGACAAAATTTCAAATTTCTCATACGACAATTGAGCCGGACTATACAGAGAATGATCAAGGATTATTTTGCACTCAAGGCTAATATAATTTTTTTAACTATGCCTGAATCAAAAACAGTATCGCCAAATCATTTTGACCTTGTTATCCTAGGCGGTGGTTCGGGCGCATTCGCCGCAGCTATCCGTGCGGCAGAGCTGGGCAAAAAAGTCGCGATCATCGAAAAACGTAAGCAGATCGGTGGTACCTGTCTCAATCGTGGCTGTATACCGAGTAAGCACCTGTTGCGAGCAGCGGAGATTTACTCAACAGCGAAAAATCAACCGTATACTGCCCTCAAGCTTGAACAAAAATCACTCGATTATGCCAGCCTAATCGCGAAAAAGGGAAAGCTGCTCGATGATTTCCGTGAGGAAAAATACTGGAATATCCTCAAAAGTTATCCGCAAATCCAACTGTTCCAAGGCGAAGGAAAGTTTGTCGATGCACATACGTTAGCTGTCGACGAGGATAAAATCGAGTTTGACTATGCTGTCATTGCCACGGGTGGTGAACCGGCTGTACCACCGCTCGTTGGAGCTAATGAGATCGCTGCGCTTGACTCCACTTCTGCACTCGAACTCAGTGAATTGCCCGCAAGTATTATTATCATCGGTGGACGAGCCGTAGCACTGGAGTTGGGACAGATATTCCATCGTTTCGGTGTGAAGGTGACGATCCTACAGCGCTCATCGCATATTCTGCCAAACTTGGACGAAGAAATTTCCAGCGAGCTAGAAAAGGCTCTGCGTAGCGAAGGAATGGAGATTTTGACAGGCGTAGGTGTAAAGAGTTTCGTTCAGATGGACGGGCAAACCGAAGTTAGTTTTGAGCACGTTGGTAAGGAAAAACAATTAACTGCTGACCGTGTGCTATTCGCGACTGGTAAAAAACCAAATACAGAAAAAATTGGTTTGGCAGCAATCGGCGTAAAGACAAATCAAAAAGGTAATGTCGAAGTAAATGAATTTTTACAAACTGCCGTGCCACATATTTATGCGATCGGTGATGTCGTTGGACGAGCAGAGTTGGTGACAGTCTCTGCTGCTGAAGGTAACAATGTGATTGAAAATCTCTTTAACGGCACAAAGGAAAAACTAGACTATGGTCTTGTACCTCACGCCGTCTTCACTTCGCCGCAGGTCGCGGTCGTCGGGCTGACAGCGCAAGCAGCTGAGCAAAGCGGAATCAAAATAGTCTCACGAGTTTTGCCGTATGCCAAAGTACCAAAAGCAGGAGCTGTGCTCGACACGCGTGGCGTGATAAAGCTGGTAGCAGATGCAGATACCAAACAGGTGCTCGGCGTACAGATCGTCGGTGAAAATGCTGCTGAGACTATTCAGTCAGCAGTCTTTGCGATCCAGCAAAAACTAACCTACGAGCAAATTGCCAAGACAATTTTTGTATATCCGACCCATACCGAAAGTCTCAAGCTAGTGGCGCAAACTTTCACCAAAGATATTGATAAGCTTTCCTGTTGTGCATAAAAATTTAAAATAATTTTAACCTTTCATCTTATGAAAAAAGAAGCTCTCTCAAACACAGGTGCGATTGGCAGTGTCGCTGGTATTGCAGCTTGTCCGCTCTGTGTACCGTTTTTTACTAGTCTGCTTGCCTCGTTTGGACTCGGTGCGCTGATCCCATTTTGGCAGCCGATCGTTGGTGTTTTCTTTGCGATTGCGCTTTATGGTTTTATTTCAGCTTTTCGGATTCACAGACAAGTTTCACCACTGTTGCTTTTGATTATTGGTGGAGCCTTGCTTTGGATGGGTCGTTACATTGTTGGCGAAGATTTAGTTTGGATTGCTGGTGCGATTTTTATGACTGTCGCGATTTTTCTCAATCATCGAGCTGGAAAAAATCCACATTGTAAAAAATGAAAAAATGCTCGAGAAAAATTATCGAAAAATCTTGTTGCAAGACAGGTTATCGTTGGCGCCAAATCGCACTTGGATTTTTTATTTTAAGTATTTTTGCTTTGGGCTGGTACTTTTTGTCGATGGTTGATTTGCCTTTTGCCGATTGGCTCAAAAATCTGAGAGAAGAATCAGCTAAGGGATTGGTGGTTTATTTTTTACTTACTGTGACAGCTGTGATTGCTGCACCGCTTGCCACTATGCCGCTCACACCGCTCGCTGCGAACTTTTGGGGTTGGCAGTCAGTCTTGATCGCATCTGTCGTAGCTTGGCAAATTGGTGCGATTGTTAATTTCTTACTTGCCAAAAAATTTGGTTATCAGATTTTACAAAAATTTACTGATTCTAAAAAAGTTGATCTACTGATTGCTCGTTTTCCCAGAAGTGAGCAATTTTTTACAATTTTTCTTTTACGAATGGTTATTCCTGTGGATATTTTGAGCTACGCGCTCGGATTAACCAAAGTTAGTTTCAAGATTTATTTTTGGGCGACCTTGTTTGGTATTTTGCCATTTGCCTTCGTTTTTAGTTATGGCGGTGAGTTTTTAGATTCTTGGAAGATTGTGCCAATAATTATTGGCAGTGGGCTGTTTTTTTTCGGTGTAAAGAAGTTCGTAGTAAAATAGAATTTTTTTGGAGTGTGACAGCACCTGAGCTAAATAGGTATGCTGACTAAAAATTAAAAAAGTTTTTTATATTATTCCATACATAAGGCTTTATTTGATCGACGGTTTTTTGAGGTGTTGTCTTGACTGCATTAGATTTATTTGATGTGGTGGAAGTTACTTTTGGAATTGCTACTGATCTAAGAGTCCGACTTTGTGATGTGGGCTTACTGGCATGCGTAGGAGTAAGGTTTTTTCTGGTTGGTTGTTTTATTATGTGGTTGGTATCTGTGGTAGGACTTATTTCTGTCGCTACTGCTGATGTGGGGCTCTTTGGTTTGATATAGGTGGAATATCCTTGTTCTCTGAGGTCGAGGAGGATAACTGCGATTTTACTAGCTTCCGCACGAGTGATGAATTGATTTGGTCGGAAGACCTGACGTACCAAATTGCTAGAACTATAGCCAGCCAGTTCAAATAGTTTTGTGGCGGTTGCTGGACCGATGTCACCCCAGCCATCGGTGAGATAGGTGTCTGGATAGTCTGACTGCAGTCGTAGTACAGCATAACGAGTAATTGGTCCAAAATAACCAGTGATCTTACCTTTGTAATATCCACTTTGAGTGAGTAACTCTTGGAGCTGTTTGACGTCGCTGCCAGTGTATCCGATTACAAGTTTGCGTTTGAAGTTGGCAGCGCGTTCGCTGTATCCACCAATGATGCCTTTTTGGGCGGCCAGTGCTACAAATGGTGCAAACCAGTCATTTGGTGATACGTCGACAAATGGTGTGGTAGTGGCATTGCTCTTGAGTTCAGCACCACTTAGGAGAATTTTGAGAGCTTCAGCACGAGTGACTGATCGGTTTGGTCGGAAGAGTCCATCACTATTGCCGCTGATAATGCCGATGCTACTGGCTTGGGCAATGAATGGTGTATACCAGTAGCCTGTCTTGACATCTGGGTATGGTGTAGCTGTATTATCGTATTTGGCGTCAATATCACGGAAGGCAATCAGGGCTATTTTTGTAATTTCTGCACGACTAATTGGTAGATTTGGACCAAATCGACCATCGGAGTATCCATTAATGATATTGCGATTTTTTAGTGTAGTGATGAAAGGATATGACCAATTAGTAGTATCGATATCTGTGAAGATAGGTTTTGCGACTGTATTGTTGGTTTCAATAGTATTTGTCGTAGCGTTAGGATGCATAGGTCCTATAGTTTTTTTACTCGGAGTACTGATCGGTTTGGTACTTGGTTTGGTACTTGGTCCGGTACTTGGTCCGGTACTTGGTCCGGTACTTGGTCCGGTACTTGGTCCGGTACT
>CAYVMX010000009.1:0-4594 GCA_964452725.1 uncultured Candidatus Peribacteria bacterium | reverse complement strand
CGGTACTTGGTCCGGTACTTGGTCCGGTACTTGGTCCGGTACTTGGTCCGGTACTTGGTCCGGTACTCTTATTTGCCACGGTGTTGTTTTGTGCTGGAGGGGTGCTAGTTTTTATCAATAGATTTAGGACTTCGCAGTCGGTACATGCGGAGATACTAGTCTGGATCGTAGTACTAGAACTATTGCTGGTTGTCGTCGGCATAAATGACTTCACAATAAAGTCGTAGTAGTTACCTGGTTGTAGGTTGTCTATGGTGAGATCTATCGGCGTGACAAGATCAAAACGGTTGACAGGCTGGACGGTCAAGCAGTTTTTGTCTGCCGCCAGATCAGCACTGGTTGCTGGGCAGCTGGGGTATGTAGATGTACCGCTAGGACGATAATAAACATAATAACCACCACCACTTGGTAGTGCTACTGGCTGCCAGCGTAGGGCGACCGAGCCGACGTAGGGACTGGCATACTGCAGAGCCGTAGGAGCTCCTAGTGCGACTGCGATAGAAAAATTAACGGCGTTGGCAGATAGCTGATCAGCTGCACTAGGAAACGCTCTTCGGTTTCTTTTTTCATTTTCGTTTGCCTGCGGTGGTTGTAGACCTGGTGTTGCTACTGGACTCTGTAGTCCAGAGTCAAAATATAAACTTTGCCAGATCATGGCACTCCCTAGTATCAGAATCAATACAGCAAAGGCAGTGAGTTTTTGTGCGTAGTCATTTATTTTTTTCTGATGCTTGTATGACATAGCAGCTCTCCTTGGGCGAGATTTTTTTGGTTTTAGCTTTGGCATTTTTGTTTCTAGCCATTTTACCATATTTAGACCAAAAAAGCCAGATTAAGGCTGATTTTTGTGTGTATCTAGACTATTTCTTAGCTATTTTTGAAAAACGTTACCAGCATATTTAGTTTTGGTGCCTAGCTTTTCTTCGATGCGAAGTAGCTGGTTGTATTTACAGATACGGTCGGTGCGGCAGAGTGAGCCAGTCTTGATCTGACCAGCGGCGAGTCCGACGGCGAGGTCGGCGATGGTGGTGTCTTCGGTTTCGCCACTGCGATGACTGATGATGGCAGTGTAGCCAGCTGTTTGTGCCAGCTTCACAGCCTTGATTGTCTCACTGACTGTACCAATTTGATTAAGCTTGATGAGGATTGAGTTAGCTACGTTCCTGTCGATACCTTCTTGTAGTTTTATGGGGTTGGTGACGAAGATGTCGTCACCGACGAGCTGGACATTGGTACCTATTTTTTTTGTCAATATTTGCCAGCCGTCCCAGTCGTCTTCTGCTAGTCCGTCTTCAATACTGACGATGGGGTAGCGCTCGACCAGAGCGGCATAATAGTCGACTAATTCAGAGGCAGAAAGAGCTTTACCTTCTATTTTATATTTGCCAGCGTTGAAAAACTCGGTGCTAGCGGGATCGAGTGCAATTTGGACTTGGTCGGCGTAGCCTGCCTCGTCGATCGCTTGTGTGACGGCATCGAGCGCCTCCGTGGTTGTTGCAAAGTTTGGTGCGAAGCCACCTTCATCACCGACATTGGTGCTATGACCAGCCTTTTGGAGGATTTTTTTCAAAGTCTGAAAGATCTCGGCGCCAGCGCGCAGTGCTTCGTGAAAGCTTTCAAAACCGGTTGGGACGATCATGAATTCTTGAATATCGATGCCGTTGTCGGCGTGCTCTCCACCATTGATGATATTCATCATAGGTGTCGGTAGGACGAGCTCAGTATTGCCAGCGAGCTCACTGAACCACTCGTAGAGCTCTTTTTTTTGACCCCAGGCAGCGGCTTTGGCGGCGGCGATAGAGACTCCAAGTAGTGCGTTGGCGCCGAGCTTTTTTTTATTATCCGTACCATCTAGCTCGCGGAGCTTGGTATCGAGTTGGGTTTGGTCTGTCGTATCGTAGCCTTGTAAGGCTGGAGCAATCACTTCATTTACATTTCGTACGGCTTGGGTGACACCTCTGCCGAGATAGCGCGTGTCATCATTGTCACGTAGCTCGACAGCCTCGTGAGTGCCAGTGCTAGCGCCACTGGGTACTGCTGCGCGAGCGAAGCTTGTACTGGTCTGAATGTCGACTTCAACAGTCGGGTTACCGCGACTATCGAGGATCTCGCGTGCATGAATGGTCTTTATCTTGGTCATTTGGGTAGAGTGAGAGAGCAGAGGGATTATAGCAGAGCCGCGACAAAAGTCGCCTTGGTCTGTTAAAATTGTTTCGTTATGGCTGAACTAAATAGAATCGTCGTCAAGATCGGTACGACGCTGCTGACGAAAGAAAATGGACAGCTCGATATAGATTTCCTGATCAAGATCGCGCGGGAAATCAAACGGCTACATACCAACAAGCGCGAAGTAGTACTGGTGACGAGCGGTGCGGTAGCTGCTGGTCGTGCAGAGCTAAAATTTGGTCAGCATGAGACGCTCAGTGAGCGTCAGGCACTGGCAGCAGTCGGACAAGGATTGCTCATGGGTCAGTATCACAAGGTATTTACCAAGGAGCATGGGATCACTATTGCCCAAGTACTGCTACAGTCCCACGACTTCGAAAATCTCGATACACTTCAAAACACACACAACTCATTGAAACTACTGCTAGCCCAAGGAGTTTTGCCGATTGTGAATGAAAATGATGTAACGGCAACAGATGAGCTGAAATATATGGCGAACGATCGACTAGCAGCCAGTGTGGCCAATCTGCTAGGTGCCGATGGGCTGGTGATCCTGACAGACGTCGTGGGACTTTACGAGGTAGATCCACGTGACGATCCAGCAGCCAAGCTAGTCACGGAAGTCCGCAAGAGTGATTTAAAAAAATATGCAGCAGGTGAGAGTAATGGCTCTGGTCATGGTGGTATGCGGACAAAGTGCGAGGCAGCCAAAGCAGCCGAGTGTCCAGTGTGGCTCGCCGATGGCAATGTCAAGAACGTACTCTCGCAAATCGTGCTCAAAAATGAAAACCCAGGGACAAGGATTGGCTGAATAAAATACAGAATCAAGCTTTGTTGCTTCTCAGTGGGTAGTTTTCTCCGAAAATTCGGAGAAATACTCTTGTCTTGTTAGGAGCTGTGGTCTAAAAGTTAGTCTACGGGTTGTTTGACATAGCGCGTGAGGAGCCACGCTGCGCCGTTTAAGAAGTGCGGTGCGATGAAGTATGCGTAGGTGAGAGCAAATGTAATGCCGAGTATGATACCGAGGAAAATAAAACCTGTCGCCATGACAGTCAAAAACGCGATACCACCACCAAGTCCGAGTCCGAGGAAGATCACGAGGAAGGCAAAGATATTGTAACGCGCGGTGAGTGCAAACATGGCTGGTATCACGACGAGTGTCAGTACTGTGGATAGTGAGAGCCCAAAAATCATCGCATAGCCGAGTGGCCCCCAGGTTGGCTGGCTGAGTGTGAGTGGGAGCAATCCACCGATAGTCGTCAGTGAGGTCGAGAGGATCGGTGCGAGGCGAATACTGCCTGCCTCGGCGATTGCTTCTGATAGGGGTAGTTTCTTTTTTACATTTTGGGTCGCGATGAAATCAAATAGTACGATCGCATCATTGACTACGATGCCGAGCAGTGCGACTACACCGATGAAGCTGGTAAAGGTAAAGTTAATACCCAAGAGCCAGAGTCCTGGGAAGACACCGATCAGTCCGAGCGGCATAGCAGTGAGGATACTAAAGGGTTGGGTGAGTGAGTTGAACTGAGTGGCAAGGATCAAATAAATCAGAATAAATCCAATCAAGAGCGCATCACCAAGACTGGTAAAACTATCACTCGTATCTTCATTTTCACCAGCGTATGTGATGGTATAGCCCTTGGGTAGTGTGAAGTCACCAGCTGCTTCGGCTTCTGCCAGGGTTGCTCGAAAACGTTTCAATACTACAGAGGATAATTCTCCCTCAGGTATATCACTTTTCACTGTGATGACTCGTGTGCTGTCGAAGCGATGAATGGTGTCTGGTCCAGGTCGGAGTGTGATCTCGGCTACGGATTCAAATGGAATTTGTACACTGCTTCCAGTTGTGATGTTTAGTTGAGTCAGGTCGGTGAGCTGGTCGCGGTAGTGTGTGGAGGCACGGACGACGATATCTACGTCTGTCTCACCGCTATAGAGCGTCACAGCAGTTGTACCGGCGAAGACTGTACGAATTTGCTTGCTGATGTCACTGACTGAGAGTCCGAGTATGGTGGCACGCTGTCGGTCGACTGTAATGACTAGCTCTTGGGTGCCGCTACTTGTACCGTCGTTGACTGAGATCGCTCCGGGGGTGTGCTTCAAGATACCGCCGAGCTGGCGGGCTAGACTACGCAGCGTAGCTAGGTCGTCGCCTAGGACTCGGATATTGATAGGGTTGCTGGCTGGTGGTCCGCCTGCTGGCTCCCAGACAGTGAGCTGCATACCTGGCAGGAGAGCGAGCTTTGTTCGTAGCTCTGCGGCGATAGTGAAGGTTGTGCGTTCACGTTCGTCAGATTTGGGAAACTTCAGTAGTAGATTGGCAAGGTGGTCACCAGAGCTTTGGGCGCCGATGTCGGTAAAGAGTTTGCCTACGGTGGTGCTATAGGCAGTTAGCTCTGGGATTTGGTTGGCGATCTCTTCAACT
>CAYVMX010000008.1:0-39402 GCA_964452725.1 uncultured Candidatus Peribacteria bacterium | reverse complement strand
TGTAAGCGCCGAGGCTTTGTGTATCCCTCGTGCGATATCTACGGCGGCTTCGCCAACTCTTACTCCTACGGTCCCTATGGCACGGAGCTGAAGCGGAATATCAAAGAGCTTTGGTGGAAGACTTTCGTCCAAGATCGTACCGACATCGTCGGTCTCGACGGACCGATCATACTCCACCCCCGGCTGTGGGAAGCCAGTGGTCATGTCGGCGGATTCAACGATGCGATGATCGACTGCAAAGCTTGCCAGAAGCGCTTCCGTGCAGACCATATCGTCGAGGAGGCGACCAAGGAAGACATGGAAGGCGATCTGAAAGGCATGGACAAGGTGCTGAAAGACCAGAAGATCCCCTGCCCCGAGTGTGGCAAGTCCGACTGGACGCCGGCACGCGTGTTCAACATGATGTTTAAGACTCAGATCAACGCCGTCAGTGGCGAGAAGGAATCCATCGCTTATCTGCGACCCGAGACTGCTGGTGCGATCTTCGTCGAGTACAAGTCGATCATCGACTCCATGCGTGTCCAAATCCCCTTTGGCATCGCCCAGATCGGTAAAGCGTTTCGCAATGAAATCGTCGCGGGTAACTTTATTTTCCGCATTCGAGAGTTCGAACAAATGGAGATCGAGTATTTCATCGACCCCGAGGTCGAGTGGGAGCCACTCTTCGAGCAGTGGCTGATCAAGCAAGAGGAGTTCGCATTGAATCTCGGTGCTAAAAAAGAAGACCTGCGACGCTACGAACACCCCAAAGAAAAACTCTCTCACTATTCGAAAAAAACCATCGACATGGAATACAAGTTCCCTTTCGGTGGCTTCAAGGAGCTTTTTGGACTTGCCCACCGCAGCGACTTCGATCTCACCCAGCACGCGAAGTTTAGTGGTCAAAAGCTCGACTACTTCGACCCAAAGACAGAGAGGCGCTACGTACCACACGTCCTCGAACCGACTTTTGGGCTGGATCGCAGTATCCTCGTCGCTCTCTGCGCCGCCTATCATGAGGAGGAAGTGAACGGCGAGACTCGGACAGTCATGAAGTTCCCTGCGCGCCTCGCACCCGTACAGGTCGCCGTCCTACCACTCTCGAAGAAAGAAAACCTCAGCAAAGAAGCTCACCGTGTACACGACCTACTCCATGGTGAATTCCGTACGGAGTATGACGAGACTCAGAGCATCGGCAAACGCTACCGTCGGCAGGACGAAATCGGCACACCACTCTGTATCACAGTCGACTTTGGCACTATCGGTGAAGAATCTGAGGGACAATGTAAAAAAGGCTACGTCACTCTCCGTGATCGAGACACGCTGAAGCAGGAAGAAGTGAAAATCGAGCAGCTAGTAGCTGTGATTCAGGAAAGATTGAACTGAATAAAACTACTAAACAAAAACCCCTGCCTAGGCAGGGGTTTTTGGTACGTCTGAAATTTAATTAGTTATTGTCCTCATCGTTATTTTGATCGTTATCTGAACTACTATTACTGTTATTTTTTTTATCTGAATCCTGCTTGCCATTGTCTTGACTAGTGTCCTCATCAGTCTGATTATTATCTACTTTGTCTGGATTAGTAGTGGTGACTGAAGTAGTAGCTGTATCAACTACTGGTGCTGTGGCGGTCTCGACCACATTATCAGTCGGAGCTACCGTATCGACTACTGGCTCAGTAGCGACAGGTACTACTGTGATATTATCATCTGAATTTTTCTGATCCTCGTCGTCACTATTTTGATCGTCCTGATTATTTGTATCTAAATCTTTCTGATCATCATCCTGCTTATCACTGTTTTGTTTGTCATCGTTATTATTCTCACCTGAATCATTTTGCTCATTATCAGTTATATCCTGCTCGTTTTCTTTTGCTTCTGGCTGATCTTTCGGTTCTTTTTGCTCTTTCGGTTCTTCTTTATCGTTTGAATCCTGCTCACTGTCTTTAGTATCGTTTTCTAGTTCATTATCAGCTGCCTCAAGCGTATCTTCGAAAACTGTTTTCTTAATCTTCATCATAGATTCAGCAGCCTTGGCGAGACCCCTAGCCTTACCATAATTACCACCGATGAATGCTGCCTCTGCAGCACCCAGTTTGACTTGTGCCTTGTTGAAGACATCAGCTGCATCAACACCAAGACCATTGAGCTCTGATTTGAGCTCTTCTACTTTGGTCCTAGCCTTATCAATCTCTGCTAATGCCTTCTCTTCAGCAGTCTTTTTATCTTCAGTGTCACCATCATCGCTATTTTTTATATCATCATTGGCTACGTCACCACTAGCGAGTAGCTCTGCTTCAATGTCTCTATTGGTTTCGATATCGATCACGACGGTATCAGACTTGGTCAGGACGGCCTCGGCGACACGCTCAGCCGCAACTTCTAGTTCAGTTTGATTCTCCTCTACTTGGATCACAGTATCTGTGATCACCGCTGCTCCGACAGGATCAACTTGTGTTACTGCTTTTGTGAGAGTCTCAACTTGAGTAGTTTGAGTAATAGCGATCTTGGTCAGCGCAGTCTGAGTGGTGACTGGATCAGCGATGTCCTCTGCCGCCTCGATAGCACCTTCAGTCGCGATAGTCATATCTGCTAGAGTCGCCTCCAGCGGTGATGGAGTAGCCAAAATAAACGGATCTACGACAGCAGGGATTAGATTGACTGCGACAGCTGGCACTGGATCTACAGCGGCTACAGGTACAGCTGGGCTGGTCGCCGTAGTCGGCACTGGATCGACGATAGGAGGAGCCGGAGCTATCGCATAAGCTTTTTGAATCAGATTGAACTCAAAAGCTACCGTTGTACCATTGTTGGCTGCGAGGACTTCAGCCTCGGCCAGACGACGATCTGCGAGCTGCAGATAAGTCACAACTTGATTTGCTGGATCACCACTTGGACTTAGAAGGATTGATTCGATACCTTGCTTGATAGGATACAGAGTAGTACCGCGTGTAACTGTATCAGCAGAGTAGGCATAAGTACCAACTCCGAAGACTACAGCGAGGGTGAGCACACCCGAGGCGAGTTTACGCATAGTAAAAGGGTTAAGAAAATTAAAAATAGACGGAGTCACGAGTCCAAGCTCGGCACGGATTTGCTGATCCCGCTGCGATGACAGCTCTGCCGTAGGCAGCTTTTGTATCAGCTTGATTAGGTCGTCTTCGGTAGGTTGTTGGTTAGGCATGAGTGGGATAAATCTTGAGGTAAATCTCACGAAGTCGAGCTTTTGCTCGCGAGAGTGCAGTGCGCACTGCGCCTTCTGGTTTATTTAACACAGTTGCGAGCTCTTTGTTACCGAGATCTTGGCGATAATGGAGAAAAAGTACCTCACGCTCATCAGAAGCCAGTAGCGCCAACGTCGCAAGGATCCGCTCTGCCTCTAGGCGATCACTTACCTCTCCGACGATATCTGTTAAATCACTTAGATTGAAAGCGTTCTCGATTGATTCAACTTTCTTGGTATCACGATAGTAGTTCACGAGATGGTTGTGCGCGATACGGTAGATCCACGCCTGGAAGCCACCTTTGCTCTCGTCGAAGTTCTCGAAATGATCAAAAGCTTTGACAAAAATATCCTGTGCCAGATCCTCCGCTACCTCACGTCGGAAACCGACACGATAGAGCAGGTAAGTATAGATCTTGTCTCGGTAAGTATCGTAGTAGCCCAAAAAGGCAGTTTCAACGTCTGACATACTATTAGTTTACACGGTTGGCGAGGTTTTGTGACAGGTTTTAGAAAAACCCACCCATAGGGAAAAGCCCCCGAATAAATTCAGGGGCTCACACAGTAGATGAGAGACACCCTATCAGCTACGGTGAAATAAATTTCACCTGAATGCAACTGAGGATGTAGATCTCCCGATCTACGAACAGCAGGTACTCTCCTACTGTGAAAATTCTTTGCCTCACTTGCGTGGTTAGAGCCACACGCAGGCTGGACTTCTGATTTTGGTTTTCGGAACAAATTTGAGGTTTGTTTTGGTTGAAAATAAAACCGAAGTTTTATTGGGGGGGTGGAGTGGGAGTTTACGCCGCTCCATCGCGAAGCTAGAAGGAAACGTGCCACGAACACTGGTGAATAACGTGGATCAGCAAGCCGATCTTTGATCATTCGGCTCGCAGCACGATTCCTGCTGAGAATTTTTTGAGATGTAAAGGAACGAAGGTTTTCCTGAGTAGAAACTGGAACACCGATTACTTTGTGAGTTCATCCGAGGATGATCATGATAGTTTCAATTGCTCGAAGCTACTATGGTCGCTCACCGAGGTGAACTATCTCTCGCTGGGCACAATGCTCCAGTTTCTACGCGGGAACTGTTAGACTTTGTTCTGTGTGAAGGATCTATTCCTGAGTCCTGAGTCTCGAGTGTTCATATCAGTCTACTCCTCATCAGGGGGAAAGTCAAGCCTTTACCCCTTGCCAGACCATACGATCTGATTGTATAAATAATGTATTCATGGAACTAATACCACTAAAAAGTCGCTTAGTTAAGCCAAAAATACCGCTTTTGCCAGTTATTTTAGAAAGTCTAAAAAAGGCCAAAGTACAGCCAAAAAACGGTGATATCATCGCTGTGACGAGCAAAGTCCTCGCAGTGAGCCAAAACCGTCTGGTGGTAGCTAAGAATGCGTCTGAGGAGCTGCAAATCGCACGGTCGGAAGCAGATCACTGGCTAGGTGGGCAGCCTTATCCTTTTGCGATAAAAGAGGGCGTACTGATCCCCCGCTCTGGCGTCGACGCGAGTAATGCGGAAAAAGGTCAGCTAATCCTCTGGCCACGTGACCTTTGGAGTAGTACGCGTACGCTCTGTAGTGAACTAAAACATGAGCTAAAACTAACTAAGCTCGGTATCATACTCACAGACTCGACCTGTCGCCCACTACGCTGGGGCGTGAGCAATATCGCACTCGCTTGGGCAGGCTTCGAGGGTGTCGATGATGTGCGTGGAGATAGGGATCTCTACGGTCGCAAGCTCAAAGTCACCCAAAGAGCCACAGCTGACAGTCTCGCCGCTGCAGCTGGTGTACTGACTGGAGAAGGCGATGAGAGCATTCCTTTCGTCCTAATCCGTAGCGCTCCAGTGAAGTTCGTAAGTAAGGCGAAAAGACCGCGGAAGTTTCCACCCAAGGATTGTCTCTTTGCCTCAGTGTACAATAGTAAACTCCGAAACTTGAAAATCTAATGTCTAAACTCCCCTACCATGTCGTCGTCCTCGCCAGCACTCGTGGTACCGACTGGGGTGCGATGCTCGCAGAGCAGTCACAGGGTAAAATGAAAGGCATTGAGTTCGTCGGGCTAGTGACAGATAAAGCCGACTGCCTGGCAGCCGAGCGGGCGAAAGCGGCTGGCATCCCCGTGCACTTTGTGAATCCTACTGAATCGGACTTCCACACGCAGCTATTGAAAGTCGTACAGGAACTAAAACCAGACTTAATCTGCCTAGTAGGTTATATGAAGATTCTGAAACCAGAGTTTGTCCAAGCATTTACAAATAAAATCATCAACGTCCACCCCAGTCTCCTGCCGAAATACGCCGGCAACCTAAATCTCGATGTCCACGCCAAAGTAATCGAAAACAAAGAATCCGAAACTGGTATGACGATCCACCTCGTGACAGAGGCAGTCGACGCTGGTGCAGTGATCTGCCAAAAGTCTATACCAGTCGCAGCGGACGATACACCCGAGAGCTTACGAGAAAAAGTCCAAGCCCTCGAAAAAAAGTGGTACCCCGAGGTCGTGCGTTGGTTTGCCAGTGGCAAGATTTATTTTTGAGTTAAACTGTCTCGGTGTCTACCCTGAGAGCTATACTTTTCGACTTCGACGGTACACTAGTCTCCTCGACGGAGCTGCTGTGCGACATCTTCAACGAATGCCTCGTCGAGCAGGGTGTCGAGCCGGCCAGTCGCGAGTCACTACGGAGAATGATCGGTGAGCCACTCGATAGTATCTTTCGCCGGCTGACGAACCTCGTCGATGTTGAGCAGTTCAATAAATCTTTTACTGCCAAGGAGATCGGACGACATACGACAGAACACATCGCACTCGTACGTGACACAGAACCAACATTAAAATTTCTACGTAAACAGAACTACCAGCTCGGCATAGTAACGACGAAAGAAACTGGACCTGTGACCGATCTGCTCACTGACTACGGCTTGAAAGATTTTTTTGAGACCATCATCGGACGTGATCAAGTAGACAATCCAAAACCTGATCCCGAACCAGTCCTACTCGCCTGCGAGCGACTAGAAATCAAGCCACAGGAAGCACTCTTCGTCGGTGATAGCCTACTCGACCTGACTGCAGCAAAAGAGGCAGGAAGTATCTTTGTCGGCGTACTAACCGGTGCGTGCGACAGACGAGAGTTTGTAGAAAACAAAGCCGACTACATCTACAGTCATGTCGGTGAGCTGACAGAACTGGTACGACATTTAAAAGACTAGTCCTCGCTTTTCTTCTTGCGTTTCTTGGGCTTGGGCTCTTCTACTACTTCGTCTGAATCATTTAATGCTAGATTTTCTGAGATGATGTGGGCAGTGCCTTCCGCTTCTTTGACGATCTGCTCCTCCGCAGCTAGCTCTGCCTGCATACGCGGTATGACATTGTCTACTGCTCCCCACTCAGACTCACCAGTATCTGGTACGAGCAAGACAACCTCATCACCAGACTCCGCACGGAAGTAAGTGATACTTGCTAGTAATACTTTGTAAGCCTTACCACTCGCAATGACTTTGTACTGTTCGTCTTCGAGCGTGAGTGGACCTTTGACACGCTTACGTTCGACTGGTCCGATTTGTTTGTAGATGAAAGATCCTTCACTAGTAACGGTCAGCTTGAGGACATCACCAGGGACAAGCTTGGATTTACTAGCGTAGTTGGCAGGGACAGGATGACTGACTTGATCTGGTCCAATCATTTTTTGTCCATCGAAGACTCCTTCGATCACCTTACCAGCGTCTGTCACACTCGCACCTAGCCCAGCAGCAGCATCGGTATAGCTTTGTTTGAGAGCCTGAGGATGTGTACTACCGGTCATTTCGGCGAGGATGTGCTTCGCACTACGAAGACTCGACTCGGCAGCATCAATCATCTCTTTGATCAGAGCTATTTTGGAAAGATTGGACATTTATCTTTGAGGTTAGTTATTGTTTTGAGTTTCATCTATTTTATCAAAAAACTACTCTCTAAGCAATCTAAGCAGTTTGACGAGAGCTAGTTTTGGTTGTGAAGACTCACAGAAAAGTACGCTAAAATGAATCTAATGAATCTCAAAATTCAACGTATCGTCACAGGTCCACTCACAGAAAACTGCTGGATCATTGCAGCAGAGTCTGGCGAAGCTGTAGTCATAGATCCAGGCGACGATCCGACAGCTATCTACGAAGCGACGAAAGATCTAAAGGTCACACAAATCCTGCTCACACACACACACTATGACCACATCCTAGGACTCGCTAGCTTGGTCAAAAAGACCGATGCACCTGTCGCCGTCCACAGCACTGAGGCAGAGATCGTAGAGCAAGGCAAAATGAATCCACCTCAAACAGGCTGGAATCTGCCCAAAGTCAAAGTCACAACACAACTAAAAGATGGTGACACTATCCCTTTCGCAGGTAGTGAGATCACAATACTGGCGACACCCGGACACACCATCGGATCGGTGTGTTATCTTATAGACAGACATATCTTCACTGGTGACACACTCTTTCACGAGGATCACGGGCGGACAGATCTGCCGACAGGTGATATGAATGCTATGCGTGAGAGCTTGCAAAAACTGTGTACTCTGCCACCTGAGCTAGTCGTCCACGCAGGACACGATACTGATTGGACAATCGGTGAGGCGAGTAATTTCAAATTTAAATAATCCAATGACTCAACTAAAAGCTCCCCTAATCATCGTCAATTTCAAGACCTATGAGACTGCCGTAGGACGAGCAGCCATAGTGCTGGCACAGCTACATGAGCAAGTCGCCAAAGAAACAGGAGTGAACATCGGTATAGCTGTCGGAGCACTCGATCTCGCCGCAGTCGCAGCCACTGTCAGCATTCCAGTCTTCGCCCAACACGTCGACGCAGCTACGTATGGCTCCTACACCGGAGGAATAGCTCCTGCCGCGGTAAAAGCCGCTGGTGCAGTCGGCACACTGCTAAACCACTCGGAACGCCGCCTCGGAGCAGATCTACCAGCTACTATCGCAACAGCCAAAAAAGCCGGACTCACGACTATAGTTTGTACTGAAAGTGCCGAGGAAGTTGGTAAGCTCACCAAATTTCAACCTGACTACTTCGCAGTAGAGCCACCTGAGCTCATCGGCGGCGACATCTCGGTCACGACTGCGAATCCAGAGATCATTACAAACTCGTTGGCAAAGATCGGGCAGACTCCGCTACTGGTCGGCGCTGGTGTAAAGACAGGTGCCGATGTTGCGACAGCAGTGAGACTCGGTGCTGCTGGTGTACTACTCGCCTCAGGTGTGACGAAAGCCACTGATCCAAAAAAAGTTTTACGAGAACTAGTCTTGGGTCTAAGCTAGACATAAATCCTTAATTTTCAAACAAATGCTCTTTACCTACCATGCTGACGGCTGTACGCTAGAAAACACAGACAAAGAACTCATCGAAGAGAAACTTACCAAACTAGAGAAATTTGGACGGATCGGCGACGAAAGTACCAAAGTCCATATAGAAGTAGTACGAGGTACACGCCACGAATCACCAAACTACGGTATTCACGTCCACTTCACACTCCCTGGAGACAGCCTACACGCCAACGCCAGTGGCAAAACTATCGCCGATGCGACAGATGAGGTGGAACGGAAGCTGCGACCTCAGGCGGAGAAATTGAAAAATTAAGCTTGTCTCAATCTGCCCAATAGAGAGTCCTCTCCTTGTAAGATTACATTGAGTAGCTCACCCAAAATATAATTTTTTGACTGTTTTATACTTTTGGAACTTCCCAATAAATTAAAAATTTCTATTCTTGAAATAAAAAAACTCTCGATGACATCTTTAAAATACGTGCTGAAAATAGTTTCAGCGATTGACTCATTGACTTGCTGAGATATTTGTAATTTTACATATCTGAAGCGCTGAAGGAACTTCTGGTACTCTGGATATTGAATTGCTAATATTTTTAACTTCGATAGGCAAAGCTCTTCCAAATCATTCAAACAAGTCTCTGGGGTTGAACCTTGTACACCAAATGCACGAGCGAGATTTGCCAAAGCCGTGTGAGCATCTTCATTTGGCTCCAGCATGGATAGACCACCATCAATTACGGCAAGTTTCAATTCTTTTTTGGACATTTAATTATTCAATTTAGACTCTATATTAACTTTATTACTTAAGTTTTAAATTGTAAACATTATTGTATCTTCTGTCAAGTAAATTCTTGACAGTTTATAAACTTTGCTATTTCTGACCTATACTAGAAAAACTAAAAGTGTCAATGCTAAAGGGTTGAAATCAGGGTCGTCCCCACTAAAATGACACCCAAGTGATTACAAACGACATACAAAATATAGTGGTGTCGGCAAAATCTATACACAATACTAGCCTTACTTATGTTTTCTTCCTCCGCCAGCCGAAAAGCCCGTCGTCGCAGACTTTCCAATCTACGCGAGAATCGTAGTAATAGTTTCCACGTTCACGGTGGTCGAAGCTGTCCACGTCGCAAACTCATACTTCAAGCACTTTTTGTCGTCACACTGATTCTACTCGCACCTTTTACGTCCGCGAGTGAGACTTTTACTGATATTACCTACGAATATCCAGCCACTACTAGTGGCGAGCTACTGGCGATCGATAGTCCAACTTTCTCGTTGGATATGGTTGCTGTCACAGAAGACGGCTTTTTGATCAAAAACGCTGGACAAACTGCCAGTGTTGATCGTAGTGAGCTCGCTGATATCTTGACCTATGTCGTAGAGAAGGGTGACAGTCTCTACTCTATCGCTCGACGCTTCGGTGTGTCTTCCGACACGATAGTCTGGGAAAACAATATCACCAACCCTCATAGCCTAAAGGTCGGTAGCACGCTCAATATCCTCCCTGTCTCGGGCATCACTCACACGATCAAAGCAGGTGACACCATCGCCAGTGTAGCGAAACGTTACGGTCTGAGTGCAGAGAAGCTCGCCAAACAAAACCAACTGGAATCAGCTGCCACACTCACTGCTAGCAGCAAGCTCATCATTCCGGGTGGCAAGCGTATAATTTCGACTACCAATACTTACGTTGCCTCTGTGGGTAGAGGTACTTATGCTGCCTACAGACCACCGACTCCGATCGACGGAGCTATCATAGTCAACAATGGCGCATCCAACAAATCTGGCAAATGGATGATCAAGCCCACAGAAGGCACATATACCACCTACTTCGGCGCTCGTCCTGGTCATTGGGCAGTTGATATTGCCGATCGTAGCCAACCTGATATCTTTGCGGCAGCAGACGGCACAGTGGTAAAAAGCCAGTGTGGCTGGAATGGCGGCTACGGTTGTATGATCGTGATCGACCACGGTGACAAAGTTCAGACACTCTACGGTCACATGGCAGAGCTCTATGCTAAAGTTGGCGACAAGGTCTTCCAAGGCACAGCAATCGGCAAGATGGGACACACTGGACGTGTCTACGGCGCGACTGGTATCCACCTCCACTTCGAAGTGATCGACAATGGCTCGAAGAAAAACCCACTGGCTTACTACTAGGCTGTGTTTGAGGTTTTGCAAGCCGTCTGGCACGCTCCTCGTAAGATTTTGGCTAGTCTAGTTTCGTTATATCAGCGCACTCTCAGCCCAGATCACAGCTGGGTTAGTAGGTTTTTTCCACATGGGTACTGTCGGTACCACCCAACGTGTAGCGAGTATGGTCGTCAAGCATTACTAAAACATGGCGTGATCAAAGGCATACCCAAGACTATCTGGCGAGTCCTTCGCTGCAATCCGTGGAGCGATGGTGGCATAGACAAACCTTGAAATACTATCCCGCTCACTCGATGAACTAAATACGCAGGAGCAGCGACTATAGAAATGACAGCACACTTACTTTTGAGTTAAAATCTATGCAATGGCTCCAACTTGGGATCTCTTCATTCTCGTTTTCTTCGCCATCATCGTGGCCTATAGTTTCATAATCGGAAGGAACGCTACGCTCAAGATCATCATCAGTAGCTATATCGCAATCCTCGCAACAGATGGTCTAGGCAATCTGATCGACCGTATGCTCCTATCGGAGAGCCCAATCATCAATATCTTTACCACAGCCAACAGTAGCAGCCTGATTGTTCTGAAGATTTTGATCTTTGTCCTCACGATCGTGATCCTCACAGTCCGTGGTCGCTTCTTTGTAGAGATCGGCCGTGAAAACAGCTTTCTAATCAATATTGCGATCACGGGTACGTTTGGTCTACTCTCAGCAGGTTTGATTGTTTCGACAGTTTTGATCTATATGTCAGGTGGTAGCTTCGTCGGCGAAGCCGCCAGCTTCGTCGCTGGTGTCGATATCACACGTGATAGTTACCTCGCTCGGACACTGACAGACAACTACAATTTTTGGTTTAGTATGCCAGCAATTGCCTTTGTAGTATCCAGCTTCGTCGGTGGTAGCGAGGCTGGTATCGAGGAAGCCTAATGATTAGCTTTGTGAGCCAGGTCGTGTCTGGTCACGGTATCGGCAAGCAACTCGGCTACCCCACACTAAACTTCACCGTGCCAGCTGATTTGGAGCTAGAAAAAGGTGTATATACGTGCCACATAAAATTAAGAATTAAAAATTTAAAATTAAAAACTATTGCTGGGATTCTTTTTTACGGTCCACGCTCTACTTTTGATGACACACAGGACTCGCTAGAGGTACACCTCTTCGATCTACCAACAGATTTGAGTGTCGATGAGGCGGAGATCAAAGTCGGAACAAAAATCCGTGCACCACAAAGATTCGCCAGTAAAGAGGAGCTAGTCACACAGATAAAAAAAGACTGCGCATCTGCGCGGCACTTGTTAAAATAAATCAGTGCTACGCCGCCTCAGAAGCCTCATCTCGCCGACCAACCCTTTGCGTCTCGCTTGGCACTTTGCTTGGGAGTTATTCTTCGCCTCACTCTACCGCTACCCTGGTCGCGAGCTGACAGTGATCGGTGTGACAGGGACCAATGGCAAGACTACGACAGCCAACCTCATCGCACGTATACTAGAAGAATCCGGTGAGAAGGTCGCGTTGGCAACCACAATCAACTTTCAGCTGGGTAAACGTAAGTGGGAAAATACCACAAAAAAAACCACACTCGGACGCGGTGGAATCAATAAATTCCTCAGGCAGGCAGTCCAAGCAAAATGCACCTATGCTGTCCTAGAGGTCAGTAGTCACGCACTAGTCCAGCACCGTGTCCACGGTGTGCCTTTTACGGCTGCGGTACTCACGAATATCACACCCGAACACCTCGACTTTCACGATACGCTCGCAGCATACACTGAGGCAAAGGCAAAACTCTTTTGGAATTTAGTAAAAAACACCAAGGACGGGGAAAAAATAGCTGTCCTACCGGCTGCAGATCCCAGCTTGAAAAAGTTTCTCCGTATACCACTGAAGAGCGTGCTGACTTACGGCATAAATAAGGGTGGGCTCACAGCCAAAAATATACAAGTCAAAAGTACGAGTCAGCAGTTCACACTCACTGGTTGGACGAGAGATTTCACCATCACAACGAAACTCCTCGGTAGCTTCAATATCGCAAATATCCTAGCAGCGGCAGGTGTCTGTCTCGCGCTAGGAATAAAACCAACAGTAGTTCAACGTGCTTTGAAAAAAATGACTCCTCTACCCGGACGCCTAGAGCCAATCACAGCAGGTCAGTCCTTTCGCGTGATTGTCGATTTTGCCCATACACCCGACGCACTGGAGAAGCTACTACGGACTTTTCGCGCAGTGACAGTCGGCAAAGTCTGGCTCGTCTGTGGCGTAGCAGGCGATCGAACAACTGAGATCCGTCGACAAATGGGCGAAGCAGCTGATAAATTGGCAGACGAGATCGTGATAACGACTGACGACCCCTACGATGCTGACCCTGTAGAGATCATCGCCGATGTCATCAGCGGTATCAAGCGCGCACAAGGTACGGGACTCTATACCGAAGTCGATCGTAAAAAAGCTTTGATTTACGCACTAATAAATGCTCAGAAAGATGATACCGTGCTCATCGCTGGCAAAGGTAATCAGCACTACCAGTACTGGGAACGCGGGCGCAAGGTGGCTTGGGACGATCGCAAAATCGCAAGCAGTATCCTGCGTAAGAACTATTCAAAAATTAGTAGGCGAAGAAGGCTGCGAAAGAAGTAAGCAATAACGCAGCAAGTGTGAGTACTACAACAATTTGTTTGATGAATTTTTTGGACATACAAAAGCTAGTTTAGCAGCTCTGAGTTTTAGATTCTATATTTTGTATTTACTGTGCGATGATCTCTCGACTGTACTTCGAGACATTGCCTTGGTCATCATAAATACGCAAAGTAACTGTATAAGTACCAGTCTCTTCGAAAGTGTGCACTGGACTCTCCTCTGTACTCGTAGTGCCATCACCAAAATCCCAACCATAACGGTCAATCACACCCTCACTGTCACCACTATCAAAAGTAATTATCAGTGGAGCCAAACCATTTGCTCGACTCGGTGTAAAAACCGCCTGAAGTGATCGATAAGTCGCAATAATTTTGATCGTATTTTCCGCAGTCGTACCATCATCAGCATGGAGTGTGAGTTTTACTAGATACTCTCCAATCTGATCAAAAATATGAGATGTTTGCGCACGATTGTATTTAAAAGTTTCTTTACCGCGACCACCTTGTTTAGCATTGAAATCCCACTCATAAGAAATAATTTTTTTACCAGGGAAACGACTGCCAGAAGCATCAAGATCCACTGTCAGTGGTGCTGGTCCAGAGAGCGTAGAAGGTCCGAGATCGACGACTGGCAGCTCGGAACCAACAATAATATCAATATAAGTCTCAACAATATTTTTATCAGCATCTGTGACAGACAAAGTCACACGATACTGTCCTTCATCACGGTACTCATGTTCAGCGACTTGATCGACAGAGTCGATCTCACCATCACTCTCAAAATCCCACGTATAACCAATAATATTTTGGTCCTTATCTTTAGAGTTTTGACCACTGAAAGAAACCTTGAAAGGAGCAGGACCCATCAGGACACTACCACGACGAGCTGGAGCTGGATCAGTCAGGATCACAGCCTGTGGCGCAAATTTTGGATCAGAGACTCGTAGTTCAGCTGAGTCTGTAGCGACTTGTCCGTTGAAATAAATCACTCGGAGTACAACTTGGTAAATATCTGGCTCTATAAAAGTATATGAGCGTCGACGCTCAAAAAATTTATCGAGAAACTGGCCCGAACTATCACTGATGATCCACTCATAGCGATCAATCTTTTGTTTATTGAGAGCATTACTCTGCGAAGCATCGAAAGTCACAGTCAATGGCGCGACACCAACTTTGGGCTGTAGATCAATAATCGCCTCCGCATCAAACTTTTCTTGAACCTCAATAGTATTAATAATTTTTTCAAAAGTCTTTTCCTCATGACGCCCACTTGCGTCGACTGTATCCTCGGAAGTTACAGTCAAGGCAGCTTTGTGCTCACCAATTTTTTCAAAGGTATGCTCAACACGTTGATAATTTGGTCCAGAAAACTCTGGCACACCATCATTATTGAAATCCCAAGAATAGTTGGTAATCGCATAACTATCAGGATCTTTTATGTTACTGGCATCAAATTTGACTGTCAGGGGTACTTCACCCGAGACTGGATCAGCGATGATCTCACCATAGAGTTCCTGTTTGGCGATTGAGACAGTCTTATTGTACTCCCGAGTAGTCAGATCCTCTGGGCGACCATACGGCTGCATACGCACTACGAGTCGGACATTGTAGACACCGTTGTCCTTACCTTTGTCCAAAAAATCAATCCAAACGTCTTCGCCAGTATAATCTACAATACCGTCACTCTCACGATCCCATTCATAGCTGATGACCTCATAACCAGCTGAGAGACTACGAGTAATTTTTTCTGCGGAAAATCGAATCTGCAAGGGAGAAGTCAGTTGTGTAGTACGAGCTGGCTCGGTAATAATCTCTTCACGATCTGCCAAAGGAACTGCCTGAAATTGACTCAAGAAATTGAATACCAGAACCCAAATCAAAAGTGTAATCACAAAGACAGCACTACTGACCAAAACACCCATGAGCGCTCGCTTCCGAGTCTGAATCTGATCAGACGGTGTCAGAAAACGTCGCGTAGTTTGTAGAATCAATACTACAACTGCTACCGTGCTCAACGCGCCAAAGACAAAATTAACGAGGTTGATCGTCCAGTTCTTGAAGCTAGCAGGATCAAAACCAAAACTAGCAATTGCATCTTCACCAGCAGCCAAACCGGCGATCATCACACCAATCAGCAAAACAAAAAGAACCGCTGTGATGCCACCACAACCCAACGCCGTACGACGCACTTGACTAGGTTTTTGAAAAGAAGAGCTACTAGGGCTAGTCTTTGCTGAATTTGTGTTCAAAGTCCCCGGTTGATCGAAATCAGCGAGAGACTTTGTTGGCGGCTTGAGATTATTGTCATCAGACACAGAGTATCATTGGTTTAAGGTTCTTGTCCCTTGGGACCAAAACTAATAAGTGAATTGACGAGTACATAAGCAATCAGCACTACGATGATACCGATCACTACCCAGATGATAATCTTCTTAGCTTTTTGAGCCTGCTCATCATTACCAGCTGATGTGACATAGAGAAACCCAGCGAAAATAAGCGCGATCATCGCGAGCAAACTGAAAAAACCGAGAAAAAAATTAACCCACTTGAGAATAGTCGACTTCAGCGAATCCTCAGTAGCAATGCCATCACTATAGGCAGCTGGCGCCGGAGGCGCAAGACAATTACCACTACCACAGCCTGGCTGAATATTGCTGCTACTACCACCGCTGACACTACCACCACCGCCAATACTGATACTACCACCACCGCCAATACTGATATTACCAATCGAAGTCACTAAACTGTCTCCTGTGACACCAAATGAAAAAACTAGTGTGATAAAAAAAGCTAACCCAACTAAGAAAAAATATAATCTTCCGCCAGCTTTACGCTGAAGCAAGTTTTGTTTACGAGTTGATAGTTTTTTACGTAGCATAAAAAATTTAAATACTAGAATTACCAGACATAACCGTCTTGACGATAGCGTAAGCAGAGAAGATCAAAACGATACCGATCACTACCCAGATGATAATTTTCTTGGCTTTTTGGATTTGTTCGTCATTACCCAAGCCCGTGATATAAAGGAAGCCAGCATAAATCAGAGCGGCAATCGCAAGCACCGAGACAAACGGTAAAGCAAAGTTCGTCCAACCAGTGACAATACCAATAGCACTACCGTACTTATTGCCAAAGTACGATGTACTAAAAACATCAAAACCAACCTGCGCACCCGGTCCATTGATCGCCGGTCCACCGGCACCGATAGTCCCACTCCAGCCGTCACCAGCACCACTAATCGAAATAGATGCTTGCATATTCGCACCTGTCAGGTCGCCAATCAGAGCCATAAATCCAGCGATTGTGATCAGTAAGATGCTAAAAAGTAGTGTCAATGACCAAAGCCTTCGGTGTATCCGGAGAAAACTGCGGGCATGACGTGGATTACGATTGGCGATACGGCGCACCGTGAAATGCGGTAACGATTTCTTTTTAGTTTTGGTGGGCATTTTATTTTGATTGAAAAACTATGGCAAAAATCTGGATAACCCTTAAACAATTTTTGAGACTTGAAAATTCACCCTAAAGAGAAAAAATCCGTGCCAAGACGTGTCCTGCCTTGTGACTACGAAAATGCCGCGGATTGGCATTACGAATCGCACGAATCGCAAAGTGCACACGACGTACAGAAGCCCGACGAGTAGTTTTTGTTTTGGCGATAGCCATAGTTGAGGGGGGTTAAATTTTTGTTTTAATTTCTGTTAAGAAATCTAATCATTTTAGCAAATTCAAGCTCAAAAATCAAGTCTTTGGGGCTTGACGCAGCATCAAGCCATGGTGCTAAAAGGATATTTGGACACCTACGCTAGTACCAGCAGCACCACCTGTCGGATCACCAGCCAAAATAGAATTGACGATCGCATAAGCTGCAAGACTCAAGATCACACCAATTACCGCTCCAAAAATAATTTTCTTTGCCTTGTCGGCGACTTCCTGATTGCCAAAATTAGACACCCAGATAACACCAGCGATCAAGATCGCCAACAGACTAAAGATGCTAACAAAAGTTGCGAGGAAATTTGTGATACCAGCCAGATCAACGATACCCTGTATTGGGTTAGCTACGACATCGCCAGTAGTGAGATCTGTCAGGAAAAAACTTGAGACATTGCGAGACAATAACACAATCACAAGACCTGCAAGCGACCAGAGCAAAGTTTTTTTATGTTTATCAATTACTTCTTGATCACCAAAAGAAGCGATAATCCGTACTCCAGAATAAATAATAAAAAAGACCGCAATCGCCCCAATCAAGCTACTAAAAAAATTTACTACTCCAAAAATATAATCATTGCCAGCCGATGCCAGCTCACTAGCCGAGCGACAACCTGCTGGTGCTTGAGCGAGATCTCCTGTGTAGTACTCCACGCAATCAGAGTTGAAGTTGGTTACCACACCATCAATACCTAAATCACCGATCGGATAGATCACGTTGAAGATAAAGAAGTCGACCATGACAAGTGTAACGAAAGCAGTGACCGCATGTATTAAATATTTCTTTTGTTTCTCGATAGACTCTTCATTGCCACCAGCTGTGATCATCTGAAAACCTGCTGCGAAAATAAGCAGCACGGCAACCGCACCACCGTAGACCTTGATGAAATCAAAAATCTGACGAACATCATAAGTAAAATATGTAGCAATATCATTTAGTAGCGTACTGTTGAGTCCACCGTTTACACCGAGATTATTAATATCTATCAAGCTCTTACCTGGTGTCGCAGCTGCTCCACCTTCGAAGAAGGCAATCACAGCGATATCAACAGTAAAGACCAAAATCAAACCCACTATGCCCCACTGAATGCCTTTTTTGGCACTTTGGATTGCCTCATCACTAGCAGCAACCACGAGTCGAAAAGCCGAAACCATCAGCCAGAGAATCGCCAAACTACCTGCAATATATTTGATATAATCTTTGACATTGTAGAGTACTGCATTGATTTCACCAATTCCAGGATTCTGAAAATCTCCACCTCGCTGGTCCAAGCCAGTATTACTAGCATTGGTATCATAGCCAGAATCTTGCGTGAAACCCGCTGGCAACCCAATCGTAGCAAAGGTAGAAATCGCGCCAAAACCCAGGCCACCCAGCCCGAAGAGCAAGAGGAGTATCGTAACGAATATTTTTTTCAAAAAAATCATTATAAAATTATGGACCAACAGAAATTGAAGCATCGGGTATTACGGCATTACCCGAGAGAATCGTATTGACGATAGCATAAGCCGAGATTGTAAGTACCAAACCCAGCACAGCCGCGAGAATAATCTTCTTGCCTTTCTCAGCTTGCTCAGCATTGACCGCCGCCGTACTGAAGTAAAGTGCGCCTACGATAAGCGCAAGTACTGCGAGACTGCCGGTAAAGGTCAAAAGGAAGTTGGTAAAACCACCGAGCTGCTCAGAAAAAGTACCAATTTGATCTATACCAGGTGCTACAATTTGACCACCGACCTCTGGGGCAAAAACCGCAACAAAAGCCTCAGAGATGAGGATCGTACTCATACCGAGAAAGATCCACGTAAGCATCTTCTTTTGTTTGGTGATGATCTCTTCGTTGTCGCCTGATGTCACCATCTTGAACCCTACGAGGAAAAGCATAAGTGTTGCTGTCACTGCGACGAAAGTCTGAAAAAATTTGACCTGATTGAGTATTGCCGCACGTGAAGCCAGTCGACCAGCCTCGAGTAATAATGCATGCTGATCATCTAGTGACAAAGTAGGATCAATATCAACAATAATACTCTGACTACTATCTGCTACAGGAGCAAAGATATTGTCTACGAGTGGCACGACCATAGTAGCAAACACCAAACCCAGCGTCGCCCAGATGATAGTTTTGCGAGCGGTTGTGACAGTATCGTCGTTGCCATTGGCAGTGATAATACGGAAACCCGCCATGCCCATATAGAGTAGCGCCATACCACCCAGCAAGTACTGAATTAGCTTAGCAGCAGCACGCAGCGAGTAACCACCAATTTCGACAGACCTATTGAGTGCAGCCCCATCAGAGATGAAGTTACCAATGCTTTGATCACTAAAATTGAATGCCTGAGAAACTGGATCAGCCAGCGCAAGTACGATGAAGCCGATCAATGTATAAATCATAGAGTTTTTGAATTCGGTAACACTTTCATCATTACCATTGGCAGTGATAAGACTGATCGCATAGATCGCGAGAAACACCATGAAAATACCACCGAGGACATACTTGGCGATATGAATAGTCTTATAGATTAAACCTGTGGAATTACTTTTGTCATACAAGTCTGTGATTAGCTGAGCATTATTAGTATCACTGATACTGATATTAGTAATCCCAATATCAACAGCAGTTTTAGTGGGTAGATCTAACGTCGTAGCCCAAACGGCTGAACTAGCAGTCAAAAATACCAATCCCAAAAGCACTCCAACTACCAAAATCTTGGTACGAATCAATAACTGCGAAGTGATATTTTGTTTTATCGGAGTCAAATTTTATTTTTATGAAATCTTCTTATTTTACCAGATTTATGCGTAAAAAACAAGTCTCTAGAGGGAAGAATTGCTACTTAGTATATTTTTGTATGAGCCTATTGACAAATAAAGCTGGATACTTTATTATCAACTACTTAACCTTTAATAAATTTATCAAAAAATACCGTAGAACACTGTACAAAAAGATGTTTCACCCTTATATTGACAAACTCGTCAAATAAATTTAGTCTTTCTACCAGTCTTCATTTCAACTTTCAAAATATAGTAACTTTCCAGCTATGAATTCAACTACCAGTAGCAACGTAAAGATAGATCTTTCCTCCACTGTCGATGAGATTTTTCTTGTACTGTCTGAAAAAGAGCGCGATGTCGTCACCAAGCGTTTTGCTCTGACTGGTGGTCAACGCCAAACACTCGAAGCAATCGGTCAAAAATTTGATGTTACTCGTGAACGTATCCGCCAAATCGAGTCGATCGCATTACAAAAACTACGACGCACGATCGCAAATACCAAACTCAAACACGTCAATGAAATTGCCCGTGAAATCCTCGATAGAGCTGGTGGAGTCATGTTGGAAGAAAACCTAATCTCTCAAGTACTCAATTCAATTCATTCTGTTTCTGATGTCGACGGCAATATCATTCGGCTCTCTCTCGCAGTCGATGAATCTGTAAAAAAGCAAGAACGCACTCATCAATTCAAACCATTTTGGCATGATATTGAGCTTACTACTGCTGATATAGCTACAATCGCCGACAAAGCTCTCAGTGCTCTAAGTAAGCAAAAAGACATTGTCGCTGAAGATAAACTCACAAATCAGCTGCGCGCCACCTTTGCCAATGCTGGCAAGCAATTTAAGGCTGAAACAATTACAAATGCCCTACCGCTCGACCACCGTTTGAAAAAAGTCGAAGGTGGTTGGGGTCTAATCAACTGGCGACATATCAATCCACGTAGTATTCGTGACAAAGCACTCATCATCATGAAACAACATGGCAAGCCGCTTCACTTCGTGGAGGTTGCCAATGTTATCTCTGATCATGGCTTCGACAAAAAAGTCGTTACAGTCCAAGCAGTACACAATGAGCTAATCCGTGATGAAAACTTCGTTCTGATCGGTCGTGGTCTCTATGCCCTGAAAGACTGGGGCTACAATCAAGGTACTGTCGCTGAGATAATCGAAGACTTATTAGCAAAAAAAAGCCCACTCACTAAAGAGGAAATAACCAAAGGCGTGCTCAAACAGCGTCAAGTAAAGAAAGGAACAATCTCTCTCAATCTACAAAAAACACCTTGGTTCGTACGTGTTGGTCGTGCTGTCTACCAGCTAGATCTAAGTCAAAAAAAAGGCGTAGCGGCAAATGCCAAAAAACGAGGAGGACGACGTTAAATCTTTAATTTAAAAATTATTTACCAGACAGTAGAATAGTTGGATTTGGTTTAGGCTACTTTTTGTTTTAGGTTAGCTATTTATTTGACTTATATTATATTTTTTGTTATAATAAAAAGAGCTTAAAAAACAAAATTGAACTCTAAAAATAAAAATACCAGCTTCGGTACTTGGTTCGCTAGCCTCTTCAATGTCGCACCGCATGAGTTTCCTCGTATCTCATTTGCTTGGCTACTAAAGTTTTGCTCTCAAGTCGGCTTCACTATCGGCTGGACTATGCTGACTGCGATGTTTGTAAATCGTCTAGGCATCGGCTATTTACCACTGCTTTTCATAGCAAATGCTGGTCTGATCATTCTAGGTACGATCGCCTTTTCGAGCATTGTCCATAGGATAAAACGCCGAACAGTACTACTAAGTACAGTCGCCAGTGGTGCGATCTTGCTTGTAGCAAGCCTGATCTTTTTCAATATAACTGAAAACCTACTTTACTTCTTTACCCTGGCGTTACTGGCTGAATCAATCTTCTTTGCCCAGCTCAATATTTTACTTAGTCTTTTTATCGAAGATCTTTTTTCACCACTAGAAAGTCAACGCGCCTTCCCGCTAATAGAATCAAGTGAATATATCGGTGGTATCGTTGGTGGTCTTATTATCTTATTTGCAATTGATGTCTTACACTTTGAAGCTCCGCAGCTAACTTTTATCTGGGCTGGCAGTATAGCTTTGATTTTTCCCATTTTATTGATTTTTTATCAACAACGACATCAGCTACCAACACTCACTAATAACAAGTCGACACTAAAACATACAAGCAGACTCCAAAAAATCCGTGAAGGTGGTAGTCATCTGAAAAATATTCCATTTCTACGTGGGCTTTTGTTGGTTGTCTTGCTACAGTGGTCATTTTTTACGCTACTCAACTTTCAATACACTAAGGCTGTCGATGAAAGTGTAGGAGCGGAACGCGAAATTGCTGCCATGACTACAGAGAATACATCTACTGAGCCAATGCGCGCAAGCGGTGAAAATACTAATAGTCACGAGAATCTCCTCACGGAGGGATTGGGTATGCTGCATATTGGTTTTTCATTGCTAGCACTTTTGACTCAGCTTTTCCTCACTAGTCGTGTCATCGAACGTCTCGGTATCATACGCACACTACAGGTACATCCGATTATTTCACTTGTTACTACACTAGGAATGACTTTTAAATTTGGCTTTGCCTCGGCAGCAGCAGCCAAGGCATTGTTTGAAGCGACCACTGGTATCTATACTGCTGCCTACCATAGTAGCTTTTACGCGTTACGCGAGAGTGTCCGTGATCATGCCAAAGAGTTACTCGAAGGTCTCATCCGTCCGCTCGGTGTGATACTCGGTACAGGAGCGATCTTTGGGTTGTCGGCACTTTTTTACGGAGATGCACTCACACTAGCAATCAATCTCGCAATCCTCAGTGCCGTGGTAATCATGGGTATAACATTGTGGCGACTACGTGAACGCTATACGCACGTCTCCAAAAAAAATCTAGAGATGTTCGGTGATCACCCTGCGAAATTCAATTCGATCGAAATACTTGCGCAACGAGGTCATACCAATGCAGCTGAGATTTTGGTTAAAAATTTATTGTACAAAAAAGAAAGTGTCTCACTCCGCAAAAAAATCTTGGAAACTCTTGGACATATTCACGATCCCAAAACAATCCCTGAAATACTAAGATGCTTCGATGATCCCAATCCAGAAATCAAACTGGCAGCAGTTAGTGCTTTAGGTAAATTCCAAAATCTTGGAAAGCATTTCTTTACACAAGCATTTACTCAATATCGTGTAGTCAATGCCTTGAGAGATCTTTTTGAGAGAGAAAATTCCAAAGAAATTCGTTCAGCAATTATCCACGTCTTTGCCAATATGCATCAGGCAGATGTTGTACCGTTTTTGATTAAGACATTGGATACTGCTGACAATGTCATTCGTGCTGATTGTATATATGTTTGTGGGCTCTTTCACGATGTCTCGGCAGCACACTACATAGAACCACACTTACAAAGCAAAGATCCTTACGTCAAAGCCAATGCCATCATTGCACTATGGCAATTCCCACAATATCGACTTCAACTAACTATTCAGCTCACCACCCTACTCGATGCCAAAGATCATGCAACGCAACGTGCTGCTATCCACACGCTCGGTGAGATTGGCGCAATCCAAGAACGCCCACGATTAGAAAAATACCTAAAGCATGAAGATGAAGAACTGCGTCTACTCGCAGCACTAGCACTAGCCAAACTCAAACACGTAGATGCACCAGCTGTATTGGCAGAGTTTGTCCTGCATGAAAACCCTAAACTAGCGACCTACACCAAAAAACATCTCGGACGAATACCCAAGACAGTCCAAAAACAAGTTGCGCAAATTATCCACCAGCGTCTCAGCCAGCGTCTCAGCCAGCTAATCGGAAGTAGCACTGCGACCAATCTATCAGAACTCAGTCCTACTGTATTGCAACAGCTACGCCAAATCTATACCACTGCCGGTCAATGGCATGAAGTCGCCAAAGTAGATACGGCACTCACTGAATACAAACTAGTAAAAAAACACTAAATTTTTAATTTTAAGCTCTCACACTACTATGTCTGTCAAACTCAACATCACGACTAAAATCAATAACGAGCAACACTATATAATAGTGACTCTCGTCGGTCAGATCGACGAAACTAATTTAGAAAATCTCAGCACTGCTGTCGATAAACTAATCGGTAGTGATGCTGGACATTTAGTGTTCAATCTACGTGAGCTGGAATTCATAAATAGCAAAGTGATCGGCTATCTAGCCGCCACTCGCGGTCAACTCTCTGAAGGTAATCAAAAGATGATCTTCATCGAAGCCAACTCTAATATTTTTGACATCCTCGAGCTAGTCGGTCTGACACAGATAATCCCAACACTCGAAAGTGAAGCGCACTTGATCAGGGCTATTGCTGCTGAAGAAATTTAAGTCTTTTATTCCTGTGGTGGGATCAAGAAATAATTCTTCAGTAATTCTTCAGTAATTTTTTTAAAAACTGGACCTGCCACAGCAGAACCCCACTCTACTACTCGTGGACGATCAATCTTCACAATCAAGACAAATTTGGGATTGGTCGCAGGAGCATAACCACCAAATGCTGCGATCGTAGTACCGAGATCACTAAGCGCACGACCACTTCGACTATAAGTCTGACTTGTACCAGTTTTGCCTGCGATGAAATAACCATCAACCTTGGTCACTTTGGCGTAACCATTTTTGACAGAAGAAATCAGCATCGCTGTGATCTGTTTTGAAGTATCTTCATCGATCACACGTCGAACAGTCTCAGACTTGGTAACCAATCGTGTACCATCGGTTAGTATTTCTTCTGCAACTATGTAAGGTTTCATGAGTAGTCCACCATTGGCAAGCACGGAGTAACCTGCCGCCATTTGAATCAAATTGACTGAAATACCCTGACCAAATGCTTTGGTGACTAATTCAGACTCTGACCACTTGGTATAGTTTTCGAGATAACCAGAATCCTCGCCTTCTAAATCAACATCAGTCCGTTCAGCAAAACCAAATTTTCTAAGATAATCATAAAAAGTAGCTCTGCCAAGCTGCTGTGCAACAAAAGTCATACCGATATTACTAGAATTCTCTATGACCTCTGTCATAGTCTCTCTACCGTTGTATTTACCTTGGGCATTTTTGATCGTGACGGGTCGACCTCGAACATACTCATCGATACGTACTGGACCGCTGTATGGTGAACGCGTATCAGGAGTTACTTCATCAGCATCTATTGCCATCGCCATTACGATTGGCTTGAAGACAGAACCCGGCTCATAAGGATCAGTAATCGCCTTGAGCGTGAATACCGAGGGTCCAATACGATTGGTATAGATTACTCGCTTCGCACCCTCACGAAATACTGGGAAACGATAACCCTTGCGGACTACGTACTCCGTACCATACTCTACGACAAGTGGTTCGCCTGACTTCGTCTCCCAGATTTCTTCAGTCCGCTCTTGTAATTCTCCGGTGTTTTGATCTGTCCAAGTATATTTTTTTTCAGTTTTTAATAGCTCCTCACGTTCATAGACTGCGCTAAAATCATTGGGGTCAAAAGTTGGATAATGTGCCAATGCCAAGATCGCTCCTGTCTTCGGATCCATCACTATAGCTTGTCCACCATCAGCACGTTGTTTGTCTACCATTTTGGATAGTTCACGCTCGACGATCTCTTGGATCGCCCGATCAATAGTGAGGACTAAGCTCACACCATCACGTGCATCTTTGATAGTGATATCGCCCACTGTAATCTGACGATTGAATGGGTCTACCTGTGTCTGCCGCAAGCCATCTTTACCAGAGAGTAGTTGGTTATGAGCCCCTTCTACGCCATAAACACCTTCTTCATCGTGATTAAGGAAACCAATCACTTGGGCTGCCAAACTACCCTCAGGGTATACACGACGATACTCTGGTATCGCACCTACACCACGAATCCCCAAACTCAAAACATCGTCCTTTGCATTAGCTGATACACGTCCTGCTAGCTTTATATAGCGAACTTTTTTACGCAGCATGAGCGGATATAAATCAGTATATTTGGAATCTATAATTTCGGCCAACTGGCGTGCTGTCTCTTCTGGGTTGTCTACCAGAGTCGGGTTGATAGTCACGATCTCACCATCTGTGCCGACACCAGGCAGATAGGCATCGCGGACAAGCGCAACCTGTTCAGGTGTTACATCGCTCAATTCACGTCGTACTATATCTTTGGCAACTAGCTTCTCTGTTAGCCAGTTTCGAAAATCCGATTCAGACTTTAGTGTCTGGTCTTTCGCTGTTGAATCTGACTCGGATTGATCAGGGTCTTTTACGGTTGTGCTATCAGTGTCCAGAGTTTGACTGTCTATCAGGTCAGTATATAGCAGCGGCAATAGTAAATCTGCTGCAGCACTTTCATTTTCGATCAAAAGCGGATCAGCAAAGATTGTATAAGTAGTCGAGTTTTGAGCCAATGGAAAAAGCTCTGCTGTACGCAAATCTCGCGTATAGATATTGCCACGACGTGCTGGCAATACGACTCCTCGACTATTTTGCTCATTGGCTAGCAATTGATACTCTGCTCCATGGATCAACTGCAGATAAACCAGCTTGCCAGCAATAATGATAAAAACAAAAACTGCTGTAAAAAAAAGCACTTGAGTCCGATCCCAGACTATACGTTGCCGACTACTAAAACGACTAACCATAAAGCCTAGCAAGCATACGAGGCGAACACCTGATTGTCAAAAAATGTACTCAATAAACTTGGTATCTGGCAAATATATCTTTAAAATGAATCTTCATGAATGCACTACAATCACCAGAATCGAGACACCTCCAGCTACCAAATCTACCAAAGACAGCACGGACAGCTATACTCGCTGTCTTACTAGCATCTGCCACTGTAGCTCTACCAACGTCAGCTCAGGCTGTAGAGCCTACTAATCCACAGACAAAAGCTCTTGCTAGCCAAAAATTCTCACCGACTTTATTATTAGAATCTAAGAAATATCTAACGCAAAATGCTCTACCGTTTATCGCTGGTATTGAAATAATTCCCAAGACTTTTCTAACGTTTGGTGGAGAAGTATCCAATAAGAGAAACCGCATCAAAATGACAACTATTGGTATAACTTTCAAATTCTAAACTATTTAGTAGGTTTCTTGATGACCTTACGAGCTTTTTTGAAAGTCAATTCTTTGGTCTTTTTATCAAAACCAATCTTGATTGTACTACCCTCGCCAAATTCATTATCCAAAATTCGACTCGCTAACTCATCTTCGATTTTTTCTGTCAGTGTGCGACGCACTGGTCTAGCACCGTACTTTGGGTCGTAGCTTTTTTCTGCAAGATACTCAAGTGCTGCTGGAGCTAACTCCAGCTTGAGATTTTTTTCATTTAGTCGCTTTTGGAGATCTTTGAAATGTAAAGTAACGATCTCCTTGATCTGAGCATGTGTGAGCGGATCAAAAACAACAACACGATCTACGCGATTGAGAAACTCTGGTCGGAAATTCTCTTCTAGTTTATTTAGTACATCTGCTTTGACTTCATCAAATTCAGCTTTGGCATCGCGAACCTCATCGCGCGTAACTGCAAAACCGATCTTGCCAGCCTTGCTCGTCATACGTTCAGCGCCGATATTACTCGTCATGACGACGATAGTATTACGAAAGTCCGTCCGACGACCTTTACCATCAGTCAGATAACCATCTTCGAGGACTTGAAGCAGGATATTTTGAAAATCACGATGCGCTTTTTCTACTTCATCGAAAAGCACCACACTGTAAGGTCGGCGACGTACTTGCTCTGTCAGCTGACCGCCCTCTTCGTAGCCAATATAGCCTGCTGTCGTACCAGTTAGACGACTAGTCGAATGGCGCTCTTGGAATTCACTCATATCGATCTTAATCAAAGCATCTTCGCTACCATAGACTTCCTTGGCCAGTGTTTTGACCAGTTCGGTCTTACCCACACCAGTCGGTCCGAGGAAGATAAACGAACCAATCGGACGATCAGGAGAAGCGATACCGACACGTGAACGTCGCACAGCCTGTGAAATAGCCTTCACCGCCGTCTCCTGCCCAATGATACGAGTTTTCAAGGTCTGTTCTAAATTTTGGAGACGCACAATATCTGCTGCCAAGAGGTCACCAGTCGGCACGCCAGTCATCTTAGCAATAACCTTGGCGACATCCTCCGATGTGACATGCGGACGATCTGCCATATTACCATTTATCGCTATTTGTTTACTCTCTTCAATTTTCTTTTTGATCCGAATCTCTTTGGAACGTAAATTCGCAGCATTTTCATAGTCTTGTCCACTGACGGCCGCCTCTTTGGCAGCAATAACATTGGCTAGTTCTTCTTTTTGTTTACGTAAATCGCTCTTATCTATGCTCTTTAGACCCATACCCTTGAGCGAGGCTGCCTCATCGATCAGATCGATCGCCTTGTCTGGTAGGAAACGATCTGGTACATAGCGTTTACTCATTTTCACTGCCTGTATCAAAGCTTCGTCTTCGATAGTCAGACCATGGTGTTTTTCGAGTCCTTCGCGCAGACCGTAAAGAATTTTGACTGTATCTTCTTCGCTTGGCTCAGGTACAGTTACTGGCTGAAAACGCCGCTCGAGGGCCTTGTCGGACTCGACATGCTTGCGATACTCATCTGTCGTGGTCGCACCAATGACTTGGATTTTGCCACGCGCAAGTGCTGGCTTGAGGATATTGGCAGCGTCAAGACTACCCTCCGCAGCACCAGTACCGATCACGGTGTGCATTTCATCGAGAAAAAGAATTACCTCTCGTCCGAGCTTGGTCGCTTCATCGATAACTTTTTTGAAGCGCTCTTCGAACTCACCACGATACTTGGTGCCAGCGACAAGCGCAGTCATACTCAGCATGAGCACACGACGATCAAGCATATTGGGTGGGACACGCTCAGAGATGATTGCCTGTGCGAGACCTTCTACTACGGCAGTCTTACCCACACCTGGCTCACCGATCAAGACAGGATTATTTTTGGTTTTACGGTTGAGCACGGCGATCACTCGTTCAATTTCAGCTTCACGACCAATCACTGGATCGAGCTTGCCAGTACGAGCTTCGGCTGTCAGATCTGTCGCGAAGTAATCAAGTGCCGGAGTCTTGCTTTTGGGTTGTTGCGGTCCACCACTTTGCTGACCACCCATTGCCTGCCCTACCCCGAGCTGCTGCTCATCTTTATGACCATAAGCATCGGAGAAGTCTTGACGTGGATCCATACGTGCCATCACACTCTGGAGTGAACCAAAAAGAACCTCTAACGGATGTACCCCTTTGGGGAGTGTCTGGGCATCAGCAGCCTCACGAAAGATTTCTTCGATCTGACGCTTAATATCCCCCGAACGAACTTTCATATTTTCGAGAATTACGGTTGCTGCTGTGTTTTCTTGATTCATGAGTGCATAGAGCAAATGCTCCGTACCAACCATCGCATGATTGAACTGGTAGGCCACTCGCACTGCATCTTCGATCACACGCTTAGCAAACCCCGAAAGCCCACTGTCAGTGCTAGGATCAGGCTGACGATCCTTGCTGGTACGCTGACGACCGACAGTCTTGAGCACTAGCTTTACATTCTCTGTCGTCACACCAAAATTACGCAAGACACTCGCACCGAGACTCTCAGGCTGAGTGAGGATCCCAAGTAAGATATGCTCCGTACCGATATACGAAAGACCCGTCGCACGTGCTTCTTCTTGAGCGACGATCAAAGCTCGCTTAGCTTCTTTTGTAAACTTGTCGAATTGATTATGCATAGTTTTTTATTTGGACTTAAATGCTAGATTTTATCACCCGACATCAAAGAAGTTTATCAGAAAGGTACTTTTTTTTCAAGCTAAGAGACTTGCGAAAAACCTCTTCTACTCGCAAAATAAACCAGATGAGCAAACACCTCCCCACCACTCTCTCCGTTATAAAAATAGTAAAAGAAAACTACCGTACTGTGACGCTGACTTTTGCCAATCAACTTGGCATTATCAGGCCTGGACAGTTCGTCATGCTCTGGCTACCAAGCGTGAATGAAAAGCCAGTCTCCGTCGCTTATGCTGATGAAAAAACTATTGAACTAACAGTCTCTGCTGTCGGTCCATGGAGTAAGGCTATTCAAAAGATTAAAAAAGGCGATAAGCTGGGTCTGCGTGGTCCGTTTGGTAATACTTTCAAGCTCAGCGGTAAACACATCATACTAGTCGGCGGTGGTTTTGGCATCGCTCCCCTCCACTTCTTTGCGACTCTGACACAGCAGCACAAAATCAAAACAGACTGCATCATCGGCGCTCGAAACAAAAAAGAGCTACTCTATGTAAATAAACTCAAAAAACTCACGAACTTGTACATCACGACTGACGACGGCTCAGTCGGCGACAAAAGCTATACAACAGATAAGCTCGCTGAACTTTTGAATCAAAATCACTACAGCCAAATCTATTCCTGTGGTCCAGAAATCATGATGCGCAAAGTCGCCGAGCTAGCCAAACAGGCAAAAACTCCCAGTCAGCTCAGCCTCGAACGCTACATGAAGTGCGGCTTCGGCATCTGCGGTAGCTGCTGCCTAGACGATTCTGGTAGTCGCGTCTGTACCGACGGCACTGTCTACTCTGGTGAAAAAGTTTTGAAAGAATCTGAATTTGGACGCTCGCACCGCGACAGCTCTGGCCGCAAAGTTTAATACTTTAGTTTAATCATCAAAACAACATGCTGCTCACAAAAAAGATCGCCAAAATCTTACTTGAAAAAAAAGCCGTACAAATTTCTCTTGATCCACCCTTTACTTGGACGAGCGGAATCCGATCGCCTATTTATTGTGATAACCGCATACTACTTTCCTTCGTCGATGCGCGTGAGATGATCGTGGCAGGATTTTGTCAGCTAATCGAAGAAAATAAATTAGAGTTCGATGCGATCGCTGGTGTCGCCACTGGCGCCATTGGCTTCGGCGCATTGGTCGCCGATCGCTTAGGTAAACCCTTCTGCTATGTGCGCCCAGAGCCACGCGCTCATGGCACTGGCAAACAAGTCGAAGGAGCTATCACGGCAGGTAGTAAAGTGCTGGTAATTGAAGACCTTTTTTCGACGGCGGGATCGAGCGTAAAAACAGTCCTCGCACTGCGTAAAGAAATCGCAGCTGATGTAGTCGGCATCATCGCCATCTCGACTTACGAATTTGTAAGAGCTAGCACAAACCTAAACGACGCCAAAGTACCGTGGTGGACACTGACGAACTTTTCTACACTTGTAAGTGAATTAGATCTACCGATAGATCAAAAAGAGGCCATTTCAAAATTTGCTACTGATCCAGATGGCTGGTGGGATACAGTGCGGCAGTAGCGATTACTTGAGTTGGAACTTCGTCAAAATATTTTCCATCCGGTCTAGCATTGGTTCTGGTGTTTTGGCGTTGTTGTGGACGACGATATCAGCTACCTCAGCCAAGGGAGCAATATATTTTTGGTAGTTTGGCTTCACGTAATCAAAATAATAAGTCAACTCACCAGCCAATGCGTCTTCCTTACTCGTGCCCATACTACTGCGCGCACCACCGACGAAATCACGTAAGATACGTCGTGAAAGTCGTGCGTCATCATCAACATGAATAAAGATCGAGAGATCTGCCAATTCACGTAGCTCGGGAATAGCCAATGTTAGGATTCCCTCGACAATAATTATCTTCTGCGGCTCGACGCAGCGTGTCTCAGTGAGACGATCTTTCGTTTGAAAATCATAAATCGGAGTCGCTGCCGATTTACCAGCTTTGAGCTGTGCCAGATGCTGACGTAGCAGAGCATTATCCAAGCTCTCAGGTGCATCATAATCGACGCGGTAGTCTGGGTCGAAATTATCCTTGTCGATGTAGTACATATCGTGACTGATAATATCGCATTCACCAGCATAGACATGCTGAGCGATATGCTTGGCAAGCATTGTCTTACCACTACCAGATCCACCAGTTATCACAATAATCCGCGAACCTTTCGTTTTAGTTTCACTAGGTATTTTTTTAAACACAGTTGCTTTAGCTTTGGTTAGCATTTTATTTTAGTTTTTAGGAAATAAAGTCGCGCGAAGTTTTATTTACTTAACCCAGTCTGGTCGTCACCAATACTGCTCCAATAACCACAAAGGCCGAACCAGCAAAGGCCTGCCAGAGCGGAACTGCCAGTGTTTCTTTCAAAATCAACACACCGAGGATAGTAGCGATTAGCGTATTGGTATTGAAAAGTGCAGGGAAAATAGCGGGATTGGCGTCACCACGGTAGCCGAGTGCGATGAAGACCGAACCCGCCGCAAAAAGTGCCGCTGCCATGAAGGCGAAGCCCCACTCTTTTTTCGCTGCGAGATTGAGCGAGTCACCATAAATGAATAAAAGCGTAATATTGACGATGAGGATCACCAAGCCAGACAGGATACCGTAAGCAAACGGACTCACCGTGCCAAGGGCGAGTTTTTGGGGAATATTCGCTGCGCCGAGCGCTAGTGCAGCACCGAGTCCGAACAGTATCCAAGTAGGCATGAGTCTAAAAGTTTAAAGAAAAACGTTCCGCTTATTGTAGCAGAAAAACTACTGAAAAACAAGCACTCTTCAAAACAATCTCTAGATTACTTATTGCGCGCGAGACCGAGTGAGCCACTCTTTTCTGGACGGGTGTACTGCGGCGTATGCTTACGACACTTGGAGCAGTAGCGATTACGCTCCAGCTTCTTGCTACCGTGATTAGCAGTATTTAGATAAGTCTGACCAGTCTGCACTTTACAAGTGTCGCAGAGCCAGACCATGATCGCAGTTTTATTTCCTCGGCGGGGCATAAGGTTTTTTGAATTACGTGCGAGTGAGTTTAAAGGAAAAAACCCCACTTGGGAAGATCTGAAGTTTGCTTTATGTATAGTTTCGTGGTAAAATAACTAGAAACTAAAATCAAAATAATATGGGTAGTCCTACCGCATCAGCGACCAAATCTCGCCAACCAGAGATTTTGAAAGTACCTATCACACCTGAAAAGAAAATAGCACCCAAAAAAAAGCCCAAGCTTACTCCGACTTCTGCTGAGGCTGGTTTGGCGACTCTACCCGAGCATATCAAAAAGACAGTTGGCGAACACGAAAAGAAAAATAAACAGCAAGAAGATTTAATCATCGCATCTTCAAAAAAGATCAAAGCTGTCCAAAAAGAAACTACCAAATACTGGGGCAAGGTCGGTCAAGAGACTCAGGAATACTGGTCCAAAAAAGGCAAAGAAGCTGGCAATGAGTGGTACGAAGTAGTCAACACTCCTGCTGCCAAGATGGCGATGACCGTCGTGGGAGTCGGTATACTCGCTTGGGGCGCGTACAAAGTGCTGAACTGGGTACGTAAACAGGGCGACGCTCTCTTCGAAGAGCTGAGTGGCTGGAAAAACGGACTAACACTCTCCTCACTCATAGGCATCACAGGTCTAGCCACTTGGAAACATGAAGAAATCGCCAAGTTCGCTGGGAAATTCTTCAACCTCTCGCCCGATGTACTCATGTGGCTAAATAAAGGTAACCTCAAGAAAGCGATCGAAACAATCTACTCGAGTACAGAGCCCACAGCAGAGACCAAAAAAATCGCTGACAAAGCAGGTGTCGATGCCAAAGCGCTGGAACTAAACAAAGACGAAAACTATGCAGACTTTATCCAGAATAAAAAAAGTGGCTGGCAAACTTGGCTCGAAAAGATGGGACAGGGCGTTACTGGTCAGACGGGCAACGTACCTGTCACCGCTAGTGAAAAACAGCTGCGTGATTATCTAAAAGCAAACCCACCACCGAAAAATCTGGAGCATGGAGCTACTGTACTACAGGCAGTGCGACTGGCTACCGGAGATACTACTGTGGACAAAACGAATAAAGAGAATCACTCAGTCGTTAAAGAAACAGCTGAAAACGCTGCTAATTACCTAGGTGATCGACTACCCAAGACAGCGAAGTCTCTAACCAAACTATTTGGTAGTGCTACCGCGCTAGATATGCAGGGCGTGAAAGAAAACGCTGGCAAACTAATCGAAAATGTCCAAGCTGAAGGTGGCAAGGCTGCACTTGAAATCACTAGAGATGGATCTTTCCAGATACTCATCACAGCAGCCAAAGGCACCAAAGAGGCTTTTGTATACTCTTACAAATTTACCCAAGAACAGGCCTATCAACTCGGAGAGTATTTGAACGATCCAGATCAACCTTGGTGGGCAAATACAGCTGGAATTATTATCAAAGCAGATTCTTATTTAGCAGGTGGCACAGCAGCATTTGGTTTTACCAAGGCACTCTTTACCACTGACGTCAGCCTTATAAAAGCGCCACTTCTGATAGCTGGGAAAACTATTAAAGGCGCAACTTGGGGTCAAGTAACCTTTTTCAAAGATATGAAGCATATCTGGCAGCATAGTGGAGACTGGATGCGCTATCAAAAACTACAACACCAACTCAGGAGACTGACTCTCGGCAATGTAAAACATTATGGTGAAGTCCTCAGCAAAGAAGCAGCTAGAGGAAAATACTTCGCTCGCCGTGTGAATATTTTGAGTAAAATGAAAAAGTTAGGACCAATAGTGCTATCTGATAGTCAGTACGAAAAAATATTTTGGCTGCACAGTAAGGCTGTGGATGAGGCTACAGCACTCTTAAAAGATTCTAAAATCTTAAGGGGTAAAATTACTGAAGAAATGATAGAAAAATTAGGTCGCAAGGAAATTCAACTGGCAAAATTAGCACGAATGCGAAAAAGTAAAGCACTCATAGAAAGAACTACTCGCTATACAGAAAAAACCCTAAAGGTTGGTAAAAAAACTATCGAACTCTCCAGCAAAGCTTTCGCAGGTCTCAAAGCTGAACTGGTCAAACGTTGCACCGGCAAGGCTGTCCAAAAGATCTTTGCCGAAATCTTGGAAAGAACTGGTACTGAAAAAATTGTTAAGCTGATCGCTAAACGTGCTGCTACTGCTGGTGCCACAGCTATGACTGGGGTTGGCACAATAGCCTCAGTAGGTCTAGCGGCTTGGACAATCTATGATGTCGGTATGATGGGTTACGAACTTTACAATAACTACGACACTCAAGATGAGCTCACTGAACGCGGTAAATATCCAATCAAAAACATTACTTTTGATCCTGCTACAGAAGCAGCTCTCGCTAGCAAAATTCCTCCAGGAGCCGATTTAAAGTCAGTAGAGCTTTTACCAGAGTTTGCCAGACTCGCTAGGGCGACACTCTATATCGAACGCGACGGCAGCACTGGCAAAGAAAAATGGATCTTCGAAAATGGTAAAGTCGTCGAAGTAGAAGTTATTTGACCTAAACCAACAACTCCGCGATCTGCACAGCGTTGAGTGCCGCGCCTTTGAGGATTTGATCTCCGCAGACGAAAAAATCGAGACCGTGGTCGCCAAAGACGAGACTCTGACGGATTCGTCCAACCTCTACATCATATTTTTCGGTAGCAGTCAGCGGCATCGGATACTCGAGCTTGGCAGGATCGTCGACTACTTTGACACCCGGCGCGGATTTTAATAACTCACGTGCAGCAGCAGGATCGATAGGCTGCTCGGTCTCGATCGTCACAGCCTCGGCATGGGCGCGCAGCGTCGGGATTCGCACCGCTGTACAGGAGATCGCTAGTTTATTGTTACCAAAGATCTTCTGAGTCTCCCAAGCAACTTTCATTTCTTCGCGCGTGAAACCGTTGTCTTGGAATGTGTCGATATGTGGAATCACATTGAATGGCAACGGATACGCAAAAATCTCATGCCCAGATTGCTTACTATTTAGGTACTCCTGTACACCATTTTTTAGCTCAGCCATACCCTCCGCACCTGCACCGCTAGCGGCTTGGTAGGTCGAGACGATCACTTTCTGCACTCCGTAAGCCTGATGCAACGGCCAGAGCGCGACCGCGAGGATCGCAGTAGTGCAGTTGGGGTTGGCGATGAGGCGTGCACCTTTAGCGGCTTGTGGATTGATTTCTGGTACGACGAGTGGGATAGCATCGTCATAACGAAAGGCAGAGGAGTTGTCGATGACGATCGCCCCACCATCAGTGGCAATCGCTGGTGCATGTTCTTTGGCAAAGGACCCTGAAACAGCAAGGAAAACGAAATCCATCTTCCGTGCTGCTTCAACAGAAAAAAGTTCAATTTCCTTTTCACCAAAAGGTGTTGCAAGTTTTTTACCAGCACTGCGCTCAGAGGCAAAAAGGTGGAGCTCGGCGACAGGAAACTGACGAGCATGCAATACGCGGATCATCTCTGCGCCGACAGCACCAGTCGCACCGACGACACCGACTTGGAATTTTTTGGGAGACATTTGAAGCTATTTTTTAAAAACTAAAGAGACCGCAATAATAACAAGCAACGCGGCGAAAGCGTAGTGAAACTGACGCTCGGAAATGTGTGGCTGAAAGTAGGTGACTGCGAGATAGGCGCCGATGACTGAGCCTAGCCCTAGTAAAATTCCAGCTTTCCAGTCGATCGTGCCTTTCGCACCGTAGAGCAGCAGGGACACTACGACGATAAAAATCATATTGACGAAGCTCGTACCCACGGCGATCTCCTTGGGCAAGAGGAGCAAAGTAAGGAGTAGCGGCACAGTGAGCACGCCGCCACCCGTACCAGTGAGCGCACCGATAGCTCCGATTGCGACTCCGGCGAGTGGTAGTAGGTAGTAGATCATTTAGAAGAATTTTCTATGAAGTACGGCAACTGCTCGATCCGCCTCATCCTCGTCCACGACGAAAGTAATATTGATCTCGCTCGCACCCTGACTGATGAGGTCCACGCTGATCCCCGCGCGTCCGAGTGTACCAAAAACCTCACCTGCAACTCCCTGACGCTGAGCCATGCCAAGACCGACGAGACAGACGATTGCCTTCTTGCGACTAATAGAAACTTTGGAAAAAGGCTTTAACTCTGCGATAATCTCTTTCATGGCTTTGGTGTCTTCGATCGTCACGGAGACCGAGACTTCCGAAGTTGAAACAACATCAATACTGGTCTGATGATGAGCAAAAATCTCAAAAACTTTGGCAAGGAAACCATACTGAAGCAACATGCGATAGCTTGCGATGTTGATCACGGTGATGTCTTTCTTGTTTGTAACAGATGAGATCAATAACTTAGGCCGCTTCACCTCACGGACAATCTCAGTACCATGAGCCTTTGGTTCGAAGGTGTTTTTGATCCAAACAGGGATATTGGCACGGATCGCTGGATGTAAACTCTGTGGATGAATAACTTTCGCTCCAAAGTGTGCCAACTCAGCTGCTGCCTCGAAAGAAATCTTATCGAGAATTTGAGCATTTTTAACTTTGCGAGGATCAGCTGTCAATACACCTGAAACATCAGTCCAAATTTCTAGTCTCTCTGCTCGTAGTCCAGCCGCTGTCAGAGCAGCACAAAAGTCAGAATAACCACGCCCAACATTGCGCAGCATACCACCCGGTACCCGTCCGAAGTAGCCCGTCGCCACTGGAATCTTATTTTGCTTAAGTGCTTTATGAAAAACCTTCGCAAATTTCTTTTCTGCGTTGAGATAAAAAGCGTGATGAGCCGTTTTGAACCGTCCAGGGATTGCTTTTTCGAGGTCAACCTGAACTGCCGCTGAGCCGGCAGCTGTCAGTACGCCTGCTAGTAGACGTGAGCTAAGCCTCTCACCGACTGCCATGATGGTGTCTTCAGCATGGATAGAAAGCTCACCGATATCTCCCAAAGCTTTTAGGAAGCACGAAAGACTAGCCAGTGTTCGCTCGAAATAACGCTCTGTATCAGTAAGTACTTTGGCATCTTGAATACTCTCACGAGCAGCCGATTGATGATGTTTGAGTAATGCGGTAAGACCTTTTTTGACTGCTGCTCTTTTGCCACCAAGTGCTAGTTTGGTCAGTCGCAGTAGCTGATTGGTCACACCACTCATAGCTGAGACCACTATGGCTTGCTTGTCACGCTTAGCCCTCACAATCTTTGCTACTGCAAATAGACTCGTAGCTGAACCCATCGAAGTGCCGCCAAACTTACGAACTAACATAATTAGAAAAATGAAAAAGCCACTTCAAGATACCGCTTAAACAAGCTAAAATCAAGCTAATGCTAGAAAATAAAGTGCTCTTGAGTGGAATAATCCTCATACTCGCGACTGCACTCACACTCTCGCCACTACCAACACTGACTATCCTGATCGGTGTGTTGGTTTTAGCGTTATTCTACTATTTCCCATTGAGCGGTTTAATCACTGCGATCTTAAGTACTGTCCTCGGGGAATTTGGGCGTGTCTCTATCAGTGGGATATCGCTTCTGCCACTCGATCTCATCGCACCGGCGGTACTGGGTGTCTGGCTGGTACGGAAATTGATTCGTAAAGAAAAAATCACTTTGGATAAAGTCGGTGGTGCACTCATCGCCTTTTGGGCAGTAGCACTACTTAGCTTACTTTTGAATAGTAGTGAACTAACCAGCATAGAGATCAAAACTGCTACGCTACACTTGGTGCGTTTCGTAGCGATCTCGGGATTTTTCTTCGTCGCACGAGATCTAATCAAGCAGCAAGCAAAAATCCTAGGAGTACTGCTACTGACTGGTGTGATCTTAGCTGGTAGTGGTTTTTATTTACTTACGATACTCCCCGATTTCGCTGAGGCGGGACTGACAGAAGCAGGCTGGGATCCACACATTGGACGTCTGACCAGTACTTGGCTCGATCCCAACTTTATCGCTGGAGGGTTTGCCTTTCTTTTATCGCTCGCTGGTAGTTGGTATTTAAAAATTCAAAAGTGGCAACCACGTTTGATGCTTTCAATAATTGCTGCGGTTTTATTTGTCGCATTACTAGCGACGCTCTCTCGCTCTGGACTGCTGGCACTAGCAATAGCTGGACTAGTGCTAGGACTCATCCGTAGTCGCATACTTTTGATCAGCTTGATCGTGGTGGCACTCATCGGAGTCGGAGTCTCAGATCGTTTGCAAAGTCGTCTCGACGAACTAATGGTCAGCGCGACCTCTCTAGTCAGTGGCACTAGTCAGACTGTCCTCGACCCCACAGCTCAGCTCCGTGTAGATAGCTGGCGTGAGGCCCTGCGGATTTGGGGGAAAAATCCAATCTTCGGCACGGGTTATGGTACATATGCTGCCTACCAAACTTTCTCTGATGAAGAAAGCCACGCTGCAACTGGTTCAGACAGCTCACTACTCAATATCGGCGCTACTACTGGAGTAGTCGGATTGGGAGTATTTTTGCTCTTCTTGATAAATCTAGCTCATGTAGCCTGGAGTACCCGCAGAGATATCGTCAGTCTAGGACTACTAACTGGTGGCAGTGGATTTTTAATTCACGCAGTTTTTGTGAATTCACTCTTCTTTCCACCACTCCTGCTCTACCTCATGATAGTCAGTGGACTTGTGAAAAACACAGGTAAAACCTAAAATGATCCGGCTCTTATTCGCTCGGGTGGTGGAATGGTAGACACGCACGCTTGAGGGGCGTGTGAGCATTAGCTCATGGAGGTTCAAGTCCTCTCCCGAGCACCACGGAGGTTCTCGACTTTGGTCGAGGTTCTTCGTGGTAATTGTGGAGAGACGCGAAACTCTAGTAGTACTGAGTGTTGGATTAGT
>CAYVMX010000007.1:39469-47183 GCA_964452725.1 uncultured Candidatus Peribacteria bacterium | reverse complement strand
CCAGCGACACCACCCATGTGGAAGGTCCGCATAGTTAGCTGTGTACCTGGCTCACCGATCGCTTGCGCGGCGATGATACCCGCCGCTGTCCCGACCTCCACGGTTGTATTGGAGCCGAGATCACGACCATAGCAGCGCTGACAGATACCGTTTTCTGTTTGGCAGGTGGAGATACTCCGTACGATGACTTCTTCGAGCTGTAGCTCGTCGATCCGCCGGACGAGATTACGATCGATCTCGGTGTTTTTGTCGGCGATCAGCTCGCCGGTCTTTGGGTGTGCGAGTGGCGCGGCGAGTGTGCGACCATAGATCCGATCGGCGAACTCCTCCCCGATTTCATCACTCTCCGTGCGAGTGATTGAGAGTGTTTTCTTGGAGCCACAGTCGCCTTCTTTGATGATGATGTCTTGTACCGCATCGACCAGACGACGCGTGAGGTAGCCCGCCTCTGCCGTCTTGAGCGCGGTGTCTGACTTACCTTTGCGTCCACCATGCGTCGCGATGAAGTACTCGAGGATCGTAAATCCTTCTTTGAGACTAGACTTCACTGGCAGCTCGATCGTCTTACCAGCGGGATTCGCCACCAGACCCTTCATACCAGCCAGCTGGGTGATCTGCCCCCAGTTGCCACGCGCACCACTATCGACCATGAGGTAGATATCATTATTCTTGGGTATGACTTTCATCATTTCTTCGGCGATCTGTTTCTTGGCCTCACTCCAGATCTTGAGCGTGTGATGGTAGCGCTCATCGTCGGAGATGAAGCCCTTCCAAAATTGATTGTTGATCTTCTTGACCGCGGCGTCACCATCGGCGATGATGGCGTGCTTCGCCTCGGGGATCACGACATCTTCCATCGAGATACTGAGACCAGACTTCGTGGCAAATTTGAACCCGATCCGTTTGATATCATCACAAAAGCGTGCCGCGCGATCCTGCCCCAGCGTTTCAAATACTTCGGAGACTGCTTTCTTTAGTTCGCCTTTGGTCATCTTGGTATTTTTGTACGGCAGCTCCTCCGGTAGGAAGGAATTGAAAATCAAACGACCGATCGTAGTCTCGCGGATCTCACCTCGAAAACGGCACTTGATCCGTGCGTGGAGCGTGACGTAGTCCTGTCGATAGGCATTGACTGCTTCGTCGAGCGAGGAGAAGAGCATACCCTCACCAGTCTCGCCTTCGCGCTCCAGTGTCAGATAATACGAGCCCAGCACCATATCCTGCGTCGGCGCAGTCGTCGGCTCACCGCTACTCGGCTTGAGCAGGTTTTCCGCGCTGGAGATCAACTCTCGCGCTTCGGTCTGCGCCGCCTCGGAGAGTGGGAGATGTACCGCCATCTGATCGCCATCGAAGTCGGCGTTGAACGCATAACACACCAGCGGATGAATCCGAATCGCCTTGCCCTCGATCAGCACCGGCTGAAAAGCCTGAATACCCAGACGATGGAGCGTCGGCGCACGGTTGAGCAGGACGTAGCGACCCTTGATCACCTCCTCTAGTGCGTCCCAGACCTCCTTACGGTTGGCTTCGATCAGCTTCTCCGCACTCTTGACGTTGTGCGCGTAGTCGTTTTTGATCAGTTCGCCGATGACGAAAGGCTTAAAAAGCTTGAGCGCCATCTCCTTGGGCAGACCACACTCGTGGAGGTGTAGCTTGGGACCGACGACGATCACCGAGCGACCAGAGTAGTCGACACGCTTACCGAGGAGGTTTTGACGGAAGCGTCCTTGCTTACCCTTGAGCATATCCGAGAGACTCCGGAGCTTACGCTTGTCGCCCGCGCTGAAGACCGCCTTGGCAGCACGAGCTGAGTTGTTGAGCAGTGTATCGACCGCCTCTTGGAGCATGCGTTTTTCATTACGTGCGATCACCTCCGGCGCACCGATATCCATCAGTCTTTTTAGGCGATTGTTACGATTGATGACACGACGGTAGAGATCATTGAGATCACTCGCTGCGAAACGTCCACCGTCGAGATGCACCATCGGACGCAGATCAGGTGGAATCACGGGAATAGTCGTCATGATCATCCACTCGGCTTTGATATTGGCACGTTTGAGCGCGACGACTAGCTTGAGTCGCTTGACGAGCTTTTTGTGCTTCTGACCAGTGCTTTTGGTGATTTCGTCCCGACACTCCTGTGCAAACTGCTCCAGATCAATCCCAGCGATGATCTCACGCAGCGCCTCGGCTCCGATACCAGCTGTGAAGACATGTCCGAACTTCATAGAGAGGTCACGGTACTTGATCTCGCTCAGCACTTGTCCGACTTTGAGACTGGTGAGATCTTCTTTGCTAGTGGCGTACTGCTCTGCTAGCTCTTCGACCTCAGTTGCGCCTTCTTCCTCTAGTTTTTTGATCTCCTCACTTGCCTTTTTGGGATCAGTTTTCTCTTGCTTATGTCTTAGCTTCACATCGTTGAGCTCTTTGTGATACTCCTCTTTGATTTCTTTCTGTTGGACTTTTTGGACTTCGTCTAGCTCGACAATGGCTTTTTCTTTTTCTTCTTCGTTGGTGCTCTTTACGATATACGCTGCGAAGTAGACCACTTGCTCCAGCGTCTTGATCGGCAGATCCAGCAGCAGCCCGATCCGACTCGGCGTCGACCGGAGAAACCAAATATGCGTACAAGGCACCGCTAGTCGGATGTGCGCCATACGCTCACGACGGACGACCGCACGGGTCACCTCGACGCCACACTTTTCACAGACGACACCTTTGTAGCGTACCCGCTTGTACTTGCCACAGTAGCACTCCCAGTTCTTCGTCGGACCAAAGATCTTTTCGCAAAACAAACCGTCACGCTCGGGCTTTTGTGTGCGGTAGTTGATCGTCTCGGGCTTCGTCACTTCGCCACTGCTCCACGAGAGGATCTGCTCGGGACTCGCGACAGAGAGCGCGACAGAGTCGAAGCTCTGGAGCTTTTCGCGTTCTTGAGTTGGGTCGGTAGACATAAGTGGAGAGTTATTAAGTCTTAAAATTACGAATTATCGGATTGTCGTGTCTTGTTTAGGTTTCCTCCTCTTCTGTGCGTTCGAGGCTTTCGTTCATCTCTTTTATGGCACTCGCACCACTAGCATCTTCGGAGTCATTTGCAGCAGCAGCACTTGGAGTACCGACTAGCTCTTTGATCTGATCAGACTTAGGAATGATCTCACCAGCATCTAGACTAGCTTTACTCACTTCGACAGTCAGACCTTCCTCTTCGGCAGCTGTCAGTGTCTCACCATCATTGATCGCATCGGCACCACGGAGGTTTAGCAGCTCGACGTTGAGACCGAGACTCTGGAGCTCTTTGACCAGCACGTTGAATGACTCTGGCGTCCGCGGACGGCGGATTGGCTCGCCTTTGACGATACTCTCGTACGCCTTGGCACGCCCAAAGACATCGTCCGACTTGATCGTGAGGATCTCTTGGAGCACATTGGCAGCACCATACGCCTCCAGCGCCCAGACTTCCATCTCACCGAAGCGTTGTCCACCGTGCTGCGCTTTGCCACCGAGTGGCTGCTGTGTGACCAGACTGTACGGTCCGACACTACGCGCGTGGATCTTGTCCTCTACGAGATGGCTGAGCTTGAGCATGTAGTTGTACCCGACGACCGTCTGTCGGTCGAATGGCTGACCAGTGCGTCCGTCGTAGAGCTGGACACGACCGTCCTGCGCGATCCCCGCCTCTTTGAGCAGCTCTTTGATCTTTTCTGGCGGGATACCATTGAGCACTGGTGTGGCGTACTTCTTGCCCAGTATCTTGGCTGCCCAGCCGAGATGAGTCTCCATGATCTGCCCGATATTCATACGACTGGCGACACCAAGTGGATTGAGGATGATATCGATCGGCGTACCGTCTGGTAGGTGGGGCATGTTTTCTGCTGGGACGATCGTACTGATCACACCTTTGTTGCCATGTCGTCCTGCCATCTTGTCACCGACCTGTAGCTGGCGACGCTGTGCGACATACACATGGATTTGGCGAATCACACCAACAGGTAGCTCATCGCCCTCTGTACGGCTAAAGATCTGGACATTGACGACCTTACCACCGGTACCACCTGGTGTACGCAGACTAGTGTCCTTCACATCACGTGCCTTGTCACCAAAGATCGCACGGAGCAGCCGCTCCTCCGCTGTCAGCTCGGTCTCGCCCTTGGGGCTGATCTTGCCAACGAGGATATCACCTTCGCTGACGTAGCTACCGACCTGTACGACACCGTCTTCATTGAGGTTTTTCATACGCTCCTCCGAGACATTGGGGATATCACGGGTGATCTCCTCAGCTCCGAGCTTGGTATCACGGACGTCCACGACATAATCCTCGATGTGGATACTGTCGTAGCGACCCTCCTGATACACTCGATCACTGATGATGATCGCATCTTCGAAGTTGTAACCTTGCCAGCTCATATACGCTACGAGGAGATTGCGACCGAGTGCCAGCTCACCTTCGTCGACACTCGCTCCCTCGGCGAGGATATCGCCGCGTTTGACCTTTTCGCCACTGGAGATAGTCGGACGCTGATTGAGACAAGTGCCTTGATTGCTACGAACGAAGTTGAGCAAGTTGTGTGTGATTTTCTTACCACTCTTGGTCATCATTGTGATTTGTTTGGCGTCGGAGCTGACCACCTCTCCGTCCTCTGTCGCGATGATAGTCTGGTCGCTGTTTTGGGCGGCGAGTGCCTCCATACCCGTACCCACGAGTGGAGTCTCGGCACGCACGAGGTTGACCGACTGACGTTGCATATTGGAGCCCATGCTCGCACGTGTGTTGTCATCGTGCTCAAGGAATGGGATCAACGAGGTCGTCACGGAGACGATCTGGTTGGGTGCGACGTCGATGTGCGTCAGGTCATTGACATGGATCAGCGAAGGATTACTACCATCACGCGCGGAGATCCGAGTCTTGACGAAGTTACTATTGTCATCGAGTAGGGAGTTCGCCTGTGCGATCTTTAGCACTGCCTCCTGCTCCGCGTCGTAGTAGCGAAACTCATGAGAGCGATAAGCCCGCACTGGTACAGTGTCACGCTTGTCAGCTTTGGCAGCCGCGATCAACACTTTGGCAGCCTCCTTGGTGAGCTGTTCACCGGCTCGTACGATGATCCGATTGCCGTCTTTGAGATCTTCACGAGCGAGGCGCTTGAGTAGCTCTTCTGTCTTGGCAGGCACGTCCTGCGCGATAGTGTAGTACGGAGTCTCGATGAAGCCGTATTTATTGATCCGCGCGTACGTCGCTAGATGCACCACCAGACCGATATTGGGACCCTCAGGAGTGGCGATCGGACAGATGCGACCGTAGTGACTAGTATGCACATCACGCACGTCGAACCCCGCACGCTCACGCGACAGACCTCCCGGACCCATCGCCGAGAGACGACGCTTGTGCGCCAGCTCCGCGAGTGGATTGGTCTGATCCATAAACTGTGACAGCTGTGAGCTAACGTAAAACTCTCGCAACGCCGCCGTCACAGGACGACAGTTGATGAGCTGAGTCGGCGTCACAGTCTCCAGATCGAGCACCGTCATACGGTCCTTGGCGATCCGATCTGTACGTAGCAGACCGACACGAAATTTGTTTTGGACTAGCTCACCCACTGCCCGAATACGACGGTTGGCGAGATGGTCGATATCATCGGCCATGCCGATACCGTTGTTGAGATTGATGAGATGCTTGATGATCCGGATCAAGTCGTCGACTTGGAAGACACGACCTTTCTTGTCATTCTTGCTTTTGATGCCGAAGCGTTTGTCGAGCTTATAACGACCGACCTGCCCCATATCGTAGCGTCGGAAATCAAAAAACATCTGCTCGATGAGTGCCTTGGCATTGTCTGGCGTCGCCAGATCACCAGGGCGAATCTTGCCATAGATCAGCTGGTAGGCTTCGTCGACTGTCTGAGCGGGATCTTTGGCGAGTGTCGTAGCGATGAAAGGTAAGACACCATCAGCACCATCGACGTCCTGAAACTCCTGCAAGATCCGCGCATCGTCCCAGCTAGTAAAAGCCCGAATCAACGCCGTCACAGGGATTTTACGCTTGCGGTCGATCTTGGCAGCGATGATCCCACGCTTGTCAGTCTCCAGCTCCAGCCACGCACCACGCTTGGGGATAATCTTGGCAGCATGGTAGGCGGGTATGAGCGGATTGCGACTAAAGAAGACGCCCGGACTACGGACGAGCTGACTGACCACCACACGCTCGATACCATTGACGATGAAAGTACCCTTCTCAGTCATGAGCGGCACCCCACCAAAGAAAACTTCCTGCTCCTTGATCTCACCAGTGGCTTTGTTTACGAGGCGGACTTGGACCTTGAGCGTACCCTCGTAAGTACCGTTTTTGCTACGAGACTCCTCTGGAGTAGTCTTGGGCTGGTCGATCTCATGCTTGAGGAAGTACAGCTCTAGCTTCTTGCCACTGAAGTCGCTGATCGGCGAGATCTCGTCAAAAAGCTCAGTCAAACCCTCCGTGAGGAACCAGTTGTAGCTGTTTAGCTGCGTCTCGATCAGATTGGGCAGCGGAACAGGATTCTTGTTTTCTGTGAAAAAAGTCCGTGGATTCTTTGGCTTGGCCGTCAGCGCATTGGGCAAAACCTTTGGTAGCTGATAAGGCTTCGAATGCGTCTTGGTCTCGATCGAGCTAAGCTTGCGCGCAGTTGATTTTTTGGTAGCGGTTTTGGGCGATGCCTTTGGGGCAGGTGCTTTTTTCGCTGGGGTTTTTTTGGGAGTAGCCATGAGGAAGTAGTGATGATAAAACGGACAAAAGACCTAATAAACGAGGGGAGCTTTTGTCGGCAGTCATCACACACTCACAGGTGGCCGAGCAGAGTAGCTGGAGGATTTTAGAGGAAAGCAAATAAAAGTCAACAGAAACTTACAACCCCCGTACCAACCCTACAAACCGCCAAGTCGCCGTATAGATCCGTGTAGCTCGACTCGGCTGACGTAGCAGCCGCCAGAGCCACTCTAGTCCGAGCTGACGAAATATTTGAGGTGCACGACGCACCACCCCCGCGTGGAAGTCAAAAGCCCCACCGACCCCGATCGCCAGCTTGATGTTTTTCAGTAGTGAGAGATTGCGCGCCAGCCACAGCTCCTGCGCCGGCGCACCATACGCCACCACCAGCATCGTCGCCCCACTGTTTTCGATCTTTTGACGAATCTCCTCCTCCTCACTCTCGGCTGGCGAGCCTGCGTAAGTCCCGACTATTTGAAGCTCTGGTATTTCTTTTGTGAATCTTGTTTGAATTTTACTAGCGACACCCTCGGCTGCCCCGAGCAAAAACACCTTTTGCTGCCGTGCTGCCGCCAGCTTCAAGAGCGCTGGTAGCAAATCTGTCCCCGTCACCCGCTCGGGCAGCACTGAGTAGAGCTTTTTACTACGAAAAAGCACACGCGTCAGCGAGCTAATCAAACTCCAGACTCCTCGCCGCGACGAGCCGAGATAGTAGCTCGCCCAGATGATACCGATCCCATCTGCTACCACTAGCTGCGCGCTATTTAAGACCTTACGAAAAACCAAATCCGTCTGTGCCGCCACTACCATCTCAGGATTAGGTGTAACGATCAGAAATTTCTTTGGCTGGATCTGCCGCCCCCACGCTGCCTGTACCGAGTGTACTGCCTTACCCACGAGGAAATCCTCGACCCGCTGTAGAGCGGAGACTTGCGAGACCGCATCGAACCCGACACCAGCAATGAAAACTCTAGGCAT
>CAYVMX010000007.1:35221-39369 GCA_964452725.1 uncultured Candidatus Peribacteria bacterium | reverse complement strand
TTCTTCTGGATCGTCAGCACCTTGCGCGCTCCATAGCCTGTCGACTCCGTCGTCAGCTCGGGGTAACGCTCTGCGATGTAGAGGTGGACTGCTCGCCGCAGGAAAGACGTCATCGGTGGCAGTTTGATCGAGCTACCGCTCTCCTGTACCTGCGTCGCCCGACGTTCAGCGAGTGCTAGCAGCTCCTCGACCTGCCGCTCTCGATAGCCGTCGATATCCACCGTCAGTGCGATACGTGGTGCTCGCTCCTCGCCTGCTAGCTCTGACTCAAGCTTTTTTAGTACTAGTAGCTTTAGGAAGTGCTGAAAAGACTGAAGTGTCTCACCGCGACGACCGATCAGTAGCGGCGCACTATCACACGCGATCGCGATATCGAAATGCTGGACAGGATCGTTGGCGCTACCATCACGCTTTACACGCACCTCCGCCTCAGCGACACCTAGCCACGCGAGTAAATCAACCGCTGCTTCCTTGATTATAAGTTCCATGATAATTAGTTAGTTAGTCGAAATTCGTTCAACCTTTAAGGTTATTTGGCTAATCACTCTGACGATTCACTACTAGCTGCTGCCCCAGACCAAAGAGCGTCGAAGCTCCCCAGTACAGCCCCACTGCAGCAGGCGTACTCGCCGCAAAAAAGACAATCAAGACAGGCAAGAAATACTGCATCAGCTTCGTCATGTTCTTCATCGCGTCTGCCATCGGGCTAGCGTCTTTGGTACTCTGTGTTGCTCGCTGCTTGGCAGTCCGTGCCATCGCCAGTCGCATTTGAAAAAACTGAAGCACACCAATCACAAGTGGCAGTGCTACGAGCAAGGCGGTCGGCGTACGAAAAGCCACACCAGTCAAATCCAATCCATAAAAATTCGTCGCCAAGTTGGCAAGATCTGTACCCACTAGACTATCGTAAAACAACACGTAGTTTTGAGCGCCGAGACCATTCTGAACAATCCGAAAAACCGCAAATAAAAACGGTGTCTGAATCAAAATCGGCAAGCAAGAACCCAGCGGATTGACTTTGTGCTTTTTGAAAAGCGCCATCGTCTCCGACGCCTGCATTTGTTGGTTGTTGGCGTATTGCTTCTTGATCTGATCTAGCTCGGGCTGGATCAGCTGCATCTTGCGCTGTGCGCGTAGTGACCGCTGAAAAGGTACGACCAGTACCAATCGAATCGCCAGCGTGAGCAAGATCACTCCCCAGCCAAATGAACCACCTGTTAGATTGGCGAAGTAGATCAGACCGTTGTAAAGCGGCTGATAAAACACCTTCCGCCAAAACAAACCAAAAAAACCAGGCTGGCTGACAGTAAAGTCGCTAGAAAAAACTTTTTCCTTGCTATCGATAGTGACTGGTATCTCCACACGATAGCGACCAGTCTCAGCAAAAAGCTCTCGCTGCCAGTCAGCATAACTGACAGTATACCCTTGACCAGCCAGCAGCTCTATCTCATCGCCTGCCACAGGACAAGCCAGCTCAGTAGTCGCACTCTGAACTACCCATTCACCATTGACGAAACGCGAGACACTGAAAGGTACAGCGGGACAGTCATTTGGCAGCTGTAGCGTGTTACTAGAGTTATTCGTCATAGTCAGCACTACCGCCTCACCAGTCGTAAAATCGCTCGCCATCGTGATAGTCAGATCACCCGTCACCTGCGCCTGCTCTGGCTTCGATGAAAAAAACTGAAAAGTCAGCAAGACGATTAGAAAGATCAGTGCGTAATTTAAAAACTTTTGCATTAGAGCTTGATTTTGAGAAGTAAAGCGACCACCTGCTCAGTCAGTGCAGGCCAGTCGGTGTCGCGGAGTTTAAGGTCTCTGGCGATGATAAGCAAATCAATCCCCTGCGGGACTTTGTCAAAGTTCAGGCGAATTATCTCTCGCAAACGCCGCTTGATCCTGTTGCGATGTACCGCGCGCTTGGCGAGCTTCGTACCGACCAGCACTGCTACGCGCGCTGAGTCACTGGAGTTGGGTAAGTATTTGAAAGCGAACTGTCGTGCCGCTACACTCCGCCCACGCCGAAAAACACGATCAATGTCAGATTTGCGAGTGAGGCGGAGAGTACGACTGAGCATATCTAAAGTAAAATACGAAAAGCATCAAGAACTTGATGCCTAGCGCACTACACCTATAGTGCCAGCTCCGCACGACCACGAGCACGACGGCGTGCGATCACCTTCCGACCACCTTTGGTGGCCATACGAGAGCGGAAGCCGTGTGTGCGAGCGCGTTTGACAGTGCGAGCTTTGGAGAGCATAGCGAGAGAGTTATTATTTCAAATGCAAACCGAGTATTTAGCTGGAGGAGTTTACTAGCTTTTTGTGATTTGAGCAATCCACCCCAAAAGCTCCACGATATCAGCAGGCTGATGATCGCCCATGTGACCGATCCGAAAGGTCTGATCTTTGAGATCTTTGTAACCGTTGGCGATGATACAGTCGTGCTGCTCGGTCAGAGCTTTGTTTAGCGCGGCGATATCCCACTTTTTTTCATTGCGAATAACCGAGACTCCTGGGCTAGCATAGCCCGCTTCGCTGAAGTAGCCGATCCCCTGCGCAGTCGCCCAGTCCAGTGTGAGCTGCTGCATCTCGGCGTGGCGTGCCCAGCGCTTCGTCATGGTCTCCTCCAGCATTCTGTTTAATTGTAAATCGAGTGCATACATGAGGCTAATCGCTGGTGTGATGATGGTATTGAACTTTTGTGCGGCTTTTTCCCACAGCACGAAGTCGAAGTAGTGTCCCTTGCGCCCTTCGGGTTGCTCCTCACTCCTCTTCAGAATCTCGGGGGAAACCGCAGCAACCGCGAGTCCAGGTGGTAGCGCGAGTGCCTTCTGCATGCCGAAGAGTACGAGGTCAATCCCCCACTCATCGACGCGGATCTCCGCCGCTGCGAAAGAGCTGACCGTATCGACCAGCAGCACGACATTGGGGAATTTTTGGACGACTGCCGCGATCTCTCGTAGCGGAGAGAGTACACCGGTCGTAGTCTCGGAGTGAGTCAGCATGACCGCATCGATCTCTGGATCGTCGTTCAGAGCTTTTTCGATATCCTCCGGCTTGACCGCTTGCCCCAGCTCATAGTCCAGCTTGACCGCTGTGATCCCACACTGGCGTGCGACGGTCGCCCATTTCTGAGCAAAGAAACCGTTGGCCGGTACGAGCACTTTCTTTTTGACTGCGTTCTTGAGCGCAGCCTCGATCATACCAGTCGCGCTACATGTCCCGAGGAAGATTCGATTTTTCGTAAACAAAACTTGCTGGAGTTTTTGCTCGACACCCTCATGGAGCGCAGCATAGTCTTTTGATCGATGACCGATCATCGGCTTCGTCTGCGCTTGCAAAAGCTCAGGATAAACCTCCGTCGGTCCAGGGATATATAGCTTGGTCATGATGCAATAAATTTAAAGCCAAAGCATCTTAACACAGCTAGCGTGGTATTATTGCGAGTGATGACCTACCCCAGCTACGCAGACCGCGCCCAGCAAACGAAAAATCCTGTAGCAAAGAAACTACTTGACTTGATGGAGCAGAAGCAAACAAATCTCTGTGTCAGTGCCGATTTGACTACTGCCCAAGAAATACTCGACCTCGCCACAGCAGTCGGCGACGAGATCTGCGTGCTAAAGACCCACGTCGACATCATCACAGACTTCGCCCCCGAGTTTCCACAGAAACTCCGCAAAATAGCGAACGAAAAGCACTTCCTCATCTTCGAAGACCGCAAATTCGCCGACATCGGCAACACCGTCGCGCTCCAGTTCGCTGGTGGTATTTACCAGATCGCCGAGTGGGCCGACCTCATCAACGCCCACACCATCGTCGGTAGCGGTATCGTCGCCGGTCTAGCAAAAGCGAATCAGAAGTCTGGTCTGATCCTCCTCGCGCAGATGACCCCAGAGGGCAATCTCTTCACCCCCGAGTACGCCGAGCAGACTGTCGCACTCGCCCAAGCCAACCCTGACTTCGTCATGGGATTCATCGGCTCGTCTGACCAACCCGAGACTCTAGCCCAGATTCGCGAGCGCGCTGGAGGGGACTACCTGATCCTGACTCCGGGTATCCGGCTCGCCAGCGGTAGCGACGACTTCAGTCAGACTTACAACACCCCAACCAAAGCTATCGAGAGCGGTAGTGATATAATCATAG
>CAYVMX010000007.1:33519-35121 GCA_964452725.1 uncultured Candidatus Peribacteria bacterium | reverse complement strand
CAGACTTACAACACCCCAACCAAAGCTATCGAGAGCGGTAGTGATATAATCATAGTCGGACGCGGTATCTACCAATCCGACGACCCCGTCGCAGCCGCCAGACTTTACAAAGAAGCTGGCTGGAGCGCGTATCAAGAGCGTTGCGGCTAATTGGGATCCCCGAGATTCCGGATCAAGTCCGAAATGACAAAAGCTTTTAACCCCCTCGTCTATGTCCACACTCAGCGTCCGAAAACTCGCACTTTCCTTCGGGATCTTCTGGGGTGCCACTGTCCTAGCTATGGGACTCGCGGCGACCTACTCGACCTACGGTACTGGCTTCGTCGAAGCGATCAGCTCGCTCTACTTCGGCTACTACACCGCCACCGTCACTGGCAGTATCATCGGTGGCATCATCGGCTTCGTCGACGGCGCTGTCTGCGGTAGTATCCTCGCTTGGCTGTACAACCGCGTGTAACTACTCCTGCCACAAAATCCCCCCGCTCCGCCATTGGCGGAGCGACCCCCTTTTGCAAAAGGGGGTATCCACTTACCCCCATCTTTTCCAAAGAGGGGCTGGGGGAGATTTTGGAAACCCTTCGCTTGACTGTACAACCGAGCCTACTCCCCGAGGAATCCACCCGCCTGTAGCTCGTACAGCTGTCGATAAAGTCCGTCTTTGCGCCGCAGGAGCTGCGCATGGCTACCCTCTTCGATCACCTTACCGTCATCGAAGACGAGGATCCGATCAGCTTTTTTGATCGTAGATAATCGATGAGCGATCACGAGTGTCGTCCGACCGCGCATGAGATACTCCAGTGCTTCTTGGATATAACCCTCGCTGATCGAGTCGAGACTACTAGTCGCCTCATCCAAAATTAAAATCGGCGCATCGGCGAGGATTGCACGTGCGATCGCCACCCGCTGCCGCTCCCCACCAGAGAGCTTGACTCCCCGCTCGCCGACGAGTGTCTGGTACTGCTCCGGTAGCTGGCGGATGAATTCATGTGCGTGTGCCTGCTTCGCCGCTTTTTGAATCTCTGCCTGCGTCGCTTTGGGTCGAGCGTAGGCGATGTTTTCCGCGATACTGCGATGAAAGAGTACTGGCTCCTGCGGCACTAGACTCACAGTCCGACGCAGACTCTCCTGAGTTACTTTGGCGATATCCTGTCCGTCTATTTGGATCACTCCTAAATCCACGTCATACAAGCGCTGGATCAGCTTGACGAAAGTGCTCTTGCCGCCGCCACTGTGCCCCACTAGCGCGACTTTCTCACCAGACTGAATGGTAAGTGAAAGTTTTTTGTAAATCGGTCGCTGCTGATTGGCATAAGTAAAAGTAACTCGGTCAAACTCGATTTGTCCTTTGGTGGCTCGTAGCTCCTTGGCAGCTGGTATATCAGCGACTTGTGGCTCAGTCCGAGAGTACTCCACCATCTCCTCCATGTCGTTGGCAGCCTGCTGAGTCTCGCGGATCTGATTGCCGATCTGCCGCAGATGCCCTTGGAGTAGATTGTAATTGGCGATGATGAAGACTACATCACCCACCGAGGCACGACCTGTCGCCCACAGCCACACCGCAGCGAAAAACAAAATCGTCTTGATCGTCGTCATGATTAGGTT
>CAYVMX010000007.1:20279-33419 GCA_964452725.1 uncultured Candidatus Peribacteria bacterium | reverse complement strand
TAAAAGTTATCCGCAAAACGCTCCAGCGAAGCGTCTCCACGCTTGATCTTCGTCACGACTGCTCCAGCGAAAGAGTCATTGTGCCAGTCAGTGCTGAACCGCTGGACACGCGCAAAAGCATCATTCAACGCAGCACGCAGCGCAGGGAACTTGAGATACCAGTCATAAATGAAGTGCGTACCGATCGTCGTGACGTGATACCCCGCCCCCGCTCCGAGGATCAGCAGTAGCAGCGGAAAAGCACCATAAAAAGCCTGCTCAGTAGGCACAGCAATCATCGAGATATAGTCCACTAGCTCACCGACCAAGTACGGCAGCGCTACTTCTAGCCCCGACTTGAGTGCAATCAATGCAAAAACTAGGACCAACCACCCCAGATGACGCCGAAAGTAGCTCCAGACGAAGCGGGCGACTTGACTGAAGGAAACAATCATAGGAAAAGTAGATTGTAACACAAAAAAACCAAGTAAACCACCCTCCAGTCGACCAAACTCTCTAAACTGGCGACAACCCCGTACCACCACCGACAGGCGACTGACTCGCTGCTGCCTGCCGTGCTGCACTGATCTCCTCACGTACACTCTTACGAATTAGATTTAATTTTTCCCTATCAAAATAAAACCCCAAATCCATTAAATTTTTCAAAAAATCATCGTAGTGGCAATCACCAACCAGGATATTACTTGGATTTTTTTCGCTGTAACGAGCCAGTAAATCATCGACTGTGATATTTAATATTTGTAACAACGCCTTGACCTCCAGCATATCTGTTTGAAAAATTTTGCACTGACCCAAAACACCTTCCGTCAAAATTGAGATTAGAAGTTTCTTCAAATCCGCACGCGAAAGCATCAGTGTACTGATCGCAAAAAGTAACCCTGGACGATAAGCACGATAATCCAAATTTTCTTTCATTTCTTGCATTGCCTTCGCGTCAGCATCTGGTCGAGTAATACTTGAATCAGCACTAGCGATCTTTTCAGCACGATCCGCGAGACCATCTTTGGCGAGAGATTCTATAACCCAGCGAGTTGCGCCGTTGTCCTTGTAGCGACGTCCACGAGAAGACGAATGAAAACCCAAAAGATCATCTAACTTGGCGATAATTGTATTGGCAGTCGTTTCGTCTATGGATTGACCGAGATACTCTGCCCGCACTGTATCGACATAAGCCAAAAGCTTACGACTTTGCTCAAATGCCTCTACCATCTGTAGAGTAGGTGGTCCTACCATAGCGACACCGATTTCTACCTCCTTGATCTCGGACATTTTATTAGGATAAATTAAATCTAGTGTTTTATTTTACTGGAAATAATATTTTTGTCAAAAAAATCTCCAAGATAGCACACAAAATTAGTTCAAAGACACTTTTTACCTTGCTCACCGAGGTCAGCATCTCTAAACTGCCCACGCTCTCTGCCCTTTAATTATCTTTGCTACCCATGCCCAAACGTGTTTACGACTTTTCTGAAGGGAAAGCCTCAATGAAAGAGCTTTTGGGCGGCAAAGGCGCCAACGTAGCAGAAATGACACGACTCGGCGTACCCGTACCACCGGGTTTTACGATCACGACAGAGACCTGTGCCGAGTACAACCGCCTCAAGCAACATTTCCCCCGAGGGCTAGACGCAGAGATCACCAAATATCTCACCAAACTAGAAAAAAAAATGGGGAAACGCCTTGGCGACCCAACTAATCCTTTACTCGTATCAGTCCGGAGCGGCGCAGCCGCCAGCATGCCAGGCATGATGGATACAGTGCTCAATCTTGGTTTGAATGACCAAAGTGTCGAAGGACTAGCAACAGTCTCAGGCAATCCGCGCTTCGCTTACGATGCCTACCGACGTTTTATCCAGATGTTTGCCGATATAGTTTTGGGTATCAAACACTCTGACTTCGAGCACGCACTCGCAAGTTTGAAAAAGAAACGCAAAGTCCAAAACGACACCGAACTAAACGCCCAAGACCTCCAAGCGCTCGTCAAGACTTATAAAAAAATCGTCAAGCAAACCACGAAAAAGGATTTCCCCCAAGAACCAAAAATCCAGCTCGAGCTAGCAATCCGCGCAGTCTTCGACAGCTGGGACAATCCACGCGCGATCTACTACCGCAAGCTCAACCATTTGAAAGGTCTGATCGGCACCGCGGTCAATGTCCAAGCCATGGTCTACGGCAACCTCGGCGATACCAGCGGCACTGGCGTCGCCTTTACACGCAATCCGAGCACTGGTGAACGGAAGTTCTATGGTGAGTACCTCATGAACGCCCAAGGCGAAGACGTCGTCGCCGGTATCCGTACGCCCCTGCCGATCTCCGCCCTGAAACGTAAAAACCCCCAAGTCTACAGCGAACTAGAAAAAATCTACCAAAAACTAGAGCGCCACTACCGCGACATGCAGGATCTCGAATTTACGATCGAGAGTGGCAAACTCTACCTCCTCCAGACCAGGAGCGGCAAACGCACAGCGAAAGCCGCCGTCCGCATAGCAGTCGAGCTAGTCCGCGAAAAACTAATCAACAAAAAAGAAGCTATTCTGCGCGTCGACCCCTACTCGCTCGACCAGCTCCTCCACCCCTGTCTAGACCCACGAGCAAAACGTATTCAAATCGCCAAAGGTCTACCAGCCAGCCCCGGAGCAGCCTATGGTCGGGTTGTCTTCAGCGCCGACGATGCCGAAGCCGCAGCCAAAAAAGGCAAGTCCGTCATACTCGTCCGCAAAGAAACCAGCCCCGAAGATATCCACGGCATGCACGCAGCACGCGGTATCCTCACCGCCTTCGGCGGTATGACATCACACGCCGCTGTCGTCGCGCGCGGCATGGGCAAATGCTGTGTCTCTGGCGCAGGAGCACTCACGATCGACTACAAAAAACGCCTCTTTCGATCGGGCAATCAGATAATCAAAGAAGGCGACTACATCACACTCGACGGTGGCACTGGTGAAGTCCTCGCCGGACAAGTAAAAACCGTCGAACCCAAACTCGACAAAAACTTCCAAACACTCATGGGCTGGGCCGACTCATTCCGCCAGCTAAAGATCCGTACCAATGCCGACACACCCCACGACGCGACAGTCGCCCGTGGCTATGGCGCCGAAGGTATCGGACTCTGTCGTACCGAGCACATGTTTTTTGACCCAAAAAGGATCGCAATCATGCGCGAGATGATCGTCGCCGAGACAGTCGAGACTCGCCAAAAAGCCCTCAAAAAACTCCTCCCCTACCAACGTCGAGATTTTTACCAGATCTTCAAGGCAATGCACGGACTACCCGTCACGATCCGCCTACTCGACCCACCACTCCATGAGTTCTTACCCCACGGCGACCGAGAGATCCGCGAGCTAGCGAAACAATGCGGTATCACAGAAAAAAAGCTCCGTGAGCGGATTGCCAGCCTCTTTGAATCCAATCCAATGATGGGGCACCGTGGCGCGCGCCTCATGGTCACCCACCCCGAGATCGCCGAGATGCAGACGACCGCCATCATCGAAGCAGCTCTGAAACTAAAGCAGGAAAAAATCACCGTCACACCCGAGATCATGATCCCACTCGTCGGTTTCATGGAGGAGTTTTATGATCTGGCGAAGGTCGTCCGCCACACTGCCACTGGCCTGATCCAGCGGTCTGGACTAGCACTGAAGTATGCTGTCGGCACTATGATCGAGCTACCCCGCGCCTGTGTCCGCGCACGAAAGATCGCCCGCCAAGCTGAATTCTTTAGCTTTGGGACAAACGATCTAACCCAGTTTACTTACGGCTTCAGTCGCGACGACGCACCGAAGTGGGTACCGACCTACATCGAAAAAGGTATCCTCGACGCAGATCCTTTCGCCAGTCTCGATACACGCGGTGTCGGCAAACTCGTCGAGCTCGGTATCCGCAATGGTCGTGCCGCCAAAAAAGACCTCAAGATCGGTATCTGTGGCGAACACGGCGGCGATCCTGCTAGTATCGAGTTCTTTCACCGATCAGGTATGAACTATGTCTCGTGTAGCCCCTTTCGCGTGCCGATCGCTCGCCTAGCAGCCGCGCACGCAGTACTAAAAGACAAGCGCTAGAGCGCCATCAGCGCCAGAGCAAGCTTCTTTTGGAAAAGTAAGAACGCTTTGCCACGCGCAGCAGCAAACAGCGCCGGCTCAGAGTTTAGCTCGACCAGCTTTGGCGTATTGGCTCCGACGAAGCCCAAATCAATGGAATAAACCCGATGCGGATAACGCGCCAAACGTTGATCGATTTTTTTTGCCAAGCGACGAGCGAGTGTTGGGATTTTTTCGAGCGACACTTCGATAGTCTGTCCACCACGCGCGACATTGGCGAGCAGACTACCTGTCGGTGGCGTCCGGATGAAAGCCATCACGATCTCACCATCGATGATCACCATGCGAAAGTCATGGATTCCGCGGAGGATACCAGGCACACCGCGACTAGTATCGAGGAACTCTTGCAAAAGCAGTGGGAAACTCTTGGGTGCAGCGAGGATCTCTGCGGTCGTCCCGATCACCACACCCGCACCACCTTGATCTGCTGGCGGCTTGATCACTTTACGAATATTGGAGATTGCTGACAGTTGTTTGACTAGCTCAGCCTGTGTCTTGACCAGCGAGGTCCGTGGCATCAGCTCTGAGAAGTACTCATAAGTCGCTAGCTTGCCAGTACAGAGTCGACTTAGCTCTGGACAGTTGAGCACTTTGAGCGCGCTGCCACCGCGGAAGCTGCCCTTGTCATAAATCACATCGATCTGAACCTCCTGCGATACCAGCGCAAACTGCTGACCGTCCCAGCGCCAACCATGACGAAACCTACCACCACCCTCGTAAGTCTCCTGACCTCGCACGATCCAAAAAACCCCACCCAGAGCAGTGATCTGCTGAGCTAGCTCGATGTAGGCCTGTCGATACTCCTCCTCATCGAAGGGGTAATCCTCAAAGTCTGATCGAGCAAAGAAAACGGCAATCTGCTTAGTCATAGTCTAAAGATAGCACACATCGAGAACCCAAAATTTAGTCATAGCGGTACATATAAGTTTCCGAGATGCCTTTGACTCTGCTAAACTGCTCTGGAAATTTACTCAACGCTTGAGTCACTCTATGCTTTATGAATAAAAAATCCGACTACTCTGCCGACCAAATCCAAGTCCTCGAAGGACTCGCTCCCGTGCGCAAACGTCCGGGTATGTACATCGGTAGTACCGATAGCCGCGGTCTCCACCACCTGATCTGGGAGATCGTAGACAACAGTATCGACGAAGCCATGGCAGGACACTGCGACCAGATCACCGTGATCCTCGCCAAAGACGGCGCCTGTAGCGTACTCGACAACGGTCGTGGTATCCCAGTAGAGAAACACAAAGCCACCGGCGTCAGCGCGCTGGAGACTGTACTCACCGTCCTCCACGCCGGTGGTAAGTTCGGCGGAGATGCCAGCGGGTACAAAGTCTCCGGTGGTCTCCACGGCGTCGGTGTGAGCGTGGTCAATGCTCTGAGTACCAAGGTAATCGCCGAGGTCTACCGCGATGGCAAGCACTACCAGCAGGAGTTCATCGACGGCGGCAAGCCCAAAGGAGGGCTAAAGACCATCGGCACAGCCAAAGAAACTGGGACGAAGATTACCTTCTACCCTGATCCCGAGATTTTCAAAAAAACCATCGAATTTGATTTCGAAGCGATCCTGACTCGCGTCCGCCAGCAGAGCTACCTGACCAAGGGCGTCACCCTCTCGATCATCGACGAACGCCAAACCCCTCACATCAAGTACCGTTTCCACTTCGAAGGCGGAGTCAAGAGCTACGTCCAACACCTGAACCAAAACCGCAATCGTCTAACCGACGTAGTGTATGTAGAAAAAGACACCCCCGACGGCATGGTCGAGGTCGCACTCCAGTACACCGACGCTTTCACTGAGGAGGTCTTTACCTTCGCCAATAATATCCACACCGTCGACGGCGGTACGCACCTGACCGGCTTTCGCACTGCCCTCACTCGCGAGATCAATAGCTACGCTCGCAAAGTCGGACTACTCAAAGAAAAAGACCAAAACCTCACTGCCGAAGACGTCCGCGAGGGTATGACCGCCATCATCTCAGTCAAGCTCGCCGATCCCCAGTTCGAAGGACAGACCAAAGGCAAACTCGGCAACGCCGAGATGCAGAGCGCGGTCAACGCCGTCTTTGGCGAGGGTTTCGCTACCCATCTAGAGGAAAACCCCAACGATGGCAAAGCCATGATAAACAAATGTCTCCTCGCCGCACGAGCGAGGATCGCCGCACGAGCTGCCCGCGACAGCGTCCTGCGCAAGGGCGCACTAGAGGGAGCCGGACTCCCTGGCAAGCTCGCCGACTGTAGCAGCCGCAAAGCCGAAGACAGCGAGATCTTCATCGTCGAGGGCGATAGTGCCGGCGGTAGCGCCAAGCAAGGACGCGACCGCAATACCCAAGCGATCCTGCCGCTGCGTGGCAAAATCCTCAACGTCGAGCAAGCCCGCCTCGACCGTATGCTAGCCAATAACGAAGTGAAGAACCTCATCATCGCCATGGGTGCTGGTATCGGCGAGCTCTTCGAGCTGAGCAAGATCCGCTACCACAAGATCGTCATCATGACCGACGCCGATGTCGACGGCGCACATATTCGCACACTGCTCCTCACGCTCTTTTATCGACACTTCAAGCCCATCATCGACGCGGGCTACCTCTACATCGCCCAACCACCACTGTACAAGATCTCCAAAGGTAAGCAGTCTTGGTACGCTTACACCGAAGACGAAAAACTCCGAATCCTAGCCGCAAATAACCTCGAAATCGCTGCTCCTGTTGCTGCCACTGAAGAATCTGAGGAAACTGAAGAGTCTGAAGAAAAAACTGTCGCTACCAAAAAGAAAACCAGTAGCCGAGTAAATATCCAACGCTACAAAGGTCTCGGTGAGATGAACCCCGAACAGCTCTGGGAGACGACCATGGACCCGACCACCCGCACTATGCTCCGTGTGACTGTCGATAGTGCAGAGAAGGCCAATCACGTCTTCGAGACACTGATGGGGTCAGAAGTACCACCGCGCCGCAAGTTTATCCAGACACATGCAAAGAGCGTGCAGAACCTCGACATCTAAATTATGAAAATTAGATAAACTCTACAAACAATATCAAATGTTTTTGATATAAAATAATATTTCCAACTCTATTTTACTTAACCACAAACCGTAAGGATGCAACTAAATGGCAATCGTGAAGCGATAATAGCTGGACTAGAAACTGGTAAGATCCCAAACGAATTTCGTGCAGCGATAGAGCAGCTCCTCAGCTGCTCAGAGCGAGCTGAAACCCTGGCAAAACTAGCGATCGTAGTCGAGACCGATGCCAACGGTGTAATCACCGAGGTAGATGATAGTTTTTGCCAACTCTCAGGCTACTCCCGCGAGGAACTAATCGGGCAACCACACAGGATCACTCGCCACCCCGATATTCCAGCTCAAACTTTTGAAAAAATGTGGCAAACAATCAAAGCAGGGGAAATCTGGCATGGTCAAATCAAAAACCTAACCAAACAAGGACGCTTGAAACTAGTAAATCCAAATCAAGTTGGACATCCAAATAATCCATTTCGAGATGACGCAGAAGAAGAGTCTGGAGACTACTACTGGGTCGAGGCGACCATCACACCAAAAAACTCAACTGAAAGAATCATATCCTATCTCGCCGTCCGTCAAGACATCACCGCTCAAAAAATAGCAGAAGAAAAGGCCAATAATCTTGCCAAAGTACTAGAAGACAAAGTAAACGAACGCACACTTGATCTAGAAGAAGCAATTATAGAAATCATCAACAGCCTAGCTCGTGCTGCCGAACTACGTGACAACGAAACTGGCAAGCACGTCCTCCGTATGAGCGAATACGCAGCCGTCTTGGCTCGTGGAGCAGGTCTAGACGAAGCAGTGATTGACTTAATCCGAATGACCGCCCCCATGCATGACGTTGGCAAGATCGGTATCTCAGACAACATACTACTAAAACCCAGCAAGCTAACTCTTGAAGAGTTTAAAAAAATGCAAACACACACCACCATCGGTCACGAAATCCTAGGTGGACATACCTCCGAACAGCTCGAAATGGCACGAACAATCGCCTGCACCCATCACGAAAAATGGAACGGCACGGGCTACCCACGCGGACTTGTAGGTGACAAAATCCCACTAGTCGGCAGGATCGTAGCCATCGCCGATGTCTTCGACGCACTCACTACCGAGCGACCGTACAAAGCTGCTTGGTCAGTCAATGACGCCATCACAGAAATAAAAAAAGAGTGCGGTGCACATTTCGATCCTGAGATTGTAGCGATTTTCTTACAAAATATAGATGAAATACTAAATCTCAAAGAGCAGTTCTCCGACACCTAAAAGCTACTAGCAATTCATTCAAACTAGATTGGATAATCTGGTGTTTTGTGGTATAATAATACGATTAATCAAAAACACTTTGAACCTTCAAGCAGCCGAACAGGTACCACTGACGACAGCGACTCGCATCGAGAGCACGAATATCACTGAAACCCTGCCTCACGAAAAACGCACCAGCGCCTTGCTAGATCTCTTTGGTCAGATCATCTCGGCGACTGACCAATACCCCGAGCTAGACACCAGCTACCTCAGTGAGATCAGTACTGCTGGTGCTTATCACGACATTGGTAAATGCCAAATCCCAGATGAAATACTTTTCAAGCAAGGTAAACTAAATCCGATAGAACAAGAGCAAGTCCGTAGACACGTCACCTATGGTCGACGTATCATCGAGCATCTCTATGCTCACAACCCCACACGTTGTACTCCAGAGCAGCAGCAGATCCTCCTCGAGGGAGTCGAAGATCACCACGAAAAATGGAACGGCACAGGCTACCCACGCGGACTCACTGGTACGGAGATTCCCTTCCCTGCGCGTATGCTCGCCATCATCGATGTCTATGATGCTATGCGCAGTCGTCGCGCTTACAAAAAACCAATCTCCGAACTAGCGGTAAAAACCTACTTCGTAAACAACGCCAGTAAACACTTCGACCCAACTCTGACTCAGATCTTCCTCGCGAACTTCGGAAAATTTGAAGAACTACTCGCGCAACTAAATCAAACAACAGCTCAGCCAAGACAAAAAATCGCCGCCTAGTCCTCGCTACCAAAAACCTAATCAAACAGTGCTCAATCCTCTTTTCGTATATTCAAAAGTATCCTCTGAAAAAACAAAATAATAATCCAAGCATTGAGCTACGATCCCCCTCGTCCGCGCTCCATCTGATCGAGCTGCGCAGCTGTCTTGCGCGCCGCTGCTTCTGCGTCACTCAGCGCTGTACCACCCTCTAGTTCGGCGAGTTTTTCTGCTGTGATATGGATCTCGCGGGGCTTGCTACCGACACCCACCCCGACGAAGCCACGCTCCTCAAGCAGATCCATGATCCGACCAGCCCGTGCAAATCCGAGTGAAAGTCGTCGCTGAAGTAATGAGGTCGAGGCTTTTTTATTTTCAAGGATCACACGCGCTGCTCGTAGTACGAGCGCATTGTCACTACCCTCACTACCTGGTGCACCGCTCGTCGACTCTGACCTCAAGCCTGGTAGCTCGACACTAGCAGTCTTGGTCTTGTCAGTGATCTCGTCGTTGTACTCTGGCTCGGTATCACCCAGTTCGAGCTTGATCGCATTGGTGACTTTTTTGACCTCATCAGTACTGAGGAAAGCACCCTGCACGCGTACAGGATCGCTCTGTCCTGGTGGTATGAAGAGCATGTCGCCCTGCCCGAGCAGGTCCTCCGCACCCATCTTGTCGAGGATAGTCTTGGAGTCCACACCCTGCGCCACTCGAAAAGAGAGCCGCGTCGGGATATTGGCCTTGATCAGACCCGTGATCACATCGACACTCGGACGCTGTGTCGCGATGATGAGATGGATACCCACCGCACGTGCCATCTGCGCTAGTCGACAGATACACGCCTCGACCTCCTTGCCGCTCGCCATCATGAGATCTGCCAGCTCGTCAATCACGATCACGATATACGGCATCTTCTCTGGTGGCTGCTTGGCATTGTACTCTGTGATGTTGCGCACGTGGACTGCAGCACACTCGGTATAGCGCCGTGTCATCTCCGCTACTGCCCACTTCAGCGCACTGACCGTCTTGTCTGTGTCATTGATCACTGGTGTCAGTAGATGGGGTATCCCGTTGTATGGCACTAGCTCTACCCGCTTGGGATCGATGAGGATCAGTCGTAGATCGTTGGGGCTGTTTTGGTAGATCAGACTCAAGAGGAAGGAATTGATCCCGACTGACTTACCCGAGCCAGTCTGACCCGCCACTAGCATATGCGGCATCTGCGCCAAGTCTGCTACTAGTGGGTGACCCGAGACATCGCGCCCGAGTACTAGCCGCAGACTGCTTTTGACCTTGGCAAAAGCGTCGGACATCATCAGCTCGCGCATACGCACTGCCACTCGCTTGTCATTGGGGATCTCGATACCCACGACATTGCGCCCTGGGACTGGTGCTTCGATACGCAGCGACTTCGCCGACAGTGCTAGCGCTAGATCGTGCTTGAGATTGACGATCTTACTGAGCTTGACTCCCTCCGCCGGCTTGAGCGTGTACTGCATGACACTTGGTCCGACGTTGACGTCTTGGACTGTGACCTCGATACCAAAGTTCGCTAGCTTCTCCTTGATTACATCTGCCTTGAGCCGCAGACCCTCCTCATCCATCGTCGCACTCTTCGCTGTCTCGGCGAGCAGATCTAGAGACGGCGGCACCCAATCCGCATCACTGATTTTGGACTTTTGGGGTTTGAAGTCTCCCGCCAGCTTGACCGTCGCTGGTTGATTGATCTTGAAACTCGATTTGGATTCGTTAGCTTTAGGTTTGACAGTCGATACTGAGGCTTTGGGCTGCTGCTCACCAGTCAAAGCATTTTGAATGCTCTTTTCCAGCTTTTCACTCGCACTCGCAGATCGCTCTGGTGTGCCGCGGACCAGTGCGATGACATCGCGAAATGAAACACCGAAAGTAAGCAAAACCGCTGATAAAAAGAGCGCGATCAGCACGATCTGCGCCCCGAGATCTGCCAGCGCGATACGAAAAAACACCGATGCTACGAAACCAATCACACCACCATAAGACGCCGCATTCGCCAGCATCTCTGCCTCTGGAGCAGCGAGGTGAATGATACCCAGTGCGGTCGCCACCAGTAAGCAGATACCAAAGATCTTGGTGAAGTTGAACTTGACACTCGTACTCGTCAGCATCACCACACCCACGACCGCTAGCACCGCCGGCACGAAGTTGATCCCAATACCAAAAAGCCCCTGAAAACTAGCTGCCCACCACTGCCCCGCCGGACCCATACCACCACCCAGCGATAGATATGTGATGATCGCCAGTACAATGTAAAAAATCGCCCAGATGTCGCGCGCCACACGGTGCTCGACTTCCAGCTTTAGTCCTGTATGCGCAGCACTGCTCTTACGCACAGGGTTGAATAGTTTGGCGAAGAAACCCGCGCTACGACGACGCGGCGCAGTGGTATTTAGACGACGAGCGGGATTGAGGCGACGGCGACGGCGGACAGGCATAACTTCGATGAATATAGCAGAAAAAAGGGTTTTTGGGTACTTTTCTAACATTTCCCTATAAGCTCCACTTTCTAATAATCCTGTCCTTGACAAATAAGCTAGTAATTAGTATCCTCATCTCCTTGTCTAGTGAAAACCATTCACTGGCGAGGACTGTGTGGATTTAAGATTTGGCGACGCGTACCAAATTTTTGACCACCGATTGCTCTTTGACAGGACGGGCAACCTCGCAGATCCAGACTTGGATATGTTTCAGCGTATTCAGCTCTGGATCTAGCGAGGTGCTAGAAGATTTTTTAAACTTTTTTTGAGGAGGTGATCTATTTATGCCGTTGTTTGTTTTTTCTACGTTGGAGATGACGGTGATAGGCATCACCGTCGGAGTAGTAGTATTTTTCGCTGTTTACGGAGTGTGGGGCTGGCTTTTTTACCAGCGACCACAGACCACCGTCTTGCAGATTGATCCTACAGAGTTCACTCATACGGGTGAAGTCAGATGGTTCAAGGCATTGCAAGACGGACAATCAATCACGGTTAAACTTTTCGGGAAGTTTGTCCCCGAAGTTGAAATCTATTTATGGAGGGAGAGAGAAATGGTAAAATTATTTTTCTTAGGTATATTGGCGTGCTTTACTCTGCTCACTGGAGCATTGGCATATCTATATCAGCTAAATCCAGCTGAGTTTTTGGAAGATATCGAGGGGGTCAAAAATCTCCTCAATGCCTTCATCTACCCCGGCTGGATCGAGGGTGTCATCGGCGGATTCACTCCGAAGTGGCTACTGGCTATTCTGACAGTACCACTGTCGCTCTGGATCACGCTGACAACGATCATACTATTGCAGATTTACAATTATTTTTGGATTGAACGACCCCTACAAAAGGAGATCAAAGACCTCAAGAATAATAATATTGAGGTGGTTGATGAGCCCAGTGAGACAGAGACAGACCTAGTCCTGCCACTGTGTGATCAATTCACTGACAAATCTCCTCCAGGGAGCACCAGCTCCAAAGAGGACATATCTGACATATAATCTTCTAGCTAATCCCGCCCTCCCGAGGTAGGTGGTGTGTGCGTTAGGAGCTTTTTGCTGCCAACCACCACCACCTACCTCACTCACCCTTGACAAACTAATCTAAAACACCTAACATCTGTAACTTAATCACTATTACATTGTCTTGTCGTCTGAAAAAACTATGAAATTTGCCTTTGACTCGTTGGCATATTCTTTAGTTCTTTGAGAAGATAAAACACTCGATCAATATTTCGCTCCTTGAAATATCGGAAAATAGAGAGGGACCTGCTATGAGTAGTGCTCACTACCAGATCACTGGCGGTGTACACTCCACGGCAGGTCTCCTCTCTGTTTGCTAAAAAACTCTCCCTCCAGAGAGTTAGATAACCCTCAGTTGGCTCGTAGCCTGACGAACTGACTGTGGGTTATTTAACAACATCTTTCGGAGGGAGGTCAAAATTGAACTAGAAACGAAAAGGGCCCAAGGTCCCTAAACCCAAGACGGTCGTGTGACCGGTAATTCACACAT
>CAYVMX010000007.1:0-20179 GCA_964452725.1 uncultured Candidatus Peribacteria bacterium | reverse complement strand
AAAGGGCCCAAGGTCCCTAAACCCAAGACGGTCGTGTGACCGGTAATTCACACATGTAAGGGAATCAATCATTCATTCATTTTTAAAGGAGGTTACCGTGCGTAACATGAAATCTTTCGTGGCGATGTCTGTCGCCATACTAATCCTCGGCGGTGGAGCCGCCATCTACCAGGTCGCTGGAATCAGCAATGAAAAAGCTGGCGACCTACTGGTCACAACGGGGCAAAAGCTCCAAAACGCAAGTCAGGCAGCTCAGAAAAATCCAGCAGGGACTGCCAACGCACAGAGCTTGCAAGCAATTTTTCCGACAGTCGTGACGAAAGTCGCGACTAGCCAAGTAGTGGCGGTGGCTCCTCAGCCAGTAGTAGGTGGTACGAGCAGCGGCGGAATCACCGCTATCTCTGCCGCACCACAGTCTGTCCAGACTGATGGAGCAGTCATCGAGCTCTTCGGTGTAAAATTCAATGCGCCGGGGACCACCATTGACCCATTGACTGGCAAAGAGCCTGCCAATGCGATCTTGCTCAAAAAAGAGGTCGGCAATCGTATCGCCGAACTCCGTGAGTTGGTCAATAGGTTCAACATCACTGTGAAGATGCAAGGCAGTGAACTGACGGAAGGCGATGCTGAAGACACTGGCAAAGCAGTGTATAGCGTTGCCAAAGCCTTCACTCAAGGTGTGGCAGATACACACCGTGGCAAGACTCAGCGTGATCTCGCAACGCTGTTTCAAATGCATGCGATCGACGGAGACAAAGCTCCGCGCCTGCGCATCACACGCAATCCTTACATCGGCAACCCCGATGCCAAAGGAGCGTATCTCATCGAAGTCGAAGTCGAGGATGACAAGTGGGTCAAAGCTGATGATCTCGGTCTACGCGTAGCGCGACTCACCCGTCAGAATACTCTGACACATGAGCTGACCATGGATCTCGTACTGGCAATGACCACGAATCCAGAGCATAACTCTGTGGCACGAGTGAGCGTTTATCGCTACACCAACGTCATGAGTCGTGGAGCTAAACTCGGTGACAGCAGAATCGCTCAGGCGGAGCTGCTCAACCAAGATTTGACAGTCGATCAGGCTGTCGCGGCCTTCAGTAAAATGTCTATCGCAGAAGTAGGTGCCAAATGGCTCCTGCATCTCGATAAGTAATCATTAACCCATGCTGGGAGGGGGTGTCTATCCTCCTCCCAGATAAAAGAAAGGAGACCTCCCATGAAAAGGACTCTCACGGTTTTCATCGCCGTATTTTTCCTCGCTGGGGCCGCGACCATTGCGACTCCACGGCAAGCATCAGCCGAGCCGATCAGTATCATCTTGGGTTTGACGGCAGCTGGATCAGCTGTCTACAACTATTTCCAACATAAGGAAAACAAGGCGCTAAAGGCTCAGGTCAAAAATGCTCACAACACTGTGAGCAGAATCACCGCCGCAGTCGCGAAGCGCCACGGCAAAGTTGAAGCACAGGCAATCGTAAAAGAGGCCGTGCTAGCGAAGCATCGGGGGAAATCTAAGTCGGTGGCTTCCACCACTGGCAATGTGATCTCCGTCGCGCTGACCAGCAATGCATCGAGCACTTTCAAGGAATTAGTCGATGGACGCAGAAATGGCGGAGGAGTAGTAGTCGCCAGTAATGCTTCAAAACCTAATAGTAACGGCGTTGTCGCTGTTGCTTTTCAATAAATATTTAGTAAACAGAGAAAGGAGGTGATAAAAGGGACGGAAGCCTTGTGCTTATCGTCCCTTTTTACCATGGTGAGATTTTATCTAGACTAATTCCCTTCGAGATTTACTCCTACTATTTCAGAATCTTCAGACTTTTCATCTACTTTTTTGGGTTCACCAGTCTCTACTGCGATGACTGGGTTTCTCTCTTCTGTTGTTGGGCCTGTTGGAGACACAGGTGGAGCTGGTTTTGTGACATTTGGACCAGCTGATACTCCGATGACGGGATTTTCCGCTGTCTCTACTACTTTCGCCTCATCACTCACCACCACTTTTTCACCTTCTATCCACACGTGCTGTCCAGGGTAGATCAGATTGGCTTCGCGGAGTACTGTCGGCTTGTTCGAGAGCTTGGCGCTGCGGTAATCCACCGCCATGCCCCAGTCTAGCCGTCCTGTCAGACCTTTGACGATCGCCCCGAGTGTTTCATCTTTCGCTACGATGTGCTCATCGGCGGACTCTGCGGCGACTTCTTTGGCAATGTCGTTTTGACGAGTAGTTTCCTCTTTATCAGATTGTTCGGCGACAGGCTCTGGCACAGGATTCGCCTTATCAGCTTTTTCAATAATCTTTGTGAGTTCTGTTTTTGCTGGCTCTGTGTGTTCTACCTCACTTCCTAAATCTTGTCTTTGATCTACGCTCTGATTTTTTACTATTTCTTTTTGCTTGCCAAAAGTCTTTTGAAACCACTCGACGACCGCTGCCCAGCCTGTTTTCTTTTCGACAGGATTTCTTACCTCAGTATCTACCTCTGGCTGACGCAGCGTCATCGCCTCTTCGGCGAGAGTTTTGTAAGCCTGATTCGCACCACCCTCTTCTGTTTTCAGATTTGCGAGTTGTTTAGCGTAGTAGCCAGCTCCGTGCTGCTGATCTAAAAAATCCCTAGTGTGCTCATGGTTGCCGTTGAACTCCATGCGCACAGTATCGGAGATTTCGACTTCAGGAGTCGGTGTCGGCGGTGTCTCTGGTCCAGCCATCTTATTTTGGTTTTATTGAAATAAGTTCTAAAGCTCGCCTGCTGCCTCGAGCTGGTGAAGTAGCTCGTCGTCGAGGAGATCGTCATTAGGCTTGGTAGGAGTCTCACTTAGCTCGTCGACTGCGACTGATGTTAGATTTTTGTTGTGTTTGGTGAGTCGACGCAGTCGTGTCGTACATTTGGCGTTGATCTCGGCGACGCGCCCAATGTGGTGTTCGTTTTCCTTCGTGATCTCTTTATTCGCGTCGAGTAGCGTACGTGCTAGCTCTTTTTGGTCGCGCATATCTAGTCGGTCGTAGTTCGTCAGCCAAAACTGCCGTGTCTCGTCTTCGAGGTGCTCAGCATCGGCGAGTAGCGCGAGGAAGTCAGCTACTGGTCTTTGGGCGTGTGAATGCTTGTGCGACTTGGCGACTGTTTTTGTTTTGGTGTGAGGCATGGTGTTTTGGTTTTTATTACTGTTTTTTTATTTAAATGTTCTGATCATTTTACCATTTTGAGCTACAAAAAACAAGCTCTAAATGAGCTAGAATAGCTACATGCAGATCCTCCTCGCTACTAGTAACCCAGGTAAAGCTCGAGAGCTTCGTACGGCACTAGCTGATACAACACACGAGTTTGTCAGTCTCGCTGACCTCACCCAGCCTCTCCTTGGCGAGGAGAGGGGCAAAGATACTCCCGAGGAAACTGGCACTACTTTCGCCGAAAACGCTCAGATCAAAGCCGAATACTGGTGCGCACAAACTGGACTGACGGCACTAGCCGATGACTCGGGTATCCTCGTCGACGCGCTACCAGGTGAGCTAGGCGTCCAAACTGTCCGCTGGGGTGCTGGACCAGACGCGACGGACAGTGCATGGCTGGCTTGTTTGCTCGAGCGACTAAAAGATATACCAAACGAAAAACGCGGGGCGGAATTTGTCTGTGTCTTGGCACTCGCACGATCTAGGCAGCCTATCGAATATTTCGAAGGACGCGTCCGCGGCACGATCACTCTGAAACCCGCAGCGCCGATCCTGTCAGGCATACCACTCTCGAGTGTGTTTGTCCCCGAGGGCGCGAGTGAAGTCTTCGCTACCATGAGTACTGTAGAAAAATCCCAGTACAGCCACCGTGGACGCGCACTTGAGAAATTGAAAGGGTTTTTGACTAAACTGTCTACATGACCTCGATCGAAAAGACCACTGCACTCGCCACTCTCACAGAGCAGATCCAAGCCTGTCGGAAGTGTCGCCTGTGCGAGCAGCGTACACAAGCTGTACCTGGTGATGGTACTGCCGAGGCTGAGGTGCTGATGATCGGCGAAGGACCAGGGAAAGATGAGGACCTCCAAGGTAAACCTTTCGTCGGACGCGCCGGCAAGCTCCTGACTGAGCTGATCGAGAGTATCGGCTGGCGACGTGAGCAGGTCTTCATCGCCAATGTCGTGAAGTGTCGTCCGCCAAACAATCGCGACCCCGAACCTGACGAGATCGCTGCTTGCTATCCGTATCTCGAAGAGCAGATACGCATAATCCAACCCAAGCTCATCGTCACACTCGGTCGCCATAGTATGAATCGCTTCCTGCCTGGGCTGCGGATCAGTAGCGCACATGGTCAGCCAGTCCGCCGTGCTGACGGGCAGATCTATCTGCCGCTCTACCACCCTGCCGCAGCACTCTACTCTCCTAGCTCGAAAGCAGTACACTTCCAAGACTTTGCTAAAATCCCTCAGATTCTAGAGCAACTAAAAACTAAGCATGACTCATAAAAGTTATTTATCTGGTATTGCGTTGGTCGCTATTCTCGGCTGGGCCGCACTCATCATCGTACTGTATCGTCTCGATCCTTATACCAGCACTACACTCGCACTGCCGTTTTTTTTCTTTGCGCTTTTCCTCGCGCTCACCGGTACACTTGCGCTCTTGGGTTTTTATAGTCGGGTTTGGTTTCGAGTGAATGAGATTTATTATGAACATATCGGTGCGAGTCTGCGTCAAGGCGCACTCGCTGCGCTGGCTGTCTCAGGCGCGTTAGTATTTCAAATCCTCCGTGTGCTGACCTGGTGGGACGGACTCCTCATAGTCGCCGCAGTAGTGCTAGTCGAGGTATACTTCTCTAGTCACGACTAAACAACAATCATGCAAGCCGCTCTCGCCACTCTCCAGACCGCAGCGCTCGACGCTATCGACTCCGCAGCCGATGAGGCTGCTCTGCGTGAGATCGAGGTCGACTACCTCGGTCGCAAGGGACAGCTAACCGAGATCCTGCGTGGGCTGAAAGACCTCAGCCCCGAGGAGAAAGGTAAGATCGGCAAACTAGCCAATGAGATCAAGACCGAACTCAGTGAAAAAATCGAAGCAAAAGCTCGCTTGCTCGTCAGTGCGAGATTTGAACGTCTAGCCGAGACGGAGTGGATCGACCCGACTGCACCAGGTCAATACGCCGCGCGTGGCACCCTCCACCCTATCACCCAGCTCACCCGTGAGGCGGAGCGGATCATGACTAGTCTCGGATTCACTATGGCGACAGGTCCCGAAGTGGAGGACGACTGGCACTGCTTCACCGCGCTCAATATCCCCGCCGATCACCCTGCCCGCGATGCTCAGGATACGCTCTTTCTCACGGGCATGGACGACCGCGTACTGCGCACTCAGACTAGTGCTGTCCAGATTCGCTGGATGGAGCGCTACTCGCCACCTTTTCGGATCGCTGTCGCTGGTCGTGTCTTCCGCAAGGACGACTTTGACGCGAGTCACAGTCCGATGTTTCACCAGCTAGAGGGACTAGTGGTGGACAAAAACATCTCACTGGCGCATATGAAAGCTGTGATGGAAGAGGTCGTGCGCAAACTAGTCGACCCCAAGGCTAAGTTTCGCTTCCGTACCAGCTACTTTCCCTTCGTCGAGCCCGGACTCGAAGTCGACATGAGCTGTACCGTGTGCGAGGGGCGTGGCTGTCCAGTGTGTAAGCGCACGGGCTGGGTCGAGATAGTCGGCTGTGGTCTGGTCCACCCGCAGGTCCTGCGCAATGTAAAGCTCGACCCCGACGAATGGAGTGGCTTTGCCTTTGGCTTCGGGATCGACCGCATGGTCATGCTCCGCCACCGCATGACCGACATGCGCCAGCTCTTTGAGAATGACCTTAGATTTTTGAAGCAGTTTTAGAGCAGCTGGACCCAGACTTCACTACGCTACGATGGGCAGGCAGTAAACAGTTTTTATGCTTCCTATTTTTCTCATTATTCCCGCGTAGGCGGGAATCTAGAAGACTAACCTAATTTACAGGATACTTTTTAAAACATAGATCGGTGGCATCCTGTTTTCTTTCTTCCGCCCTATCCCAAACAGAATTATTAGCCCATATTGTTCCATCTTCATTCTTGCGACCATTCAGTTCGGCGTAACTAAAATAAGCATCATCTGCTGCCTCTAGGCAAATATTTCTTAAACTTGTTTGCCAATTTCTCTCTGATTCCTCTAGTCCTTTTTGCTGATTTTCTTCATCGATTCTTTTTTGCTCGATTCTTTCTCTTTCCAAAATCACAGATATTTCCTTTTCTTCTTGGGCTGCAATTTCTTTAAGTCTATTTTTAGATTTAATCTCCTCTAATTTAAAAAGACTAAAAAGAACAATTGCAATTGCGACAAAAGCTATACCAACTATGGTCTTGGTTTTTTTATTAAACGTAATTTTCTTGCTACGAGGCAAATTATTTATGATTACAATACACACATATTGCCAATACCATTTTATACCATAATCTTTGGTGGAGCTGAGGGGATTCGAACCCCTGACCTCTCGCATGCCATGCGAGCGCTCTAACCAACTGAGCTACAGCCCCAAATCCGAGGCATTTTAGGTGGGTTCTGACCTGACTTCAAGCCACCAGACTATTTTTTCAAATACTTCACCGCTGCGTCGAGCTGGGGATCACGCTTGGCTTTGTAGTCTTCGCCAGTTAGCTGAACTTTGACATCTGGCTCGATCGACTCCTCGGTCACGTCACGTCCGCTCGGAGTGTACCACTTGGCAACAGTGATACGTAGTGAGCTACCATCGGGAAATATATCCCGAAGGATTTCTTGGACTGTACCCTTACCATAAGACTTCGTACCGATGATCGTCGCACGTCCAGCGTCCTGTAGCGCACCTGCCATGATCTCACTCGCGCTCGCACTGCCGCTATTGATCAGTACGACGAGAGGTATCTCGGGCAGGATCGCTCGACCGTCGACTGGCTGGGCCAGATCAGGCAATCCTCGCTCACGGATTAGCACTACATCACCTTTGGAGAGCAGATCACTCGTCATCTCGATCGCTGCTTGGAGGAAACCACCACCGTTATTACGCAGATCAACGATCAAACCTTTGGGTTTGGCTGCTGCTAGAGTCGTCAGCGCCTTGGCAAACTCGAGCGCTGTATCATCGGCGAAAGTCGTCACTGTCACGACAGCGATACCATCAGCACGCTGATCGACGATGACACTATCGACATCGATCACTCCTCGTATGACTGTGATGTCCTGCGGCTCGATCTCACCCTCATGAAAGATAGTCAATACAACTGGCGTACCCTCGACTCCACGGATACGCCGTACCGCTTCGAGGACTGTCCAGTCTGATGAGATCTCACCATCAACTTTGAAAATATAATCACCCGCTCGCAGACCCGCCGCTTCGGCTGGACTATCGCGTAGTGGTGCGATCACGGTCAAGGCATCATCACGCATACCGATCTCCGCACCGATCCCAGTGAAGCTACCCTCGAGATCGTAAAAAAACTCCTCACTTTCATTCGGAGGGAGAAACTCACTATGTGGATCACCCAAACTCTTGACTATACCCTTGATCGCACCATAGAGCATCTTCTGACGATCCAGTGCGTCGACAGAGACGTAGCGATCTTCTACTGCCTGCCACACCTGCCAAAAAAGCTTCAGGTCAACCGTCTCAGATGGCAGTCCACCTAACCCCGCGATCGGAGCAGTAGCTTCTTCGGCGCTGATGGCAGAAGTCTGTAATAATGCTTCATTGCCGTTTTGGTAGCCCCACGCGTACGCGACGAAAGGTAAGAGTACCGCCAGAGCCAGAGAAAGGTATTTTTGTAAGTTCGGCATAATGAATTGAATTATAGGGATTTACCAGTCGTCGCCATCGGCAAAAAGAGCTTCTGCCGCTTGGGTAATATTTTGCTTGGGCGGCACAGTAGGCGCTACAGCCGCAGCGGTCGGCGCTGCCGAGACTAGCTCGATCTCCACACGCTCGTAGGCGATCACTATATTTGTACTCAGTACTATCGAAAAAACGTCCGCCACCATACTCTTGGCTTCGGGTGTCTCGAGCTTGGACAAAATGAAATCACTCGGTACCCCGAGCGTGATTTTATTTGCTGTTACTTTTAGTAGTGTCGCGTCTTTGAGCGCCATTTTGATAGTTGCGTCTTTGAGCTGACCAAGTACTGCCGGTAGGGCTTTTTGAGCTGATTCTAGTGAGATTACTCCGTCACCCTGAGTCTGACTTGCGAGCTCCTGCTGTGGTTTGATCTCGGTTTTCTCTGCTGGCTCAACTTTTTTTTTAGTTTCGACTTTGGACTCTCTATCGCTAGGTTTTGGGGCTTTTGGCTCTACGGCTGGCTCGGTCTCACTGCCGCACACTGCTACTGCCGCAGTCTCTAGTGGTAGCTGTGGAATGATCGCGCTCTTTAGCTCCTCACCTGCTCGCGTAAACTCATTGATCGTCACGAGTAGCCCCTTGGCTTCGGCGAGCTTGTTGTCCGCTACGCGCTCTAGCAAAACCTCTCGTAACTTACCAAGTACTGCTTTGTTGAATTGTATTAGATTGATACCCTCACCGACGAGTCCGTCGATCGCCGCGAGCGCTGCCTGTGTCTGTCCAAAGAGCAACGCATGTACAAAATCCTCCACCACGACTGGACTAGACAGCCCCAGTGCCGCACCGACCGAGTCGGCCGTGATAGTGCCGCCAGTACCGAGCTGCTCTAGCAAACCCAGCGCATCACGCAGTCCACCAGCCGACTGTTTGGCGATCAGGGCAAGCGCCTTATCGTCAGTTTCGATCTTTTCTTGCTTGGCGATCTGCTTCAGATGAGCCGTGATATCCGTATCGGCGATCCGGTGAAAATCGAAACGCTGACAACGTGAAAGGATCGTCTCGGGGACTTTGTGTGCCTCTGTCGTCGCGAGGATAAAGTAGGCGTGTGCGGGCGGTTCTTCGAGTGTCTTGAGTAGTGCGTTGAAAGCCTCCTTCGTCAGCATATGGACTTCGTCGATGATATAGATCTTGTTTTTCGCTTGACTCGGCGCAAAGGTGATTTTTTCTTTCAAATCTCGCATCTCGTCGATACCACGATTGCTCGCTGCGTCGATCTCGACTAGATCCACGAGATGATTATCCAGTGCAGCGGTACAAAGCCTACAGGTATTACAAGGCTCACCGGCGGCAGCCGGCGACTCGCAGTTCAGCGCGCGTGCGATGATCCGTGCGAGACTTGTCTTGCCTGTACCGCGTGGACCAGTGAAAATATAAGCGTGGACCAAACTGCCTTTTTTCAAAGCGTTTAGGAAGGTCTGACGAATATGAGTCTGACCAACGATCTCGGTCAGTGTTTGCGGTCTGTATTTGCGATAAAAAGACATAGCAGTTTAGGCGATCATTTTAGCTTACCCCTGCTTTGGGGTAAAATCTCTCTGATTTACTTTTATCACCACTCCAATGTTTAAAAAACTCCCTGCCCTCGCCTTGATCCTAGCCTCACTAGTCTTGACCGCTTGTGGCGGTACTAGCGAAAACCCTTGGCTCAATCTCAAGCCGATCCAAGCTGACGAAAAAGTCGTTGTGATTGAGTTTAGCGACTTCTCCTGCCCCGCGTGTAAAGGCGCACTAACTGCTAGTCGTGAAGTCCGCCGTATGGACGGTGTGCATTTTGAGTACCGACACTTCCCGCTCGATATCCCCGGACACGAGCTATCACGCGCTGCCGCGAATGCTTATGAGTGCGCTAGTGAACAGGACTACGGTGAAAAATGGGAAATCGCTCTCTTTGAAAACCAAGGCAAATTTACCAAGGAGTTCTTCGCTGCACTGCCGCAGAAGTACGGCTACTCCAAAGACGGTACTTTTGACAATGCAGCATACCAAGCCTGTGTCGCAGAAAGTCGCTACGCTGGTAAAATCCAGACTAGCTACCGTACTGCTATCGGTGCTGGAGCGAACTCCACTCCGACATTTGTAGTAAACGGCGAGCTAATCCGTGGCGCTGGTCAGCTGGTCGAGACAGTCAAAGCTAAATTAAAAAGCCAAAACTAGATTACTATATATCTATTCTTTGAAGGGCAACTACCCTCCGCCAAGATCTCTCCAGTCTGAGACCTCAATTCAAAAGTAGTACTACCGAGAGGCCATAGTCCATCTGTCTCGAGACTCCATGATATTGCGTACTGAGCATCTGGATCTAGCTCTACGCCGTTTTGTTTCAAGGCATTTCGTATTGCTGTTCTAACGACATCACCTGTGTTTATGATTTCTTCGCCAGTAGCATTCTCCATTTTTTTATATAGATAAGACATTTTTTAATCCAATTAAATTATTCAAGTAAAATACAGATATAGTTTTTTATTTTCACTAATTAATTTAAAATTGTCAAGCTTATGCCACTCCGCCTCAATAAATATCTCGCCGATCAAGGTGTCGCCAGTCGTCGCGAGTCTGACAAACTAATAGAACGCGGACTCGTAATGGTCAATGGCAAGACTGGCACCGTCGGGCAGCAGGTAGACCCCGAGACAGACGAGATCACAGTAGCCGACCAAGTCCTCGCTGAACAAAAACAACTCGTCTATATCGTACTAAATAAACCGACAGGCTATGTGACGAGCAGCAAAGCTACTGCCACCGAACCAAGAATAGTCCTCGACCTCGTGCCAACTAAGCCGCGAGTCTTCCCCGTCGGCAGACTGGACAAAGCCACCACTGGACTCCTGATCCTGACCAACGACGGCGTGCTCGCCTACCGCCTCACTCATCCAAAGTGGGAATGCGAAAAAGAGTACAAGGCCACACTCACCGCACCTCTGACCGACGAACGTATCCGCAAGCTCGAAGCTGGTGTCCGCCTCGACCACAGCAATACCAAACCGACTAAGATCGAACCCCTCGCCCATCGCAAGGCTCGCATCACCATCACCGAAGGTAAAAACCGCCAAGTCCGCAAAATCTTTGGCAAAGTCGGCTGCGAAGTCCGAGAGCTAAAGCGGGTAAGGATCAAAAACCTCAAACTCGATGAAAAGGAACTACCGCTATGTAAGTGGCGCTATCTGACCACTACAGAAGTCGAAGACCTACGGAAAACGTAGCACCCTAAATCTCTCCGAAATTTCGGAGAAATACTCTTGCAAAACTCAAACAGGAGAGTAAGAGTCAATTAGTAATTTTTGATTCTAGCTGTATCCTATCTACTGAATATGTTTGAACTCCTCGCCTTCGTCTTTGGGCTGAGCACGCCGACCGACCTACCACCAGTCGAGCTAGCAGCACTCCAGCCTGTACCCCAGCTCGTCGGAGAGTCTCCTGCGCCTGTAGTCAATGCAAAGGCTGCCCTGATCTATGATCTCGGCTCGGGAAAAGTCTTGTACGAAAAAAACGCCCACGAACGTCGCCCCATCGCCAGTCTGACGAAGCTGATGACCGCCATAGTCGTACGCAAAAATTACGATCTAAAAGAGATCGTAACGGTCAGCGAAAATGCCGCTGCCCAGCCACCTGCGAAAGTCTGGCTGCGTCCGAGTGAACAGATCTCAGTCGAAGCACTTTTGCAGGCTGCGCTGATCGAGAGTGGCAATGACGCTGCTACCGCACTCGCCGAGCACTATGCTGGTGGCGAGAGTGCCTTCGTCGCCGCGATGAATACCAAAGTCACACAACTCGGACTAAAAAACACCCACTTCACCAATCCTGTCGGCTACGATGATGAAAATGGTGAAAACTACAGCTCTGCCTACGATCTCGCACTCCTGGGCGGCTATGTCCGCCGCGATCCAGTACTAAAAAAAATCGTCGGTACGCACCGTACTAGCGTCCTCTCAACTAATGGGAAAATCCGCCACAACCTCGTCTCGACGAATATCCTCTTTAACAGCTACCTCGATATCCAAGGACTCAAGACTGGCTCGACAGTGGACGCTGGTGAAGGTGTCGCAGCGATCGCTCGCATGACTTCTGGTCAGGACGTACTAGCGATCGTACTCGACAGTCCGAATCGGTTTCAAGAAGCCAAAACTCTACTCGAATGGGCAGACCGCAACCATCGCTGGTGACAATAGTTAGTCAGTTAATTGGTTAACTGATGGTCAAGCGGAAAAATTATCCTACTGAGTAGTATCCTACTGTCTACTGTATACTGTCTCCCATGGAGTCTCTCCCCAACCTCGCGTTTATCTTTTCTTTCGGTGTACTTTCCTTTGGAGTGGCGATGCTACTCGCTCCGCTTTTTATTCGTTTCCTCCATGCCAACAAAATCGGCAAGCAAATCCGTGATACGAGCGTCGATGGCAAGACTGCTAGTCTTTTCAAAGCCTTACATCTGAAAAAATCCGGCACGCCGACGATGGGCGGGATCCTCATCTGGGGTACGGTGGTGCTCATGGTCCTACTCTCGCTGATACCCCAAGCGTTTGACATCACGACCTACTCACTCTGGAGTCGCGAGGAGACTTATATACCGCTCTTTACACTCGTCACCGCAGGACTCCTCGGCATGCTCGACGACTGGTACAACATCACGGGTCGTGGCAGCGGCAAAGGTCTACACGTGCGCCCAAAGCTGATCTGGCTTACGCTCTTCTCCGCGGGTGGGGCGTGGTGGTTTTACTCGAAGCTCGGCTGTCTCGACCAGACTGTAGAGGCCTGCCTGATCCACATCCCACGTCTCGGTGACTTCGACATTGGGCTTTGGTATATCCCACTCTTCATACTCGTCATCATCGCCAGTGCCAATGCTGTCAATATCACCGACGGACTCGACGGACTGGCAGGCGGACTCCTCGCCATCGCTTTCGGTGCTTTCGCCGTGATTGCGTTTTTTCAAGGGCTTTTCTTACTCGCGACGCTCTGTGCTGCCATCGTCGGTGCACTCATCGCTTTCCTCTGGTTCAATGTCCCTCCAGCGGCGTTTTTCATGGGTGATACGGGTAGCTATGCCCTCGGTGCGACGCTGGGCGTCATCGCGATGCTCACCGATTCACTCGTTCCGTTTTTACTCATCGCTGCTGTGTTTATCTTTGAGACTATCTCAGTCATCATTCAGCTCACGAGCAAAAAGCTCTTTGGTCGCAAAGTCTTCCTCATCGCACCAATCCACCACCACTTCGAAAAGCTCGGCTGGCCCGAGCATCAGATCACTATGCGCTTTTGGCTGATCGGCGGCGTCCTCGCTGGTCTGGGGCTAGTGCTGGGGATCGTGGGCATGGGGAATTAAAGCTCATCGGGAGCTTATTGTAACGTAGCGAAGACCAGATCTACTTACCAAATCCCTCCGCAGCTTTGGCCTTTTGGGCGAGGATTTCTTCAGGATCAGTAGTGACTAGCTGGTGCTCTGAATAACTAGCGATGACTTGGATCGCGACGTGCTTACGACCAGCGAAGAAGAGCCCCTGACCGACACTAGAGTTTAAGAGTAAGTACTTTTCTCCATCCGTGAGATTGAAAGTTTTTTTGAGCATCTCCATCGAACTAGGCGACTGCTTGAAAAGCATTTGCATCGAAGAGTTGGTCACGACTGGTCGACCGTACGGACTACTGAGGAAGTCTTCTACGTCTTGGGTGATCGCCGTGATACCGAGATAATACTTACGGGCACGTTTGACCAAACCGTAGAGGAACTTCGCCGCATCTTCGTACTGCATCATCGTCCAAGCCTCATCGAGTACGAGCACACGACGCTTGAGCTTGCTCCGAACGCGATTCCAGATGTAGTTGAGCAAGATATACATCGCCACTGGTCGCAGCTGATCCTCCAAATCTCGAATACAAAAAGTCACCAGACTGTTGTCGAGGTTGATATTGGTTGGCTTGTTAAAGATGCCAGCAAAAGTACCTGTTGTGTATTTTTGGAGGCGTTGAGCGATGCTTTCTGCGCCGGTGAGACCTGTCAGTACCGAGTGAAAGTCCTCCATCGTCGGCGGTGCGACATCACCAGGACGCTCTGTATCCATCGTGATACCCTTGATTGCGTAAGTCTCGAATAAGGCTTTTTCTAGTAGTGCCTCTTCGGTATCAGTCAGCTTGCCTAGCATTAGTTTGAGCAGACCAGTCAGCGTGATGACATTACTGCGGAGCAGATCTCCTGGATGTAGGTCCTGATCGTCGAAAGCCTGCGGTAGATCAAAAGGATTGATCCGCTGCTCGGCATTGAGCGAAACGCGTAGATAGCTACCACCGACCGCATTGGTGATGGATTCGTATTCGTTTTCTGGATCGATGACGATCATGTCCGTACCCAGCATCATCATACGCAGGATCTCGAGTTTGACCGCGTAGCTCTTACCCGCACCCGAGCTAGCGAAGACGACTGAGTTGGCATTTGGTAGTTTGAACCGATCGAAGATCACGAGGGAGTCGTTGTGACGATTGAGACCGTAGAGGATACCCTCATCACTCGTCAGATCAGAGGAGATGAAAGGGAAAGTCGTCGAAAGCGGACTGGTATTCATATTGCGATGCACTTCTAACTCATCGAGGCAGAGTGGCAGTGTGGAGTTGAAAGCGTGCTCACCTTGAATATCAGCACGTTTGGTCAGTATCAGCTTGCCTCCGAGCATACCTTCGAATTGCTTGGTCACAGTATCGAGCTTTTTTTCATCGTCTGCATAGACTGTGAAGTACATGCCGAATTGGAAGAATTTTTCTTGACCACGCTGAATCTCAGTCCGTAGCTGCTCGGCGTCCTCCAGTGCGGTCGCCATCGCGGGGTCACGGACATTACCGCGTTCTTGGTCGATCGTGATCGAGCTTTGGATCTGTGCGACTTTCTTGCGTAGGATCTTCATGATCTCCTCCGAGCTGATCGGATAGATGAATTGAGAGAATTCGAAAGTCGCGTCGAAGTTGATAATCGGTGAGAGCCAGTTGGTATCGAGATAGCGTGGATAGCTATAGATGAAGAAGCTCCGGACAAACACACCCGAGAGATTGAGGTAGTTGTAGTGGATCTCCAGACTGCTCGGCGCAATCAAATCTTTGATACTTGCGAGACCGTTTTTGTATAGCTCTTCGGCTGCATGGATCTGAGCAACTGCCGACTGGTGCTCTGCGACTTTGGCTGTCTCTGCCTCTGTCGGTGGCTTGCGCTTGAATAATTTACTAAAAAAATTCTGCTTCGGTGGAGCCGACTCAGGAGGAGTAGAAATCGACGAAGTAGGTGCTGCTGCAGATGTAGCGGCAGCAGTCGATGGTACTGGTGCAGTCACTGAAATGGCTGAAGTGACTGGCGTACTCGGTGTCGGCTTGGTGATCCGCGAGACTGTCCGTGCGATCGGCTTGGGGAAGGTCAGCTTCGGACGTACGGCTGCCACGACTGTCGGACGAGCAGTAGCTGTCGGTGTCGCTGGTGTAGCGGAGATTAGAGCAGCTGGTTGGTTCTTTAGCTCCTTAATTACTTGGTGCTTTGGAGGCGCAGCTACTGAGGGTTTGAGCTCTTTGGCTACCTGACTGGTGAGTTGAACGCTGTCTGCTGTCTGAGACTGGCTGTTTGCTGCGGAGCTCGCCGACTTGACTGTCGTAGCCCTCCTAGGAGAGAGAGAAGTTTGTGAGCCAGAGGCAAGTAACACAGGCTGGGTATGCTGCGTATGAGCTGGTTGCTCGGTCGGCACTGGTGTAAACACAGCTGTCTGAGACTGAACTGAATCAGTCTTTGGTACAGCCTGTGAACTGACTGGCTGGCTGCTGGCTGCTGGCTGCTGAGCACTCTTGTGTCCATCAGGCACGATCAAGACTGGCTTCAGCTCATCGGGAGTAGAGGCAGCGCTTTGCCCTACTACTAGCGAATTGGCAGCACTACCGTCTGTTTGTCCGGTCTGCTTGGTCTTTTGGTCTTCCATTGAGTGTTTTTATTTCAATTTTTCCAAAGTTTTCCCCTTATTCTAGCACAAAACTCTATCTAAAGCAAGACTAGCAGACAGAAAAAGTGTAAAATTGCTTTACTTTGGACTCTCAGACTTTTTCAATTCGTTGGCATAGCCGAGCTGGGCAAGGTGCGATCACCGTCGCGACTGCACTGGCGGAGATCCTCGGTGCACATGGTCAGTTTGTCCAGAGTTTCCCTGAGTTCGGCGCGGAGAAGCGTGGTGCGCCTGTCACGGTGTTCAATCGTATCAGCGCTGAACCACTCACCGATCCCAGCCAGCCGAGCGAGCTAGATCTCGTCGTTTTACTAGATCCAACACTGATCGCCAGCTGCGAGGTATCTCCTGAGACTGTTTTGAAAGGTTTGAAATCAACGGGTAAACTACTAGTCAACACAACGCAGCAAAAGCTAGATTTTACGGGGGAAACGGCGACTTATGCTCTCGACGCCAGCAGTATCGCAGTCAGTGAAATCGGTCGTGATATCCCCAACGTCCCCCTGCTCGGCGCACTATTGGCACTCACTGGACTCGCGACACTAGAGAGCTTTCAAGCCGAACTAAAAAGCTATCTCGCTCGTGGATTATCTGAAAAAATCGTCGCGGGCAATCTGAAAGCCTTCGAGCACGGCTACAATGAAGTAAAGTTATTATCCTGAGCTTGTCGAAAGATCTCTCTATTTTTATCCTGAATGAACAGTCCCAAAAAATGTCGTCCCCACCAAAAGTCTTGGTCGAAGCTCCCCCTCGGAGCAGTCGTCACCGAGGCGGGTAGCAGCCGTGAGTACGACACAGGCAACTGGAGCCAAAGCACTTGCAAATGGGATAAAGCCAGCTGTATCAACTGTAATCTCTGCTGGCCAGTGTGTCCCGACGAGGCGATCCTGACCGACTCCAAAGGTAATATGATCGGCGTCGACGAAGCCAAATGTAAAGCCTGCGGACTCTGCGTCGTCGCTTGCCCGACCAGTCCAAAGAGTCTGAAAATCGTGAAAAAGAAACCTAAGCAGATTTAATCATTCAATGACTAAGAAAGTCCTAAACGGCAACGAAGCTCTGGCGGAAGCCATGCGTCAGCTCAACCCTGACGTCGTCGCCGCGTATCCGATCACACCTGCCAGCCACATCGTAGAGCGTTTCAGCGAGGCTGTAGCCGATGGGCAGGTTCAGACGGAGTTTGTACCTTGCGAGAGCGAACACAGCGCTATGAGCGCCTGTGTAGGCGCAGCGGCCAGTGGTGCGCGCACCATGACCGCGACTGCCAGTCAGGGCTTGGCACTCATGCATGAGGTGCTTTTCAACGCCTCTGGTTTGCGGCTGCCCATCGTACTCATGAACGGCAACCGTGCGCTCTCGGCGCCGCTCTCGATCCACGGCGATCACTCCGACGCGATGGCTCAGCGCGACACTGGCTGGCTACAGCTCTTCGCTGGTAGCGTACAAGAGGCGTACGACCTCGCTATACAGGCGTTTCCTATCGCTGAGGATCTGAAAGTCCGCCTACCTGTCATGATCTGCTTCGACGCATTCGACACCAGCCACCTCTCGACCAACTTGGCGCTTTTGAAAGATACAGCAGTTCAGCAGTTCATCGGGCAGACGGTACAAGTAAACCCTCTGCTCGACCTGACCAAACCTGTGAGCTACGGTACATATGCCAACCCCGACTCTTACTTTGAGCATCGTCGTAGCCAGCACGAGGGTATGGAACAGGCACGGAAAGTGATTCTGAAAGTTGGTGCTGAATTCCAAAGTCTCACTCAGCGCGATTACTCTCAGCACTTCGAGACTTACGAGCTGGAGGATGCCGAGACTGTGATCGTCATCATGGGTAGCGCCGCTGGCACTGTGCGTGAGGCGGTGAGGGCGCTGCGAGCCGAAGGTGAGCGCGTCGGACTCCTGCGCTTACGCACCTTCCGACCTTTCCCCACTGTCGAGCTAGTAGCAGCTCTACAAAATGTAAAAAACATCGCTGTACTCGACCGTACCATGCCGGCCGGTGCGACTGGCGGACCGCTGTACAACGAGCTGAACTCCGCGCTCCACACCGCTGGCTCGAAAGCCAAGACGACGAATTGGATCTATGGTATCGGTCAGCGCGAGTTCGCCCCTGTCGATGCTATTGAGATCTTTCACACTTGTAGCAAAAAAGATTTGTCAGCAGTGAATTTTGTAAATTTAAAAAACTAAGTGACCAAAACTCCTTTCATCCCGAACTTGAAAACTCTCAATGTCAAAAAGCCACGTCTGACTGCTGGTCATCGTATGTGCCCAGGCTGTGGTATCGGCATGATCGTGAAGCAGGTGCTGGCGGCTACCGACGAGCCTGTGATCGTGGTGAATGCGACAGGTTGTCTGGAAATCTGTACGAGTGCCTACCCACAGACGAGCTGGGATACGCCGTGGATTCATAGTTTGTTTGAAAACACAGCCGCGGTCGCCAGCGGCGTAGAAGCCGCGCAGAAAGCACTCGCCCGTAAGGGTCAGCTACCGAGCAAAAAACCAGCGAAAATCCTCGCGATCGGCGGCGACGGTGCGACTTATGATATCGGCTTGCAAGCACTCTCGGGTGCCTCAGAGCGCGGACATGACTTTGTGTATCTCTGTGTGGACAACGAAGGCTACATGAATACCGGCTACCAACGTAGCAGCGCGACCCCACTAGGCGCAGCGACGACTACTAGCCCAGTAGGGAGCAAAATCGCAGGCAAGCAAACCCCACGCAAAGATATCATAGCGATCATGGCAGCACACCGGATCCCCTACGTCGCACAGGGCAGTCCACACGATTGGGTAGATCTCACGAGGAAAGCTCACACGGCTTTCGAGACTGCTGGTCCAGCGTTTTTGAATGTCTTGGCACTCTGCCCGACGAACTGGAAGTCTGCCCCCGCAGCGGGTATGGAGCTACTCCGAGCCGCTGTGGACACTTGCTTTTGGCCGCTACTAGAAGTGGTGAACGGCAAGTACAAGCTAAACTACCAACCCAAAGAAAAACAACCCATTGAAAAATGGCTCACTGGTCAGAAGCGCTTCCGCCACCTACTACAACCCAAGAATGCCGCTCTCCTCACTCATGTCCAAGCCGAGGTCGACGCGCGCTGGGCAGAGCTGCTCCGACTAGCAAGCTAGTATAAACTATAAATATCAACTCTTGAGTCCTTACGAGCAGGGGCAACCTTTTGTGCAACTCTATCAAATAACTCCCAGCAGCGAAACTGCCAAGCAGGAGCAACTGGACTGACTTGCACCGACGATTGATCTAAACCTGTCAGTTGAAAAAAGGCATTTGCGATTAACTGACTAGCCTGCTGATTGGGATGACAGTAGTCAATAAAATACTCAGCTCCACCATCACCGAGCTGCTCTTGTAAATCAATCACTTCTACACCTGCCTTCGCGATCACTTGATCAAAAGCGTCTGCATGCTTAGCTTTCAACCTAGGCAAAACTCCATCTTGCTCCAGAGCTTGTTTGTAATCCTGCTCACGAAATAATACCTGTGCCTGGGCTAGCTCACTCTTAATTGTTAAGTCCTGTAGTACATCTAACGCCACAGCAAATTCTCCCAGATGTTTTTTTGAACGCAGTCCAGGCTGCCAGCGATAGTTAATCAACGGCTTAATCGCAACTACGCGTACATCAGTACTTTTAGCCTGAGCAATCAATTGTGTCAGATCTGCCTGATAGTCCGAAGCAGAACTGTGAAGCGCATCATTATTGCCAAAGTAGAGTGTGATGTAATCAATCTTTTGTCGATACTCAGCGAAGACAGCAAGTAACTCCTTTAGATATTGTGAACCTTGTAGGCTCGTATAACCTGGCACACCAGCATTGAAGACCGCTAGGTCACCCTGCTGACGCACAATATCGCTATAAGTCGGATAGCGAAAGAATGGCGCGTAAGGATTCCGGTTATCTTTGTAGACATAATCACTATGCCAACCCGAAGTCGAAGAGTCTCCCATGTTCAGTACTACTTTCATATCTGGTCGGACTTGTTTAATTAGTTTTTCCACACTGGCAAACCAGTTTTCTGTAATCAGACCCTTGTCAAATTTATAGCTACACTCAGTGTCTGGCACAAATGGACTCAGTAGCCCAGTATCATAGCCTGTCATGAATGGATTATTTTTACTAGAAACTTCGGACTGATCGAGCTTAGACATGGCATTTATTTTAACAATAATAATATATTTGTCAAATTAAAAGCCAGAAATCATAAGGTAATCCGTAATTAAATTGCCCCCAGCTAGTCCTTTTGTTATACTCTCTCGAGTACTTTCAGAGTACTTTTCGAAAGAAATACTGTTTAGCTCACACCTCCTATGAACTCCAAAGACGACACTCCCGCTGCCA
>CAYVMX010000006.1:41961-59246 GCA_964452725.1 uncultured Candidatus Peribacteria bacterium | reverse complement strand
TAACCGAAGGGTCGCGGGTTCGAATCCCGCCTCCCGAGCCAGACTCAGGTTTTTCCGCCGCAGGCGGAAAGTTCTGAGGCTGTTTGGGGAGGTATAGTGAGAAATGTGATACGTTATACGTTAGCAGTCGTGTGGACGAGCGACGCAATGAAATCCATTATAGTTTACAGGTTTTTTTGACAAAAAAAAGACTTCCATGTATAATATAAACATGGAATCAAAATCTTTAATTATAGTATCGTTCATTCTAAATTTAGTTTTGATAGGTGCATTCTTGGCACTCTTATATACAGGAATATTAGGCTTTTGGGCACTGGAGAAAATCGTGCCAGATCTTTGCTCTACAAAGCAAGATGGTAAAATTGTATTTCAAATCTGTGATGATTCAAAGTCTACTACGAGCGCAATTGAGTAGTCCCCCGACTAGCTTTTCGAAGCTTATTTCAGCCGCGCGAGCCATTTTTGGAAAAAGTGAATTTGGTGTGAGGCCTGGTAGTGTATTAGTTTCCAATAAATAGATTTTGTCATTGCGGATCAACATATCGGTCCGCGATAGATCTCGTAGTTGTAAGATCTGATGTGCTTTTTTGGCAAAGGTTTGAGCTTTTTTCTTGAGTTTGTTCGATATCTCAGCAGGTATAATTTCAGCACAAAGTTTGGGATTGTATTTTGCTTTGAGGTCAAAAAATCCAAATTTGGGGTGGATTTCAGCGATTGGCAGAGCTTGTAGCTGATCACCGATTTCCAAGACTCCGACACTGATCTCTGTGCCTTCGATTAGCTCTTCTACTAGGACTTCTGCGTCATAGCGCCATGCTTTTTTGAGGGCTGCCAGGAGCTCGGACCTTTTGCGTACTGCGCTTGCGCCGTAGCTACTACCTTCATTTGCTGGTTTCACAAAACACGGTAAACCCACTTTTTTCAAAGCTTTTGCGGCTGCCGCGGAATCACTTTTGAGCGCAACAAAGTCACGTGCTACTGGCAATTTGGCTTGTCTGTAGACTGCTTTGGCGAGTACCTTGCCAAAAGCTGTAGCCGAGGCAATAAGACCTGAACCAACATAAGGTAATTGTAAAAGCTCCAGTAGTCCTTGGATGCTGCCGTTCTCTCCTCCCCTACCGTGGAGTGCGGGAAACACGACATCGATCTGATTCTTTGCTCGACACAGTTTCGTCAAATCGCGTGCTGGGTCAAAAAGCAACGCACGATATCCGAGCGTACGACAAGCTGTCACAACTGCTCGACCAGACTGATGCGAAATCTGACGTTCGGCAGCATCGCCACCAGCTAGTACTGCGACAGTGAACTTTTTCGTAGCTCGCTTTGTCGAGCGAAGACGAGTTAGTTGCTTTGACATATTTGTTGGTTTAGCCACGGGTGAGGCGATCCTGCCAGACGACGAGGAGTGGCGTGGCAATGAAAATGGAGGAGTAAGTACCGACCAAAGTACCAGCTAGCAGCGCACCGATGAACCAGTGAATCGATGCAGCACCGAGCCAAAAAAGCGTAGCTAATGTAATAATCGTCGTGACGCTGGTGTTTACTGAACGAGCCAGTGTTTGATTTAGGCTTTTGTCAGCGACATCACCAAAAGTCTCAGTGGAACGCTGGTATTTTAGATTCTCTCGTAATCGGTCAAAAACAACAATCGTATCGTTGACAGAGAAGCCCATGATAGCTAGCAGAGCTGTGATGGTCAGTGTATTGATCTCAACATTTAGCACCACCCCGAGTATCGCCAGTAGTCCGAGTGTGATGATGATATCATGCGCCAGCGCGAGGATCGCACAGACGCCGTATTTCAGGCTAGGATTGCGACTACGGATCTCAAAGTAGAGAAAGGCCAGAAAAGTTAGTAGTAGTACGCCAAATGCCCCCCAGCGCTGTACGGCGGGGTCGATCGCAAGACTCGTGACACTTTCGGCAGTCTCTAGCCAGAGAGCAAAGAAAGCCGCAAAAGCGCCGAAAACATTGTATTTCGTCAGTTTGTCACGGCGATGATCACGAAAAGTCGCAGCGATATAGAGAATAATTGCAATGGCAGCATAAGTCAGCGCCCTGATTGCACGTTCCTTGAGCGTCTTGCCGATCACTGGACCGACAGTCGTGAGTCGCTCAGTCTCGAAGCCACCGATATTTTTGCTTAGTGCTGCTTCTAGTTTGGCTTGTTGGTCTTCACCATCGAGATAGCGGAAGCGCAAGATGTAGCGTCCGTCCTCCCCTGCTGGTGTGATAACTGGTTGACCGAGATCGAGCTCTTCTACGCTGGTGAGTGTCTCGTTGAGCTTTTCGACTGTTACTGGTGTACCGAACTTGACCTCCCAAAGTGTACCGCCCGTGAAGTCAATACCAAGATTGAGACCAAAGATCGCGATCGCACTGAGGCTAATTACGATGGCCGTCATGGACAATACGAACCATTTGCGAGAGTGGCGGATGAAGGGAAACATAGGTGGAAGTTAATTATTTTTGACGCCAAAGAACGAGTTTCGTGAGAGGAAAGTGCCAATTGTAAGACGCAGAAACGAGCGCGAAACCGTGATGGCTGTAAACATGGAGATCAGCACACCAACAGCGAGCGTGAGTGCGAAGCCTTGAATGATAGAACTGCCAAACCAGTACAGGATCGCAGTAGTGATCAAGGTCGAGACATTGGAATCACGGATGCTAGTCCAAGCACGATCGAAGCCATCTTCCACTGCCGAACCTAATGTCTTCCCTAGTCGGAGTTCTTCCTTTAGACGTTCAAAGATTAGGATATTGGCATCGACTGCCATACCGACACTGAGGATCAAACCAGCGACACCTGCGAGTGTGAGCACTACACCGAGAACTTGTAGTACGAAGATCAAGGTCGCACCATAAATAACGAGTGCTAGGCTGGCGATGAAGCCAGGCAGTCGATAATAAAATATCATGAATACCATAACTATCAGCAATCCATAAAAGCCAGCACTGAGACTAGTGCTGAGTGCATTCGTGCCGAGTGTTGCTCCGACATTGTACTGTCCGACGAGTTTGACTGGTGCTGGGATTGCTCCTGTCTTGAGATTTTTTACTAGATTGGCAGCTTCTTTGCGATCAGTCAGACCAGTGATGATCGCTTGACCATTGGTGATCTCAGCTTGGACTATCGGTGCGTAGGCTGGGTCTAGCTCATTGATCACGCCATCACCATTGGTATCTATGATCGGCAGACCATCGAGGAAGATCGCCATGGGTTTGTTGATATTGCGTTTGGTTAGCTCGGCGAAGAGGTCTACACCGGTCTTGTCGGTCTCACTGATCTCTGTGCTTGCTTCATCTGTGGCTGTGGGTTCGCTAGCTACATCTAGCTCATGCGTGCTCGCATCGCCGTCTGCTGGTGTGTTCGTGGTCCAGATACCGTAGATAGATGCTGCCAAGATCGCGAGCGCGACAACGGCGATCAAAGTATCACGCCCACGCTCAGCGCGACGACCCTCGCTCATGACGATACCGATACCATAGGCAAAGGCGGCAATAGCTGCGAAGACAGCTAATATCCACCAGATTGCTTGCCAATAGTTGATTTGTTTTACGCTAATCGCAGTTTGTGTGAAAGAGATGCTGACGATCGGACGGTAAGTGGTTTGGTCAAATTCGAGGTTGGCTGTGCGGAAGTGCTGACCAGTGAGTCCTGTTGACTTCCAGCCGTCCGGTACAGTGCTGAAGTATGCCTTCGCCAGCTTCACGCGTGTTTCTGTACTAGTCTCGCTACTTGCCTCTTGAATTTTGACTAGTTTGATGACATGGTAGCCAAACTGCGTACGTACAACCTGTGGTACGACACCGATCTCAGCAGTATCGAAGGTAGCGTCCTCAAAAGCTGGCACCATGGAGCCTCGCTTGAAAGAACCAAGATCGCCACCTTTGGTACCACTTGGTCCATCGGAGTACTCTTTTGCCAGCTCGGCGAAGTCAGCATCTTTGGCTTGAGCTTTGGCGAGGATCTCTTCGGCTAGCGCTTGAGCCTCTTCTTCTGTACGAGTGATGTCTTCACTTGCATTGTCTGCTCCAGCGTAGGCGATCAAGATATGGCTAGCTTGACGTTCTTCCTCTTTTTCAATCACCCGTTCGGCATCTTCCTTCTCTAGTAGTTTTACGATCTCAAAGCCTTCTTTTTGTACGGCGCGACCACTCGCGGTGATAGTGAAGTCGTATTGTCCTGGTCTCAACATACCGTTGTAGACTGATCCGACCTCTAAATCTGCGACTGCTTGTGAGCTCTCTGGTAGATCACTCACCCACTGCCATTCCTTGTCTTCTGTTATGGTGATCTTAGGTTTGTCCTCGAAGTCAGCAAAAGTCTCTGTGAAGTTTTCTGGATCGGCGATAGCAGCAGTTAGGAAGTTACGAGCTTTTTTTTCGATTTGGATTGCTTGAGTTGGATCGATTTCGGTTACCTGCTCTTTGAACTCTAGCTGGATAGTTTTCCCCACGATCTCTTTGGCCTTATCTACACCTTTTATGATGATAGGATTACCATCTTCATCTAGTACTGGCTCACCGTTTTCATCGAGCTGAGGCTCGTCTTTGATGCCAGCTAGCTCTACAATGATGTGTCGTTCATCTCCGACTTGTGACTCAAAAATATTTGGCTCAGAAACACCGAGACCATTTACACGTCGCTCAAAGACTTCTTGGACACCACGGACGACTGCATCGACATCTGGCTTTGGGATGTCTTTGGTGATGACTTTGTAGTCCAGATGTGTACCACCCTGTAGGTCGAGTCCGAGGTTGATCTTTTGATTGGCGAGATAATTACCAACCAGCGGAACAGCGCGCAACCATTCCTTTTTTGCAGTGGGTAAATCACTAGCAGCTAGTGCACTGACGACGAGTAGTATGAGTAAGGTTTTGGTCCAGAGATTTAAGCGCATAGTAGATAATTTAATTCCGAAGCAGTTTAGCGGTGACTCCTCTATTTGCCAACCAAATTGACAACTTCGGGGAAAAAATGCTAAAATAGCATGCTGATCTGCTTATTGTTGCCATGAGTAAATCTTTACATGACAGGATAGGACCACCTTCGCCTGAAGAGATTGCTACTGCGGAGATTGTAAAAACAATTCGTAGTTTAATGGTGTCTATACTTATTTTCGAGGAGGATTTGGAAAGTTTAGATGACGAGCAAAAACAGGATTTGCTCGCAAAAAGAATGCCCGTAGATATTCAAATTAAAGATATCATTGTAGAGCGTGGCAGAATCAAAGCTCTGGACACCCTCCTCGACGAGACCGATATAGATGATGTGATACTAAGTATTGAAGAAAATTACGATGTAGAAATACGCATTGAAGGTATAAAAACATTCGATACTGATAAAATCAAACAATTTACAATTGCCCAAATCGCAGAAAATATTTATAAAAATTTAGTAGACAGAGATTTGCATAGGGGTTTGGAGCTGCCGAACTAAAATCACTTTGCCAGCTTGCGGTCTAGTTTTTCGTTGTTGCCACTTCCCTGTCGTCCGTAGTCATCAGTGAGCTTCACGACATCGGTTAGGTGTGGTGTACTAACTTCGAAAATCACAGACAGTGTGGCGATACCCTCTATGCGGTGGATCATTCGTGGTGGTATATGGAAAGAGTCACCTGGTTTGAGGATTTTGGTTTTGAGTTTTTTGGCAGCTGTACCATAAGTCAGCTTTACTTTGCCTGCATAGAGGTACTGAGTTTCAGTCTTCCAGCGGTGATACTGGAGACTGAGGCGTTGATTCTTTTTTACTTCAAGTATTTTACCAGCGTATTTCGTTGTGTCTGCCCACCAGATCTCACGTCCCCATGGTTTTGGCTTGATTTTTGACTGCATATCATCAGGATAAAGGATTAGCATTTACTTCACCAGTCAAAATACGGTAAATTAACTTGGCTAATTAATTTTATTTCTATGAATGATACTTCGACTAGCTCCGGCGGACAAACTCTACCAGACGATGATGAGTCTATAGAGGTGGAGCAACCTACTCCAACCGATGACGCTAGTACTGACGAAGCTACTACTAAAATCGCTGAAATAGAAGCTAAATATCAGCGAGCAGTAGCGGATTTGGCGAACTACAAACGCCAAGCCGAGTCTGAAAAAGCAGAGTTTACAAAGTTTGCTAGCGAACGAACGCTAGTAGCACTCTTGCCAGTGTTGGACAACCTCAAGCGTGCAACAGAGCATGTCCCAGCGGATTTGGCAGCCAGTGACTGGGTCAAAGGTGTCACTGCTATCGAGCAGCAGTTCGAGCAAACTCTGAGAGATCAAGGACTCAAAAAAATAACTGTCGAGATAGGTAGTGCTTGTGATCCAGCTCGACAGCAACCCATCAGCACTGGTTCAGGTGCAAAAGACGAGATCCTCGCAGTGCTGGAGGACGGTTATGAACTACACGGCAAAGTCATTCGTCCAGCGAAGGTAAAAGTCGGTGACGGCAGCTAGTATGCAGCACTCTTGGTCACTTGTCGGTAATACGAAGCGCTTAGCAGAGCTAGAGCATGATCTGACTGAAGCTAAACTAACACATGCTTATCTGCTAGCTGGTCCAGCAGAAGTTGGTAAATTCACTGCTGCGAGAGAGTTTGCTAGTTTGATTTTGTGCGAAAACCACAGTGTCTGTGGTGAATGTAGCGCCTGCCGGCAGATCCGCTCCAATGTGTACTCTGGTCTGACAGTCGTCGATCAGCTCTGGATTGATGGTATTTCAGAAGACTGGGCAGAGATCGGACGCAGTAGTAATTTTCCCCAGCTACACCGCAGTAAAACTCCCAAAGCTAAAACAGATACACTTAGTATTGATGATGTTCGTGCTGTCACTACACGGTTGCATTCTGTACAGAGTGACTCTCAGGTCGTGCTAATACGTGGTATCGAGCGACTCAATCGCGAGGCTGCCAATAGTCTGCTCAAGATTCTCGAAGAACCTCCACCACAGACGATTTTTATCCTCACGACTGACAATCTGCCGCTTTTGCCAGCTACGTTAGTTTCACGTTGTCGATTAGTACAGTTTGCCAATGTTGGGGATCAAATAATTACTGATTATTTGGCAGTCAAGTTTCCAGACTTGAGTGATATTGAGCGCAGCAGGATCGTCAATTTTTCGCTTGGAAAACCCGGTCGCGCCATCAGACTAGCTGGTGATCCAGAGATTTTGGCAGAGTACGCCGAATATTTTCGAAGGTTCAAGGAGCTTTTTGGTAAACCAGATCTAGATAGTCGCTTCCAGCTCGCTGAGCAGGTATCTGCCTCGTCGGCAGAGCTAGCGAAATTCCTCGAAACGCTGACTTATTTCCTACGGTCGTTTCTGCTGACACGCGCGCGTCAGTCAGTACCAGATTCGAGGTATACTACTGCTAAGCTAATTGCATTATTGCGAGCGACGGATCGAGCGCGTGATCTCATAGATCGCAATGTCAATGCCAGGCTGGTAACGGAAAACCTGTTGCTGACAGTTTAGATCGCGTATCCAACTAATTATCAAAATGAATATCGGTATTGCTTACACTTACGATGGCAGCACTCTCCTCTATGCTGGTGAAGACGAATGGGGTCTCCAGCTTGGTGATGAGGTTATCTTTTCACATGGTGATACGAAGCAGGCTGCTGGCAAGATTGTTTTTTTTGATCGCAAAAAGGTCACCAATGAGACAATCCTCAATGGCAAAATCCTACGTAAAGTAAATACCAAGGATTTAGAAAAATTGGCAAAACAAAAGGAGTCTGCCACCGCAGCAACAGAAAAATGCCGTGAAAAAGTCTCTGAGTTGGCGCTGCCGATGAAAATCATTTCTGCAAGCTGGAATTTCGACGAGAGTGAGCTAAATTTTAGCTTTAGTGCCGAAGAGCGCGTGGATTTTCGCGAGCTTGTTCCTTGCTTGGCAGGTCTTTTCAAAAAACGTATTCACCTCCAGCAAGTCGGTGCGCGTGATCGCGCCAAGGCGCTCGGTGGCTATGGTATCTGTGGTCGCGAGCTTTGTTGTAGCAAGGTCTTACCAAAATTCCACAGTGTCACTATGGACATGGCACGCACACAGGAGCTTTCCATGAAGGGCGCTGACAAGCTCTCTGGTCCGTGTGGGAAGCTGCTTTGCTGTTTGAGCTATGAGCTCAAAGAGTACGAGAAGCTGAGACGTGGTATGCCGCACTATGGCAGTATGGTCGACACTCCGCATGGTGGCGCCAAAATAATTGGCTTGGATATTCTGAATCAAAAAGTCAAAGTCTGGCTCGACACTGGCGGTGTCGATATATTCACTGTTGCCGAGGTCAAAACCACGAAAAAAACTACTTCCACAGTCAAACCGCCAGTGAAGCCACTGGCAAAACCATTAACAAAAAAGTAGACTTACTCCTACAATCAGTCGTTCTGTAATTATTAATTGATAATTGCCTTGATCCAACCTTATCTCATCATCGCTGCTAGTACTGGTATCGCTGGTATATTTTATCATCGTTCACACGCTGACTTGAAAGAAAAACGTACCCAGCGTGCCTATGAGCGTGAGCAGCGTCGCCTAGCTGGCCAAATCCGTGGTAAAAACAAACTGCGTACTCGTCTCAGCCTGACAGAAAAGTCACGTAAGCTTGTGACTAGTTTGGCTCAGGTCAATACTTTTTTGCGAAAAGCTGAAACGCACTTTGCTAGACAAGAGTGGAGTGAGGCAGAGAAGCTGCTAATCCAAGCTCTTGCACTAGATGAAAACAACACCAAAGCCAATCGTATCCTAGGACTGACCTACCTACACCAAGGCAACTGGCGTCGTGCTGAATTAATCTTTAATCTCCTACTTGAGCTAGAGCCTCGTGAAGCGACCCATTTCGGCAATCTCGGATTGGCCTTTTATCACCAAAATAAATACGCACTTGCGCGCGAAGCCTATCAGTCGGCACTACGTCTAGATGGTAAAAAAGCCAGTCGTTGGATTAGTTTGGGTCAAGTTTTTTTGAAGATCAAAGATCTCAATGGTGCACTTGATTCCTTCGAAAAAGCTGTACGCCTAGAACGCCGCAATACCGATAGTCTCGCTGCCCTAGCAGAAGTCCATGAGCTACGCAGTGAGCCTGTGAAAGCAATGAAAGTTTATGAGCACATCTTGGATATCTCGCCGTACAATGAGGAGGTCAAGGTACGATTGGCAGAGCTAAAAATTCGAAACTAATGGCTTTTTACCGTGTCGATTGCGTTGCCTGCCAGCATACTTTTTATCGTGTGGAGGTGCGTTGTGACGATTACCCAGAGTCTTATGCTTGTCCAGCCTGTAGCGCTACTCAGACAGCCAAAGTCGCAATAGAGCCAGCAGTAGGAGAAAAATCCGCAGAAGATAATCCTTGCTGTAAAGAAGGCTCGACTCACAAAAAGTCTAATTGTAGTAGCTGCTCTGGCTGTGGTTAAAGTTATTGTTATTTTGACCAATCTTCGTTAAAATCCTTCGGCTTTCGTATTTGCGAAGGTCTAAGATTTAATTTTTCTTACTATGGGCTCTCGTTCCAAGTTTCACGGACTGACTGGCGTCAAACACATTCAGCCAAAAAGTAACACCTCTCGACGTGTCCGCAATGACCGCCTCGTCGCTGCCAAGCAGCCGCTTTTGGACGAGATCCGGACTGTCCTGACAAATACCCCTGAAGTTTCTTAATTTTGAGTACTACGCTTGCCTCTACTTTTTCGTTGACTGTGCGTTCTGCCGAACACGAGCTCTTCGCTGGTGAGGCGACGAGCGCCTCGATACCGACTGAGTCTGGTGAGATCACACTACTACCGCACCACGCATCACTCGTGACAAATCTCCATGCTGGTGAGCTAGTCGTACACACCAATGGTAAAGATGAACAGCTCTTCGTCGGTGGTGGTGTACTAGAGTTCACGCCAAACAATGAATGTCGTGTGCTGGCCGATGTAGCGGAACGCGTAGACGAGATCGATGAAAAGGCTGCCGAAGATGCTCGTAAGCGTGCCGAAGAGAGTATTGCAACTGCCAAGAGTGAACCAGAGATCGCTGCTGCCAAGGCTGCTCTCTGGCAAGCAATAGCCAGACTACGTATCGCCGAAAAAACTCGGCGAATTCGAAGATAGAGCTAAAAATCAAACTATAGATGATCGACTATGGTTTTTGAGTTTGCCAAATAAGCTCTACTCTCCACCACGCCAGTCTTTGCCCAAGATAACAGTAATGCCAAAGCCACGACGACGCATCTCAGTTGGTCCAGTTCGATAGTCTGCGTCAATAAAGTTTTTTAAGGCGGCAATGGTTTTTTGAGCTATTGCGTCCTCTGGGTCGTAATAATAAACCGTAGTGTGATCCAGTGGTTGACCTGGGTAGTTGCCTCCGTAAGTCTCGAAACCGTAGCGATTGAGCCAGTAGGCGGCATCACTGGCGAGATTGGCTTTGCCAGTTGAGTTCAATACTTCGATTGGCAGCTTCGCAGCAGCGACTTGCGGATAGCCAAAGAAAACCTCTGTCAGCGTATGTATGCGACGATAATCATTCCCTTCGGGAATCAATACAGCAGCACCACCATAGTCTTCACGATTGGGTGAGTAGAGTAGTCCACCTGTGAAATTGGGTTCATCGGACAGCACTACACTGGCTATTTTATTGCGATCAAAACCGTCAGCTAGTTTTGCTAGTGTGATCAGCTCACGAAAGCGTAAATTGGTCTCCATGTTTTCTGAAAGTATGCTGTACAAATCTTGTAATTTACTAGGATCAAGCAGCATATCTTGAGCAAAAGCTTTTTCGCGAATCGCAGTCAAGATCTGCTGCTGACGTGCTGCCCTATCAAAGTCGCTAGTTGTCTTGCGACTACGAGCAAACCGTAGCGCTGTCTGTCCATCGAGTGTGTGGACCCCAGCACTTAGCTCAAAAGGACAATAACCAGTCAGGCCAGGACATGGATAGTAAGGATCAGAGATTGAATCTTTCACGAGGACTTTCACTCCCCCGAGTGCATCGACTAGATCGGTAAATCCCTGGAAATTAACTTTTAAATAGTAGTGAATTGGTACGCCAGAGACACGACTAGCCATTTTGGCTGTAGACTCTAGAGCAGACTCGCTATCATCTAGTCGTCGCTTTTCGTACTCATAGATTTCATTGATCCGCATACCATAGCCATCTTCAGCCTTGACATAAAAATCACGCGGTATAGAGAGTAGGGAAAGTGTACCGTAATCGTGATTGTAGCTAGCGATCATAAAGGTATCGGTGAGATCAGCACCATCATGCTTACCACCTCCAGTCCCTAGGATGAGGAAATTCGTCCTGTTTTCAGCGTCCTGTGCTAGCTCACCACTGAAAAATAACCAAGTTACGTCTTTGATACTACTACCAGAGACGAGTGCGTAACCGATCGAGAGTATTTGAAAAACAAAGTAAATACCGACAATGACCAAACTCCAGCGGATAAAAAGCGAAATCTTAGTTTTGAGTGACATTTTTATTTATTAAATTAGATTTTCTACTCGTTTATGATCCAGCGAGAGGAAAGTAAGTGTCCAAGACGCGGTAATAAAAACGTGCAATGTACCAGCTAGATAAGCTGAAAGCAGTAAAACAAGTAGTCCGACAGCAGATCCTAGTATGACACCGATCGTCAATGCAATCTGAGAAACAAAAAAGTCTGTAACGAAGACGACTAGCATTGGGATTAAAAAAAGTAATACAATATTGATAATGACGCGTGCAGCGATCAGCAACATCAGCATCCACATGAGGAAAGTATGCTGGAGATTGCCAAAGGCAAGACGCGCAGAACTCAGCATACTGTTAATAACAGATTTTTTTTCTAAAACAATAAAAATCTCGCTGTAAAGAAAAAGGAAATAAGTAATCAGCGAGATAGCAAAAATAACCGCAAAGACGATAAAAAAAACTGAACTCAGACCTAAGTGACGAACTATCACAGAAAAGATTGTAAAAAATTCAGCGAAACTAAAAGTCGAAGCAATCAGACGATACTCAAACATGCGAAAGAAATTGGCAAGACCGATATTGAATCCGTCACCTGATTTGATCTCTTTGCCGCGTGCTACGGCAGATACTATGCCGATGACACCACCTTCGCAGAGTGATGGCGCAAGTAAAAACCCCAAACCACTGATAATCGCCAAAATAACCGCTACAATCGACAATGTCATGTGCTCCCCAGAGAAGGTAACGATTTGATCTACTAAGCTCGAATAATCAAAATTTAGGCCACCAAAAAATGGTGAAGTCTTAAATGCCCAAACTTGATAAAAAATATAACCAGTGCCAACGACGGTAGAAAAAAACGCTGGTACAATACCATACCAAAGCAAACCCTTTTGAGAGCGAGTGATTTGCCAAGCGGTCTTGATTATCTCACGGTGTTTCAAGTAAAACCAGAATTAAAGCCGAGGCATTCTAGTTTTGAAGTGTTCAAATGGCAAGCTACACGCTCGACCAATCTGGTTTTTATAGTTTAGGTTTTTTTAATTGTTCGCCACTTTTCATCCGGCAGGTCTACTCTGGCGAAGCTGATACCGCCGAACTGATTGAAATGAGCAAACAGAGCAATCACCTTGAGACCAGTGTGACTGGCTTGCAAGGAGAGCAGAGATTTTTTCAAATGACGCATGTGCTCCGCTTGTTCAGATTTTTCGTCGGCAAAAGCTTTCGCCCCGCCATAGGCACCACAGTCCTGATGATTGACAATCACAAGCATTTTGATTTTGTGTAGACCTTTGGAAATAGAAAGGTGTTTTTCTACTTTTTGAATCATGTCTACTTCATTTTCTGCTACGCACTGACAGCCTCCTGCCTGAGTAACTAGATCAAAGTCGTAAATACCTAGTGTGTTTTGGACATAGTTGGTCGTAGCTTTCCAAAAGCGAAAGTCCATACAACAGATGAGGGCAGCTGTACAAACGTGAGACTGAACATGAGATTTGCTGTGAATAACCATAGCTAAAAAATTATTATGCAAGCATTCTAGACATCTTCAAAAAAAAGACAAGCTACTTAGACTTTTACACTTTTGTCCTTCAAAAATTCAGCGACCTCACCAGAGCAATTATTTAAATCCACAGTACCTTCGTCTGTTTCTTCTGGTCCAACCATATTAACGTTTACTTCGCAATCTGAGTCTATTACGTCCTCTATTTGCTTTGAGATCGCATCTCTAGTCTCAAGCAATAAATTAACAATGGTGGCTTGCTCGTTGATATTTGCTCCCAGTTGGTTTAACACTCCTATACCACCACAGCCACCACCGCCATTGACTCCAACGTGTGTAGTGATTTCTGTGATTTTTTGATTATTCGCTTTGACTTGTTCCAAGACTTCGGTCAAGTACCTTGGGTGATGACCAAAACCATTTTGTCTCAAAAGTTTGGCCATTTCTGGGTGCAGAAATAGTAGTCCGGCCGGATGTGTGACTTGAGCACCATCCTCTCCGCCAGCGAGATCGTCTAAGCGACGATCAACACAAGTAGTTTGAATTTTCTTTATCACTGTTGCTTCGATGAAGCTATCATCTGCTTTTTCCTCAATTTTGACTTGGCAACCACTTACTTCTAGGCGTCGCTTTAGCTCTGCCAGCTGTGCGCTACTGCCCTCGGGGCAAGTCAGGAAAACTTGACGGCTTTGGGGAGCATTGTGCCCAAAAGCTACATGGGCTGTATCTAGCAATGAATTAGTGAAGTCGTCAGAGTTTTCTTGTAGTAGTGATAATGGTAGACGTACAGTATAGGCACTGTTTTCATTAGCAGTGTGTGAGCATTCTGTTGGTAGGATGTTGAGACTAAAATCTTTTTCGACGGACATATTGGGATTTTGAATAAAAAATAAGTATGCCATTTTAGAGAATTCAGAGCTGAATGTCAAGAGTTGAACAAAATTCTTATCAATCTATTGTTAGTTTGTCAGAGTTGAGAATTTCCTTTAAACTCCCACGGCTCAAGTACATCGAAACGCTGGCGATGTAGTTGAAGCATTTTTATCCTTAACCCCAGCCACCAAAAAACCATGACCGAAGCAACAACTAAAGTGAATCCGATGCAAGCGCTTCTTAAAGATGCTGTACCTCCTGAGCCACCTGTACCAGGTCAGCTAATCAAAGGTGTTGTAGTCAATCTCCAAAATAATCGTATCTTGGTAGAGATAGATGGTGTTTACACAGGTATCATCGGTGGACGTGAATCTATCGACGGTCTCGGTACTGCCAAGAATCTCGCTGTAAGCGATGAAGTCTCTGCTTATGTAGTAGAAAACGAAAATACCGAAGGTTTATATATTCTCAGTTTGCGTAGGGCTGGTCGTGAAAAAGCTTGGCAAAAAATAGTGGAAATGCAAAAAAACGGTGAGGCTGTTGCAGTCCGCATCAAAGAGGCGAATAAAGGCGGACTAATGACTGAGCTAGCTGGTATTCGTGCCTTTATACCAGTCAGCCAGCTTGCTCCAGAGCATTATCCTCGTGTCAATGGCGCGAATGCAGCAGAGATCCTACGTCGTCTCAATAAATACATTGGAGAGGAGTTTACAGTCAAGATCATCACAGCGGATCAAAATGACGATAAGCTAATCCTCTCTGAGCGTGAGGCTATCGGCATCAAACGTACGGCTGCTCTCAATAACATTAAGGTCGGACAAAAAATCAAAGGTAAGGTCTCCGGTATCGTCAATTTCGGTATTTTTATACTATTTGAAGGTTGTCTCGAAGGACTAGTCCATGTCTCTGAGATTGCCTGGGGACGTGTCTCTGATCCAGCTGCGCATGCGCGTCTAGGCGAAGAAAAAGAGGCAATCGTCATCGGTATAGAGGCTGACAAGATTAGTCTCTCGATGAAGCGTTTGACGCCAGATCCTTGGGTAAATCTAGTCAAAGATTACGAAGTCGGTGATATCGTCTCAGGTAAAGTCAATAAAATCACTCCCTTTGGTGCTTTCATTACGATCAAACAAGATCTCAATGGTTTGGTTCATATTTCTGAAATTGCTCAGGATGAAGATGCCGAGAAGGCAGATGTAAATCTAGAGGTTGATGATGAAATCAAGGCTAAGATTATCAAGATCGATGTAGATGAACATCGTCTCGGACTCTCGCTCAAAGATGTGGAGTCGGAGAAAAAACCTGCTAAGAAAAAAGCTACTAAGGCTAAGCAGGAAGATAAAGAAAAGAAGGGAGAAGACGAGGAAAAATAGTATTGTGTGTATCCAAAATAGCAATCAAGCGGGCCTAAGCTCGCTTGATTGTCTGTACACGCGTCAGCCAGAGACCGACTACAAGTACAGTAATGCCCAAAATCAGTAGGGCTATTAGTTTTTCTAGGGCGGTGGTTAGCAGTAGTGCTGCTCCGCCGAAAGTAGCACACGCTGTAAAGATTAAAAAGGCTGTTTGGCGCTCGGTATAGCCAGCTGCCAATAACCTGTGGTGCAGATGAACAGCTCTGCGCTCACGATCCCATTCGCCGCCCTGCCAAGGTGGTACTCTGCGTCGTAGGCGGTCAAAAATCACCCAAATCGCATCGATCAAAGGGAAACCAAGGACAAGTGTGGCAGTCGCGATCTTCGCACCAGAAAAAATAGCTAAAGCTGCCACCGTATACCCTAGCAGCATACTACCGGTGTCACCGAGGAGTATCTTTGGTGGTGGAAAATTGAAAAATGTAAAAGCAAGTGCTGCTCCAGCAATGATCTCTGCCAGCATCATAACGCTAGACTGATCGAAATAGTGAAAGTCGGGACGTGCCGCGAGGAAAAAAAGCACCAGTGCTGCCATGCCAGATACACCACTTGCCAATCCTGGTATACCATCGAGCCAGTTGACAGTATTGGTCAGAGCGACGATCCAGAGCAATGTAAAGATGTCTGCCAACAAAAAGATATGGTGCTCACCACCGAAACCAACTAACCAATTGATAGCAGTCAGATCCAATACTCCACCAAAAGGATTCGTAATCTGTGTAATACCGATACCCGCGACGACCAAGATCAAACCAGCGAAGATCTGAATCCCGAGTCGCATAAGTGTCGAGACTCCCCTACGGTCGTCTAGGAAGGCTACAAGTGTGAGTAGCGTCATGCCAGTTAGCAGTCCGAGGACTTCTTTCGTCAATGGTAAAAAAATCAAACTACTCAATAAAATTCCTACAAAGATGGTCAATCCTCCGAAGTACGGAATCGGTGCTCGTGTGAGTCGGTATTTCTTTGGCTGATCGATGAGTCCAAGTCGCGGAAAGTAACGCACCGCCAAAAAAGTTAAAACGATAGTGAGTGCGAAAGTCGTCAAGAATGGTAAATAATCCATTATTTTAATCTTAGCATTCTGTTATTTTTGTAGTTAAGATGATGACTCGGCAAACACTTTGACTGGTTTCAGTGTGTGCTTACTAATTTCGGGTTCCAAGATCGCTACGATCTGATCGTCAAATAAACCAGCCAAACGCTCTTCGCACTCCACTCCTGCTCGTGTAGGGCGCACGATTTTTTGACCTTGACGGAGCTTGGCTGCCTCTATAGCAGTCAGGTTGAATTGCGGCAATGTCAGCCCGCGTATCAGCGGCATTACCTTCGCTGGACAAATACTCTTGAGCGGAATTGCTTGATTAAGCGAAAAATTCCCTACCCGTGTGCGCGTTAGGCGCGAGAGTAGAGCACCTGTGCCGAGCTGCTCTCCGAGGTCGTGTGCCAAACTACGTATATAAGTACCACTACCACAGTGTATGGACAGTTCAGCCTTGGGCCAAGAGAATTTATTGAGCTTTAGTCCAAAAATCTGTACTCGACGTGGTGGTAGATCGAGTGTCTCCCCTGCTCGTGCGCGATGATAGGCAGCCTTGCCATTTACTTTGATAGCAGAAAAAGCTGGTGGTCGCTGGGATAGCTCACCTGTGAATTCTGGTAAAAGTTTTTCCAATTCAGATTTTTCAAATGGTTGAGTATTTTTATTTTCTACCACTTCACCATCGGCATCATAAGTATTGCTCGTACAGCCAAAAGTCAGCTCGGCTTCATACTCTTTTTTACAGCCGACCAAATACTCGATTAGCTTCGTACCTTGTCCGATACCGAGCACTAGTACGCCTGTCGCCATAGGATCAAGCGTGCCTGTGTGCCCGATTTTCTTAGTATTTAACTGTCGACGAGCGATTGCCACAACGTCATGACTAGTAAACCCTTGAGGTTTATTGACGACGAGAAAACCATCTAGTGAGGGCATCTAATGTATCTTAGCAAAACCGTTTGACAGTAGTTGTTCCCTTGCGTAGACTTTTTTAGCTCAAAGAGATTTTATTTTTTACAAAAGTTTTT